>JAUQVX010000001.1:0-300000 GCA_039794565.1 Gloeomargarita sp. SRBZ-1_bins_9 | reverse complement strand
GGAACCTCAACCCCTGATTCCATAGGTTTAAAAATAGCTGGCCACCTTCATTCTAGCCAGAGATTCCCAGAGGGTAAACCCTAAAAACTTAAGAGAAATTAAACCCCTCAAACCACCGTTCCTCCGGCCTATCCCGCGATAAAAATTTGCCCTCGATAAGCTCCATCCACAACACCCCCAGCAGTAGCTTGCTGACCATAAATTTTTATCTTAAACCTTCCAAATTAAGGTCATATTAAGTCGGGGTAAGCAAAAAGTTAATTCCAGAGCCAAATTAGGGGTCAGGTTTCCATCTGCATCAACCTTTGCCACACCTGTTCGGGGCGGGCCGCTTGGAGCAGGGGACGGCCAATCACCAGGAAGTCAGCACCAGCGGCCAGGGCAGCCTGGGGCGTCCAGGTGCGGCGTTGGTCATCCTCATCTTCCTCCAGCCAACGAATTCCCGGACAAACACATAAAAAATCCGGCCCCAAGGTTTGTTTCACCTGGGCAACCTCCTGGGGGGAGCAGACCACACCCGCCAACCCGGACTGGTGCGCCAGCCGCGCCCAGTGCAACACGTACTCAGTGGTTGTCCAGGGGGTAGCCCATTCCCGGCGCAATTGCTCCTGGTCGATGCTGGTGAGCAACGTCACGGCAATCAGTCGGAGACCAGAGCCGGCAATGGCACCTTGGGCGGCGGTCAAGGCGGCGGAACCGGCAGTGGCATGCAAAGTCAGCAGATCCACACCGTAGTGGGCGGCCACTCGACAAGCCCGGGCGATGGTGCGGGGAATGTCGTGGTACTTCAGGTCGAGAAAGATGGACTTTTGCCGGGCTTTCAGTTCCCGGAGGATCCCCGGACCGGCGGCGGTAAATAACTCCAAACCCACCTTCCACCACTGCACCTGGGGCAGGCGGTCCACCCAGGCCAGGGCACTCTCCCCGTCGGCCACATCCAGGGCCACAATAATCCGCCGGGCCAGGGAAGGGGTCATCAGCGGGGCGAATTACAGGCCCAAACGGTTACCTGACAGGTGGGGTCGTTGCACATCTTAAGGGCTGCCTGTTCCGCCAGTTGCCGGGTCTTGCCGGTGCCTGTACCCAACCGTCCTTGTCCTTCCGCGATGGCCCCACAACCGCCGTTGAAGGTCAACACTACCCTGCAATCGGGACTGCCGCACTCCTGCAAGGCCCGCTGGTTGGCCTGGACAGCATTGCTCCAGTCATAGCTATAGCCAAAGCGCCCCCGGCTGCCAATGGCAATGGCCCCAACCGGTTCCCTAGCGTAAGCCGGTCCCGCCAGCAACAGTAGCGGTATCACGGCACCCCACCACACCTTTGGCTTCATACCAGCTTTCCTTGACGACCTCATCACCTGTAGAGACGCTCCCCCTAGCGGTCAGGTTTCTGGCTAGGCATCAGGGGGTAACCCCGCTCCGCTCCATTATGGCAGGTGGATGCTCAAGTCGGTCGGTCGAGCTGGGCAAAAGCCATGATCACAGGCAGGGAATCCAAATTGGCCCAGCGGAGGCCCTCGCGACGGAACATTTGCCAGGACGCGTAGAGTTGGCGAAAGGTGGGTTCGCGGCGGCTTTGGTCGGCCAGTAAATCCTGGGTGATTTGCCAGGCCCGCCGGAGGATGTCGTCGCTATAGCGGCGCAATTGCACCCCCTCGGTCACCAGTTGCTGCAAAGCCTGCTGGTTACGGGCTTCGTACTGGGCCAGGATGTAGGCATTGGTGGCTTGGGCCGCTGCAACCAAAGCCTGCTGATAGGCGGAAGGCAGTTGTTGCCAAGCCCGTAGGTTCACCAGCAGTTCCAGGGAGGGACCGGGTTCCCACCAGCCGGGGTAGTAATAGTAACGGGCTGCCCGGGGCAAGCCTAAACGCCGGTCATCGTAAGGACCCACCCATTCTGCTGCATCCAGCGCCCCCCGCTCCAGGGCCAAAAACAGTTCACTCCCGGGCAGGACCTGCACATTGACCCCCATCTGGGCCATAACTTTGCCTCCCAAGCCGGGCAGGCGCATCTTCAAGCCCTGCAAGTCCTGGAGGGAGTTGACCTCGCGCCGAAACCACCCCCCCATCTGGGCACCGGTGTTGCCTGCCGGAAAGGTAATGACGCCGAAATCCCGATATAACTCCTGCATGGCGGCTAATCCCCCCCCGGCGTACCACCAGGCGTTTTGTTGCTGGGCGGTCAACCCGAAGGGCAACCCGGTGCCGAACACCAGCGCCGAATTTTGACCCAGGTAGTAGTAACTGGCAGTATGACCGGCTTCCACGGTTCCTGCCCGCACCGCATCCAACACCTGCAACCCCGGCACGATCTCCCCGGCGGCAAAGGGGGTCAGGGTAAAACGCCCGTCGGTAAGTTGTTTCACCTGATCGGCCAGGTAGCGCACCCCGCCAAACAAGGTATCTAGGGACGTGGGCCAACTGGTCGCTACCCGCCAGCGAATACGGGGTTGGGTGATCACGGTGGGCGCTGTCTGCCGCTGACAGGCCGTGACCGCCAGTGCCCCTAACACTGCTAAACCAACCCGCCTACGCATAATTGTTCACCAGACCGGGTTTGCACCACCCATCATCCGGTCGTCACTCCCATTTGTCAATAATGGTTAGGAAGTCACTCCTGGGGCTGGAAACAAGGGTGCGGACGCGACGGTGGCTATTGGCGGGGGGTATGGCCTGGTTGACCGGTTGCACAGTCATCGAACGGGCCAGTGGGTTGCAGGTGCATCTGTTGAAAAACAGCTTGCCCCCGGTGTGGTTGCGTCGGTTTCGCCGTCGTCACCCTTTGCAGGTGCGCAGCCACGACCAACTCCCGGACCTGTACCGGCAATTGACCGTTCCCCGACCGCCGGATGTGGTGGGTTTGGGGCTGGCCTGGTTGGACCAGGCACGGACGCAGGGGCGTTTGTCTCCTCTGCCCATGCCGGCGCGCTGGTCGGAGTTGCCGCCCCCCTGGCAGGGGATAGCCCAACATCGGGGCCAACCGGATTGGCTACCCTACCGCTGGGGCATGACGGTGCTAGCCTACCGGCGGGATGTGCTCCCTTGGCAACCCCAGGACTGGCCGGACCTGTGGCGACCAGAATTGCGCCAGCGCGTCAGTAGCATCGCCCAGTTTCGGGAACTGCTTGGCATTGCCTGCAAAAGCCTGGGCCTGTCTATCAACCCGGCGCCGCCTTGGCCGCTCCCTGAACTAAAGGAACGTCTGGCTGCCCTGCATCAGCAAATACGTTTCTACAGCGACCGCTACTACATCCAGCCCCTGGTGGTGGGGGATGTGTGGGTGGCCATTGGCTGGTCGAGCGATTTGCTGCCCGTGAGCCGCCGCTATCCCCACATCGCCGTCGTGGTGCCCACCAGCGGCAGCGCCATCTGGGCCGACGGTTGGGTGGTGCCCGCCCAGCGCCCCCTCTCTCTAGCTGCGCGTGACTGGCTGAATTTCGCCTGGGAACCGGAACAAGTGCAAGCTCTACACACCCAGGGCATGGCCTTTTCTCCCCTGGGGCAGCCTCTGGGTCCCCACGAGTTTTGGTCGCCCCTGGATAGCGCTGCCCAACGGGCCTACCAGTCCCTGCGGCAATGGTGGCGGCAACTGCCCCTAGCGACCCGTGGCTACCACCAAGATGCCCACAACAGACCAACCCGCCTGCTGTAGCACCCGCTGGGCTGCCCGGGCCGTCGCCCCTGTGGTGTAAATGTCATCCAGCAAAAGAACAGGGCGCCGGGGGTAATGGGAACGGCCATTACAGGCAAAGGCCGCCGCCAGGTTGGCTTCCCGTTCCACAGGGGATAGCTGATGCTGGGCCTGGGTCTCCGTTTGACGCACCAGTAGATCCGAGTACAGGGGCAAATCCACGTACTGACAAAAATGTCGAGCCAACAGTTCCGCCTGGTTGTAGCCCCGTTTTTGCAACTTGGCCGCATGCAGGGGAATGGGCACCACCGCTGGCTTCAGCGCTAATCCATGTTCCCCTGTGAGCCACAGGTCCCCCAGATAGTGCCCCAACGGTCGCGCCAGTTCCGCCTTTCCCTGGTACTTGAGCGCCCCGAGCACCCGCTTGAGGGCATCCCGGTAGCACCCCCAGGCCGCCATGGGCAACGGCTCCTGCCAAAAGCGCCAGGGCTGAGGCAACTGCAAAGCAGTCACCTGCCGCTGACAATCCCGACAAAAGGCTCCTGCCGCCGGTCGCCTACACAGGGGACAAGCCCGATGAAAGACCGTTGATAGCAACGGCCGCCACATGGTACCCCCCATCCCCCCCTCCAGTTTAACCGGAGCACCGGCCAACGGCGGAAGACCGTAAAACAAAATGCCGTATTTTAACCAGTTATTAAAAATTGTGATGGCCCTGATAATTTGTATCAATTACAGTTGGGTCAAACCATTACATTACCGCAAAAAGGGCCGTCTGGGGTACAAAATTCTTTATAAAAGTCAATAAATAATTTTTCATTATGTCTGCCATAAAAGCTTTCAAAGTTGCGGTGGGCAATTCTCGTGATAACGTGAAATTAAACCCGTCTTTATCCCCATTCATCCCCTGACGACGGCAATCTCAAGGGCGGGATGAGGGCGGTTATTGTGCAGGAAAGGAGTTAGGGAATATGGCCCCACGAACGCAGACCCGCGCCGGTTTTGAGGCCGGGGTGAAGGAGTATCGTCTGACTTACTACACGCCGGATTACACACCGAAGGACACGGATTTGCTGGCTTGTTTTCGGGTGACGCCGCAGCCGGGGGTGCCGCCGGAGGAGGCTGGGGCAGCGGTGGCCGCCGAGTCCTCCACCGGGACCTGGACCACGGTGTGGACGGATAACCTAACGGACCTGGAGCGGTACAAGGGCCGGTGCTACGATATCGAGCCGGTGCCGGGGGAAGAAAACCAATACTTCTGCTTTGTGGCCTACCCGCTGGACCTATTCGAGGAAGGGTCGGTCACCAACATGCTCACCTCCATCGTGGGGAACGTGTTTGGGTTCAAGGCGCTCAAGGCCCTGCGGTTGGAGGATATTCGGGTGCCGGTGGCTTACCTCAAGACGTTCCAAGGTCCACCCCATGGGATTGTGGTGGAGCGGGACAAGCTGAATAAGTACGGTCGTCCCCTGCTGGGGTGCACGATTAAGCCCAAGCTGGGGTTGTCGGCGAAAAACTACGGGCGGGCGGTCTATGAAGCCCTGCGGGGTGGCTTAGACTTCACCAAGGACGACGAAAACATCAATTCCCAGCCGTTTATGCGCTGGCGGGACCGGTTCCTGTTTGTGCAGGAGGCCATTGCCAAGGCCCAGGCGGAAACGGGGGAAATCAAGGGGCACTACATGAACGTGACCGCCCCCACCTGTGAAGAGATGCTCAAGCGGGCCCAGTTTGCTGCGGAGCTGAAGACGCCCATTATCATGCACGACTACCTGACGGCGGGCTTTACGGCCAACACCACCCTGGCCAAGTTCTGCCGGGATCATGGGCTGCTGTTGCACATCCACCGGGCGATGCACGCGGTGATTGACCGGCAAAAGATTCATGGGATTCACTTCCGGGTGCTGGCCAAGTGCCTGCGGATGTCGGGTGGCGACCACCTGCACGCCGGGACGGTGGTGGGCAAGCTGGAGGGGGACCGGAACATCACCATGGGCTTTGTGGACCTGATGCGGGAAGACTATGTGGAGGAGGACCGGTCCCGGGGGATTTTCTTCACCCAGGATTGGGCCTCCATGCCGGGGGTGATGCCGGTGGCCTCGGGTGGGATCCACGTGTGGCACATGCCGGCGCTGCTGGAAATCTTTGGGGACGATGCCGTGTTCCAGTTTGGTGGTGGGACGCTGGGGCACCCCTGGGGGAACGCGCCGGGAGCCACGGCCAACCGGGTGGCGCTGGAGGCCTGCGTGCAAGCCCGCAATGAGGGTCGGGACCTGGCCCGGGAGGGCAACCAAATCATCCGGGAAGCGGCCAAGTGGTCGCCGGAGTTGGCTGCCGCCTGCGAACTCTGGAAGGAAATCAAGTTCGAATTCCAGGCGGTGGACACGCTGTAGGAAAGGTTACGGGGGAACCGGACCGCACCGGCATCTATGGCAGGATGGGGTTAACCGGTTTCCCTCCCAATGGCTATGGACTACCCGCAGATTGCCCGCCAGACCAGTCAAGTCCTGAGCAGCTATCTCACCTACCAGGCTGTACGGGTCGTGATGGCGCAACTGTCCCAGACGAACCCGCCTCTGGCCATTTGGCTGAGCCGCTTTTCCTCCACGGAAAAGATTCAGGATGGGGAGCGTTACCTGCAAGACCTGTTGCGGGAACGGCAGGACCTGGCGTTTCGGGTGATGACGGTGCGGGAACACCTGGCAGAGACCATCCTGGACAGCTTGCCGGAGATGGTGCGCACAGGGATTCGCCAGGCCAATATCCAACAGCGCCAGCGACACCTGGAACGACTGACCCAAATTACCCCCGACGCAGCTGCCAATTGGCCAGAACTGGAATCTTAAGTTGTTGATGTGTTTCAGGAGTATACCACCATGAAAACCTTACCGAAACAACGGCGTTACGAAACCCTTTCCTATCTACCGCCTTTGACGGATGCCCAAATCGCCAAGCAAATTCAGTACATCTTGGACAAGGGCTATATCCCGGCGGTGGAATTCAACGAAACTTCCTCGGCGGAGGATCACTACTGGACCCTGTGGAAGCTGCCTTTGTTTAATGCCACCACGGCCCAGGATGTGCTCAACGAGGTGCAGGCCTGCCGCTACGAATACCCGGATGCGTATATCAAGGTGGTGGCGTTTGACAATATCAAACAGTGCCAGATGATCAGTTTCATCGTGCATAAACCAGCGAAAATTTAGTCCTGTTTTAACTCACCGCGAACTTCCACCACTGGCGCCAGTAGGCTCTAGTGGTTTTTTGTTGGGGACTGCTGATAGGGTTCCCTGCGGCCACCGGCAAAATTGATTAAGATTTGATAAGGCAAAGGGACACCGGGGTGCATGGGACGCAAGTGGCTGTCAGCCCGCTGGTTGTGGTTCGTTTTGGGAATGGGGGCTATAGCCGGTCTGGTGGTCTTGGGACGTTGGGTGTATGGACGGCTGCGACCAGAACGCGCCCAACAGGTGGCCGTTGTCACACCAACTCCCCGGCCGATGGTGGCGGCGTTGGGGCGTATTCAACCGGAGGGGGAGGTTATCACTCTATCGGCACCGAGTTCCATCGAGGGGGCGCGGCTGGCGGAGTTGCGGGTGCGGGAAGGGGACAGGGTGCAGGCAGGGCAGGTGTTGGCAACGTTAGATACCACGCGTAAGCGGCAGGTGGAGGTGCAGTTGGCCCAGGCCCAGGTGGCGATTGCCCAGGCGCGGTTGCAACAGGTCCTGGCGGGGGCAAAAGCCGGGGATATCCAGGCCCAGCGCGCGGAAATTGGCCGGCTGGAGGCGGAGTGGCAACTGGCCCAAAAGGATTTCCAGCGCAGCCAGCAATTGTTTCAGGAGGGGGCGATTGCGGCGGCGGATTTGGACCGGTTTCGCCTGCGGGTGGAGACGTTGCAAAAGCAGTTGCAGCAGGCCCGGGGGGTGCTGGCGAGTCTCCAGGAGGTGCGACCGGTGGATGTGCAACTGGCCAGGGTGCAGTTGGCGGAGGCCCAGCAGCGGTTGGCCCTGGCTCAGGTGGAGTTGGATTTGAGTTTGATCCGGGCGCCGGTGGCGGGACGGGTGCTGAAAATTCACGCCCGGGTGGGGGAAACCATCGGCAGCGCGGGGATTTTGGATTTGGGGCGCACGGACCGGATGATGGTGGTGGCGGAGGTGTACGAGACAGACCTGCCCCTGGTGCGGGTGGGTCAACGGGCGGTGATCACGGCGACGGCGCTGCCCCAACCGGTCCAAGGCACGGTGACCAGCGTGGGATGGAAGGTGGCCAAAAAGGATGTGTTGAATACGGACCCGGTGGCGGATGTGGATGCGCGGGTGGTGGAGGTAAAAATTGCCCTGGACCCGGCAGCGACGCCTCTGGTACAACGCTTAACGAACATGGTGGTGAACGTGCGGATTGAGTTGTAGGTATGGGGATTCCCCTGGCATGGCTGCAGTTGTCCCGTGAACCGATCCGGCTATTGGTGGCCTTGGCGGGGATCACCTTTGCCGATGTGTTGATGTTTGTGCAGTTGGGGTTTCAGGATGCGTTGTTCGAGGCGGCGGTGTTGGTGCATCGGCGGTTGCGGGCAGATTTGGTGCTGGTCAATCCCCAGTCCCAGGCGTTTTTTGCCATGCAGCGGTTTCCCCGGCGCCGGTTGTACCAGGCTTTGAGCCTGCCGGAGGTCGAAAGTGTGGCTCCCCTGTATGTGGATTTGATGCCCTGGAAAAGTCCGGTTTGCCCGCCCACGCCCCAGGCCACCAGTTGCACCCGCTCGATCCTGGTTTTGGGATTTGACCCGGCGGTGTCGGTGTTGGATTTCCCGGCGGTGGAGGCCCAGCTTGCCCAGATCCGCCAGCCGGATGTGGTGCTGTTTGACCGCCTGTCGCGGGAGGAGTTTGGGACGGAGTTCATCGTGGAGGCATTGATGGCCGGGCGCAGGGTACAGGCGGAGGTGAACCGGCGACGGGTGACGGTGGGGGGCCTGTTCGAGCTGGGGGCGTCGTTTTCGGCGGATGGGAATGTGATCACCAGCGATTTAAATTTCGTGCGTATGTTTCCGGGGCGGACGCTGGCCCAGGTGGATGTGGGGTTGATTCGCCTAAAACCGGGTACGGATGTGGAACAGGCGCGGGCGAGATTGCGGGAATTGCTCAATACCCAACTGAAGTTGCCGGGGGGATTTCTCTGCCAGGGGGCTAAACCGTCGGCGGCGTTTGCCAATGATGTCTGTATCTTGACCCATGAGGAATTTGCGGAGCTGGAGCGCTATTACTGGGCGACGGGCACGGCCATTGGCTTTATTTTTGGGCTGGGGACGGCCATGGGGTTTGTGGTGGGGATCGTGGTGGTGTATCAGATTCTCTATACGGATGTGTCGGACCACCTGGCGGAGTATGCGACGTTGAAGGCGATTGGTTATCGGGACCGGTATTTGCTGCTGGTGGTGTTGCAGGAGGCGATGATTTTGGCGGTGTTGGGTTTCATCCCGGGCTATCTGGTGTCGGAGGGCTTGTATGCACTGACCCGCCTGGCGACGCGCTTGCCCATTGCCATGACGCTCAACCGGGCGGTCACGGTACTGGTGCTGACGGTGGTGATGTGTTTTGTGGCGGGGGCGATTTCCGTGCGGCGACTCCAGGCAGCCGACCCGGCGGATATTTTTTAGGACGGGGCAGCGTACAATACAAATCATGGACCAAAAAGGACCCATGACGCCGGAGGCGCTGGCAAGGTACATGGCGGCGACGGGACGGTTGCATCAGCCTTGGTTGTTGGCGCAACTGCGTTTGTTGAAGTTGCAGGAGGAACGTCCCCACCTGTCGCCAGAGGAGTATGAATGGCGGTTGCAGGGGATTCACCGGGATGTGATGGCTTTGGGGGAGTGGTGGGTTGGTCGGGAAGCCGAGGTGTTCGGGGAGCCATGACGACCTACCACGCGGAAATTCACATCACCCTGAAACCGGGGGTGCTGGACCCGGCGGGAACGGCGGTGACCCGTGTACTACAACAACACCACTACGACGGGGTGCAGCAGGTGCGCATGGGGAAGTTGATCGAATTGACCCTGATGGCTCCGGATCAGGCCCAGGCCCAGGCCCAGGTGGACCGTATTTGTCGGGAGGTGTTGACCAATCCTGTCATCGAAACTTACCGCTTCCGCCTGGAGGCGCAAGGGTGAGGTGCGGGATTGTGGTATTTCCGGGGTCCAATTGCGACCGGGATATGGCCTGGGTGACGCAGCAGGTGTTGGGCTGGCCGACCCGCCTGATTTGGCATGAGGAGATGGAGGTGGGGGAGGTGGATTTGCTGGTGCTGCCGGGGGGGTTTAGCTACGGGGATTACTTGCGGTGTGGGGCGCTGGCGCGGTTTTCTCCGGTCATGCCGGCGGTCATTCGCCATGCGGAGGCGGGGAAGTGGCTGCTGGGGGTGTGCAACGGGTTTCAGATTCTGACGGAGGTGGGCCTGCTGCCGGGGACCTTGATGCGCAACCGGGATTTGCAGTTTATTTGCGACCGGGTGCCGGTGCGGGTGGAACGGGTGGATTTGCCCTGGACGTGCCACTACCAACCCCAGCAGGTGTTGCAGTTGCCCATTGCCCATGGGGAGGGGTGCTACTACGCGGAACCGGCGGTAATCCGGGAGCTGGAGCAACACCGGCAGGTGGTGTTTCGCTACTTGCCCCCCAATCCCAATGGGTCGGTGGTGGATATTGCCGGGATTTGCAATCGCCGGGGGAATGTGCTGGGGATGATGCCTCACCCGGAGCGGGCCTGCGACCCGGATTTGGGTCCGACCGATGGGCTGGGGCTGTTTACCGGTTTGCTGGCGTGGTATGCTGAAACTGCCGGTTGGGGTCGCTAAGGGATGAACGCTGAGGAACTGCTGGAGCGCTATCGGGCAGGGGAGCGGGAGTTCAGCGGCTGGGATTTGCAGGGGGTGGATTTGTACCGGGCCGGCTTAAACGGGGTGAATCTCAGCGAAGCCAATCTGGCCGGGGCGGATTTGAGTGGGGCGCGCTTGACGGGGGCCTACCTGGCGGGGGCCAATTTGCAGGGGGCCAAACTCAAGCAGGCGGTGTTGCGGGAGGCGGATTTGAGCGACTGCCGGTTGGTGGAGGCCAATTTGGTTCAGGCGAAGCTGGTGGGGGCGGTGCTGGCGGGGGCGGACCTGACGCGGGCGGACTTGAATGGGGCGAACTTGAGCCGGGCGGATTTAAGTGGGGCTTTGCTGGTGCAGGCGGATGTCACCAATGGGGATGTGAGCGGCGCCTATCTGTATCGGTTGGATGGGCGGGGGGCGAATTTTTGGCAGGCGGATTTGTGCCGGGCCATTCTGCGGGGGGCGAATTTACAGGGGGCTAACCTGCGGCAGGTGGATTTGTCCCGGGCGGTCCTGCGGGGGGCGAATTTACAGGGGGCCAATTTGCAGGGGGCCAGCTTAAACGGGGCGGTGCTCCAGGGGGCCAATTTGCAGGGGGCCTACTTGTTGGAGGTGGATTGGCAACGGGCCATTTTGACGGATGTGGACTTGACCGGCGCCACCTTGCCCGATGGCCTGGTCTTCGAGGCAGCGATGCCCTGAAAATCGTGCTACCATTTAGCCGGGTTCTCGGTGGCCAGCCCTAGTGATTTCGCTCATGGAAACGGCCCTCAGTCATGGGTTACGTTGATGAGCGTATCTCAACCCCCATTCAACCTATGCTAGAGCTTGTGGTGATGACGACCCCGGATCTGGCGGATTGGCTGCGGACAACCCTGGCGCCCCTGGACTGTACGGGTAAGGGCATTGTGGAAAATGGCCAGTTGCGAGTGCTGGTAGAGGGGCCGACGGTGCCACCACTAAACCAAACCGTGACCTGTCTGCGGGAGGGACTGCCCCGCTTGAAGGGAATGGATATTCGTTCGTTGCTGGTGTTTGGTCGGGTCAAGGGGGAGGAGATTCCCCACTGGGCCGAAAGTTTGACGGTGACACCGGCTATGCGCGGCGAATCGGTGCAGGAACGGCTGGCTCGCCTGCGGGAAACACTCCAGCGGCAGTCGCAACGGGGGCAACGGGTCAGGGCGCAAATGGACACCCTCCGTCCCCAAACCGTTCCACCCCAACCTGTCCCCACAGAAACCATAACAGCGGATATGCGCCAGCGGCTTCAGCGGGGGGAAAAGGATTTCCGCCAGGCCCAGCTCAGCGGCGTGGATTTGAGTGGTTTGGATTTGCGGGAGGTTTGTTTGCGGGGGGCGGATTTATCCCAGGCGAACCTGCGGGGCTGCGACTTGACGGAGGCGGATTTGTCCCAGGCGAACTTGCGGGGCGCCAATTTAGCCGACGCGCGGTTGGTGCGGGCCAACCTTAGCCGGGCCATTCTCAGCAGCGAACTGCGCAGCGCCACCAATTTGCAACGGGCGGATGTGCGTCTAGCGCAACTGACGGAGGCCACGATGAGCCGCGTGGTCGCTGTTGGGGCCAATTTTGCCGGTGCCGACCTGACGCGGGTAGATTTGCGCCGGGCCGATTTGTCCCAGGCCAATTTAACAGAGGCGCTCCTGGTGCAGGCGGACCTTTCACGGGCCAACCTAAGCGGCGCCTATTTAACCGATGCGAACTTATCCCAGGCCAACTTGACGGCGGCGGATTTGACCTGGAGCGACCTGCTGCGCACGAACCTGGAACGGGCGGATTTGTCGGAAGCCAGCCTCAACCACGCCCGCCTGCAGGAAGCCTCTCTGCGCGATACGGTGTTCAAGGGAACCATCCTGCCCAACGGTGTGGTGACCTATACAGCGCCCAACCCCTGAAATGGCCGATTCCCACCTGCTGCAAGCCCGCCTAGAAGACTGGATTGACCGCGCTGAGCGTACCTGGCAAGTGGTGGTGAGCGACCTGTTGAGTCCCCCCGAAGTTCACCAGGTGGAAACCTACTGCCGGCGTTTAAGCACGGTGCATTGGCAAAGTTGGGGTGGTTATCCCCAAGCGGAACGGGTCCGGGTGGCCCTGGCACCGGTGGATATACCCCTGACCCCTGCTGACATTCCTCTAGCGCTGCTGGGGATCGAGGGCAATTTCCTGTTCGACCCGGCCAGCCATCGGGATTTTTTGGGGGCGATCCTGAGCACGGGTATCGTGCGGGAGAAGGTGGGCGATATTTTGGTGTTAGGGGAACGGGGCGCCCAGGTAATTGTGGTCCCCGAGATAGCCGATTTTCTCTGCCTACACCTAACCCAGGTGCGCTCTGTCCCGGTCACGGTGCGTCCCCTGGACTGGTCGGAACTACGGGTCCCACCCCCCCGCACCAAGGAATTGACCACGGTGGAGGCTTCCTTGCGGTTGGATGCCCTGGCGTCGGCGGGGTTTGGGCTATCCCGGGCCAAGATGGTGGAATTGATCAAGCAGGGGGAGGTACGGGTGAACTGGCAAACGGTAACCCAGCCCAGCCATGTCCTCAAAACCGGCGATGTGATTGCTCTCCAGGGCAAGGGTCGGGTGGTGGTGGGCGAAATTGCCCTGACTAAAAAGGACCGCTACCGGGTAGCCCTGACCCGCTTGACCTAACAAAAAACCCCCAGGGGTTGCCCAGGGGCCGCTCCTGCCATCAGGCGTTTCCCGGATTAGACATGAGCCGGCAAGGACTCCAAGGCCCGCCGCACCCAAGCCGCATGGCGCGTTTCCGAACGGACGATTTCTTCAAACACCCGGGCCACTTCTTCCTTCCCCTGCCGCCGGGCCAACTCCGCAAACGCGGGATAGGTCTTTTCGCTCTCAATGGTTTCCACTTCCAGGGCCGTTTCCAATGCCCGCCGCAACCCCCGAGGGTCCTTGGCCACCACCTCCATCTGGGCTTGGATTTGCGCCACCAGGCGCTTGGCCTCTTGGGTTTGGGGCGAATCCTTCACCTCCAACTGCTGGTACAACCGGCGCACCAGTTGCGCATGTTCCCCTTCCTCCCGGGCAATGGCGTCAAACATCGCCCCGATTTCGGGATGACCCGCCTGCCGAGCAATCTCCGCAAAGGTGGGATACATGCACTCGTGCTCGTACATCTCCACTTCCACCGTCGAGGCGGCATTCAAATCCGTCTCATCGTGGTACACCGCCTCCTGGAAGAACCGGTCAATCCCCATGAAATCTTCTTGAAAATGGCTCAAACTCATGTTCCCGCTCCTACACATGGATTACAGGTTGCCACCAGCATTATGACCTATACCGACGGGAAAATCCGTTTCATTTTGTTGCAACTAATCCTGCAATTTTTTACGGAAATCTTGACAAGACCGCTCCCCAAAACTACGCGTCCGCCAGCAAACTCTACAAAGTAAAGTTCTCTAAAGATTTTTATCAAACTTTTACAGAACTTGGGGGCTATTTTGCTTCCTGCCAATTGCGGCCCGCGTGCATATCCACCTCCAGGGGGACTGCCAGGGGCACGGCCTGGGCCATGATCTGCCGGATGGGAGATGCCAAGTGGGGCCATTCGTCCGGGGGCATCTCGAACACCAATTCGTCGTGGACCTGGAGCAGGAGATGGGCCTGGTAATCCTGTAGGAATTCATGCAGGCGGATCATGGCGATTTTGATGATGTCGGCGCTGGAACCTTGGATGGGAGCATTGGCCGCTGCCCGCAACAAACCTGCATCCACGGCATTGAGCCGCTTTTGCACCATCGCCCAATCCCTGTCGCTCAAGGGTTTCCCCCGTAACTGTTGCAGCCAAGGACTGGTGAACCGAAAGTAACGCCGCCGCCCGGTAAGGGTTTCCACGTAGCCCTGGGTCACCGCCTGTTGCTCCGTTTTTTGCAGGTAGGCAAACACCGCCGGGTAGCGTTGGTAAAAGCGGTCAATAAAGTCTTTCGCTTCGGCAAAACCAATCCCCGCTTCCCGCATCAGGCGCTGGGGTCCCATGCCGTAAATCACCCCGTAATTGATCACCTTGGCCAGGCGGCGTTCTTGCGGGGTAATGGTTTCTTTTTCGAGCAGCAATTGGGCCGTTAATCGGTGGATGTCCTCCCCCCGTTGAAAGGCGGCAATCAACACCGGTTCCTGGCTTAGGTGGGCCAAAATACGCAGCTCAATTTGGGAGTAATCCGCCGAGACCAACAGCCAGCCCGGTTGGGGAATAAATGCCCGGCGAATCTGGCGGCCAATTTCTGTGCGCACCGGGATGTTTTGCAGGTTGGGGTGGGAAGAGGACAAACGCCCCGTCGCCGTCATGGTCTGGTTGAAATCCGTATGCACCCGACCGGTATCTTTACGGCATAGTTGCGCCAGGGCATCGACGTAGGTGGACTTGAGTTTGGCCAGGGTCCGGTACTCCAGGATCACCTCGATCACCGGATGTTCCCCCCGCAATTTCTCCAGGGTCGCCGCGTCCGTGGCATAGCCCCACTGGGTTTTCTTGGCCTTCTTTTTGTTCAGTCCCAAAGTGTCAAACAGCAGGGCGCTCAACTGCTTGGGGGAGTTGAGATTAAATTCCTGTCCCACCAGAGCATGGGCCTGCTTTTCCAGGACCTGCAATTGTCGGTCAAATTCCCGGGACAGTTGCTGCAAAACCGCCACATCCAGGGCAATCCCCCGGTACTCCATCGCCGCTAACACCGGTTCCAAAGGCAGCTCGATCTCCCGAAACACCCGGTACAGGCTGGGGATTTTTTGCAGCTCCTTCTCCAGTAGGGGCGCCAGGCGAAACACCAGATATACATCCATCCCGCAGTAGGCCGCAACGGTGGGAATGGGCAATTCGGCGATAGTTTGCTGCTTGGGCACCAAATCCTGGTAGGACTGGGCCTGCAACCCCAGGTACTTCGCCCCCAAATCCGCCAGTTTGTGGTTGCCCTCCGGGTCGAGCACATAACTGGCCAGCAGGGTGTCAAACACCACCCCCTGTAGGTGAATCCCCTGCACCCGCAGCACATTGCGGTCAAATTTGGCGTTCTGGAACAGCTTAGGGTGGGTGGGGCTTTCCAGGATGGGTTTGAGCTGTTGCAGCACCAGCGCCCTATCCAACTGTTGCCCCTGATGATGCCCCACGGGAATATAGGCCACCTGGTTTTCGGCCCAGCAGCAACCGATCCCCACCAATTGCGCATCCCGGGGGTCCAAAGCCGTGGTTTCCGTATCCCAGGCCACCGGCGTGGTCAGGCCCTGGAGCGTTTGCACCAGTTGTTGCAACTCAGCCGCGGTGCCAATGGTCCAGACGGTAAAGGGAGGTGTCCAGGAGCGCTGGTGGGCCGTCTCTTCCGCCGAAAAAAAATCCAACTCCTCGGCCTGGGTGCCCCCCAACTGCCGGTAAAGCTGGTCAATGTGACGCTGAAACGATTGCAATTCCAGCTCCTCCAGCAGGGGCAAAACCTCAAAAATATCAAACCCCACCAATCGGCAATCCTCCCAGGTGACCTCCAGGGGCACATCGTCATGAATCGTGGCCATAAAGCGGGAATGATAGGCCGACGCCTTGCCCTCGGTCAGTTTTTGTTGCTGGGCCTTGGGCAACTCCTCCAGGTGGGCGTACAGGTCATCCAAATCCCGGTATTTCTGCAACAAAGCGACCGCCGTCTTCGCCCCAATCCCCCGTACCCCGGGAATGTTATCGGCACTGTCGCCACACAGGGCTTTGAAATCCACCACCTGCGCCGGTTGAATGCCTAATTTTTCCACCACACCGGCTGGGTCAACCTCCACCGGCGGCCCATTTTGGTTAGACAACAGCAACACGTGGATCCGGTCATTCACCAACTGAAACAAATCCTGGTCGCCGGAGAGAATTTTCACCACAAAACCCTCCCGTTCCGCTCGCCTGGCCAACGTCCCCAAAATGTCGTCTGCCTCGTAGCCCGGGGCCATGACCACCGGAATGCGCAACGCCCGCAACAGTCGCTGGAGATTGGCCACATCGGGATGGAAATCATCCGGGGCCTCTACCCGCCCCTCTTTGTAACGGGCATCGGCCACATGGCGAAACGTGGGTTCCCGACAGTCAAAGGCCACCGCCAAATGGGTAAACGTTTGCCGGTTTAAGACCTCCAGCAGCGCTTTTACAAACCCGTAGGTGACACTGGTGGGAATCCCCGTTTTGGTGCGCAGCCCCCCTTCCCGTCCCTTGGCCAAGGCGTAGTAGGACCGAAACGCCAGGGAATGGCCATCCACCAGCAACAAACAGGGGGCAGTCATCAAGGGGTGGGCATCCCGTGCCGTTGGATTAATTCTAGCGCCCGCTGCACCTTCTCCGGGAACACCACCACCAGACTCCCCGGCGTGGCCTTACCTAAGGCCGTGCGAATCGCCGTCGTCTCGTCCCGGATGATTTCCCAACGGCAGGCCGTACCCGCTTGCACCAGCCCCTGGCGGATTAGCTCGGCCACCTCCCCCGGCGCCCGGCCCCGCAAATCGTCGTCCTCCTTAATAATCACCCAATCGAACACCCGCCCGGCAATTTCCCCCAACTGGCGCAAGTCCTCGTCCCGCCGGTCCCCCGGACCCCCAATCACCCCAATGCGTAACCCCTCCTGCCAAGCCCGCACAAAATCCGCCACCGCCGCGTAACTGTGGGGATTGTGGGCGTAATCCACCAGGGCATGGAAGGACCCCACCGGCAACAGATTCATCCGCCCCGGCGTTTGGGTGGTGGACGCGCTAAAGGTCCGCAACCCCTGGCGAATCTGGGCCAAGGTCACCCCCTGGCTGTAGGCCGCCAAGACCGCCGCCAGCACATTGGCAATCATAAACGGCACCCGCCCCCCTAGGGTCAAGGGCACCTCCGCTGCCCGCAGGATGCGCAGCGTCCATTCCCCCTGGTACAGCCACAACTCCCCCTGATCATAGACCGCCGCCAAGCCCCCCCGCCGCCGGTGCGCCTGGATCAGGGGATGGTCCGCCCGCAAGGCAAAATAGGCCACCCGCCCCTTGACCCGCGCCGCCATGGCTGCCACCCGCTCATCCTCGGCGTTGAGCACCGCCACCCCACCCGGCGCCACCACCTCCGCCACCACACTTTTTACCTTGGCCATCTCCTCCAGGGTGTCAATGTCGTAACTGCCCAGGTGGTCCGCTGCCACATTCAACACCACCCCCACATCACACTCCCGGAAGGCCAGCCCTGAGCGCAAAATTCCCCCCCGGGCGCACTCCAGCACCGCCACCTCCACCAGAGGGTCGTTGAGGATCAACCGGGCGCTCTGGGGTCCCGTATTGTCCCCCGGCTCCACCAGGTAATCCCCCACATAGGTCCCATCGGTGGTGGTAAATCCCACGACCTTTCCCGTCTGCCGCAACAGGTGGGCCGTCAGGCGCGTGGTCGTCGTCTTGCCGTTGGTGCCTGTGATGGCGATGATGGGGATGCGACAAGGCCGACCCGGGGGAAACAGGGCCTCCACCACCGGTGCCGCCACATTGCGGGCCAGGCCCTCGCTGGGACGATAATGCATGCGAAACCCCGGCGCTGCGTTCACCTCCACCACCACCCCGTCCGTTTGCCGCAGGGGTTGGGTAATATCTGTCGTCACCACATCAATCCCGGCAATATCCAAGCCCACCGCCGCCGCCGTCCGCACCGCCAGCCAGGCATTCTCTGGGTGAATATCATCCGTGCGGTCCACCGCCGTCCCCCCTGTGCTGAGATTGGCCGTGCGCCTCAGATAGGCTATGGCCCCCTTGGGCAGCACCGTCTGAGCGTGGTACCCCTGCCGGGCCAGAATTTGCTCCGTCGTCTCGTCCCAACTGATCCGCGTCAGCACATTGTCATGGCCTTCTCCCCGGCGGGGGTCCCGATTGACCTGGTCCACCAGCTCCTGAATCGTATGCATCCCATCCCCGACTACGTGGGCCGGCACCCGTTGGGCCACCGCCACCACCTGGCCATTGATCACCAAAATGCGGTGGTCATGTCCTTGGTGAAACCGCTCCACAATCACCCGTCCCGCCCGGGATTCCGCCATGGCCAGGTCATAGGCCGCCAGGGCCTCCTCATAGGTGCGGATATCCAAGGTAATTCCCCGCCCGTGATTGCCATCCAACGGCTTGAGCACCACCGGATAGCCCCCCACCTCCCGGATGGCCGCCGCCAGTTCCCGTTCCCGTCGGATTACCGTTCCCCGGGGCACAGGAATACCCGCCTCCTGGAGCATCTGCTTGGTGCTCTCCTTATCGCCGGCCAGTTCCACCCCCAGGATGCTGGTGCTATCCGTCTGGGTTGCCTGAATCCGCCGCTGGTAGCAGCCATAGCCCAACTGAATAATCCCCCGCGCCCGTTCCCGCCAGGGGATCCCCCGCGCCTCGCACTCCCGCACAATCGCCTCCGTGCTAGGACCCAGGGCCGCCTCCGCCCGGATGTGCCGCAGTTCTCCCACATCCTCGATCAACTCCTCCAGGGGATAGTCCTGCTCCTGAGCCAAAGTATGGACAATCCGCACCGCCGCCCGCCCGGCCAGCCGTCCCGCCTCCGGCTGTTCGTACTCAAACACCACCTGCACCACCCCCGGCGTGCTCGTCCAGCGACTGCGGCTAAAACTCACCCCCATCCCGGCAATGTACTGCAACTCCAGGGCCGTATGTTCCACCACATGGGCCAGGGACGTCCCCTGCTGCACCTCCTGCAAAAAGCCCCCCCACCGCTGGGCCACGCAGTAGTGCTCCGCCAGGCCCGGCAGCAGGCGGGTCAACCGTTCATAAAAGCCGGGAATATCCGTCGTGCGCACCATCGCCCACCGGCCCAGGTCCAACCGCAGCACGATTAACTTAGTACGGTCAACGCTCCAGTAATTCGGGCCGTTGAGGGTCAGGATGCGCAGGATCTCCACGGTCGCGTCCTCAAACCGGACAGTGCTGGTAAACCGGGGGGAGCACGCGCCGCCGCCGGTAGTCAAACCGGTCCCCCCGCCGCAACAGATGCACCCGCAAATTGTGAATGCTCACCGGCGTGCGACTATGGGGATGGCACTCACAAAAGGAGGCCGCCTCCCCCGCATCCAGAATCATCACCGTACCGCGCCCTAGCACCTGCAACTCCCCCGACCGCTCAAACAGGGCACAGGTATCCTCATCTACCCCCACCCCCAAACAATCCGGGTGCATCACCACCGCACTGAACAACCGAGCCACCCGATTGCGGTTATGGAAATGCTGGTCCACGATCACATCCGGCAAAAACCCCAAGCCATCAGCCATGTGCACTAGAGCCGGGTGGGGCGATTCCCCACTGCCGCCGCCAGCAATCATGTGATAGCCCATTGCCGCTGCCCCTGCACTGGTGCCGGCCAAAGTCAACTGCCCCCGTTCCCGATAATAATGCAAGGCCGCCAGGAGGGCCGAATCCGCTAACAACGTCGCCAGGCGCAACTGGTCACCCCCAGTGAGGAAAATTCCCGTAAAATCCTGCAACCGCTCGTGCCAGCGGGGGTCTTCGGTCTGCTCCCGTTCCCGCACATCCAGCACCTGCACCCAGCGACAGCCCATATTTTCAAACAACCGTTGGTACAAACTGCCGATGACCGCCGGTTCCCCCGACGCCGAGGGAATAATCCCTAACCGCGCCTGATAACCCCCTGCCCGCCGCCAGAACGTCTGGAGAATTTCCAATTGATGCACCTTATCCTCGGCACCGCCAATCACCAACGTTGGGGCTTGCTCCATGTTTTGTCGCTTGCTCGTCTCTTAATCTTCAGTTAATCATAGCCGTTCCCACAAACGGTGTTCCAGGATGCAATTTGCCCTTCAACCCGCCCGTAATGGGCCATACCGGCGCCGCTGACCCAAGCCCACAACTGGTCACCCCAGGAAAAGTGCCACCACTCCCGGGGATGGCGCACCAATCCCGCCTGGGTCATGACCTGGAAAAGCAACTGCCGGTGTTGCCCGTAGAGGCTGTGGGGCGGGTAGTAATGGGGGTGGGAACGGGGCGACGGTTCATCGATAGGGGAACCCATATCCACTGGCTGTCCCTGGGCATCCAGCAGGGTGACATCCACAGCCGCACCGGTACTGTGGGGGGGTGGTCGCTGGGGGTCATCGCTGGGGACGGCCCACACCTGGTACACCTGTGCCCACAGCGCCTCGGCCGGTTGGTCAGGATACTGGCGGGCCAATTGCCGGTAGGTATAGTCCACCATAAACGCCTGCACCCGGTTGGGCCGGTAGCCGTCATAAAGGCACAAACGCCAGCCCGGTCGCAGAGTTTGCAGGACCTCTTGGGCCTGGAGTAACCGCGCCATCACCCCCCGCCGCAACCAGAAGGGTGAAGTTTCCCCGTAGGGTGCCCCCAAGGCCAGGTAGGGATGGGGCTGCACCAGGGCCAACCGGTCCGCCGGCACAGGCACCAGGGGTTCCCCGCACTCGTGAATCGGCAGGTCGCGGTAAGTCACGCCGGCGCTACCCCTAGAAAGGCCACCAACTGCCCCCAGATCCAATCCAGGCTGCGGTGCAAGGTGTGGTCGTCGTCCACCGAGATCAGGGTCACCCAGGGGCGGGTATGGGCGTAATCTTCGCTCACCGCTAGCGGCACCACGTCGTCCTGACGACCATGCACAATAAGGGTGGGCACAGGGCGCTGCAACCGGCTCTCGTCATAGGTCTGCAAATCCGTCCAAAACCCGTAGTGCAAGAGCAACTCCTTCCCTTCGCCGTAGTGATAGACCGGGATTGTCCCCTGGGTGCGCCATTGTTCCCATTGGGCAGGCGTCAGGCGCTGCAACCAGTACTCCCGCATCCGCAAAGCCGGCGCCAGCAACACCAAATGACTCACCTGGGGATACCGTTCCGCCACAAAAACCGCCGTCAACCCCCCAAAACTGGAGCCAATCAACACCGTCGGTTCCGGGGTTAGGGTTTCCGCCACCCGCTGGATTTGCCGCGTCAAGGTCAGATGGGTAAAATCTCCCTGGTTCAAATCGGGGATGGCCATGGGCATACCCACCCGGGCCAGTTGTTTTTGCAGATACTGGGCCTTGCCGGAGCGGGGACTTGACCCAAAGCCATGGATATAAACGGCGCGCTGGGGTCTCATGGGGCGGGCACCAGTTCCACCAGGGGTTCTAGAGTTGGCCAGGTCACTGCCGGCTGCCGGTGATAGCGCACCATGGTGGTGGTCCGGTTTTCCTCAAACCCCAGGCGTTCGTAGAACCCCTGCTGGCTGCTGGTCATGAGATACACCCGCTCCACCGACCGGATGCTGGGATGGGCCAACACCGTCTCCACCAAGCGTCGCCCCAGGCCTCGACCCCGGTACTCCGGGTGAATCACCACGTCCCACAATACCGCCCGGTACACTCGGTCCGACGTCGCCCGGGCAAAGCCAATCAGTTTCTCCCCATCCCACACCGTCACCACCGGATCGCTGTGGGCCAAGGCCGTCTGTAACTCCTCCACCGTCCGATTTACCGCCCAAAACGCCCCTATGTTCAACAGGTGTTGCAATTGCTGCACATCCACCCGGGCCAGGTCGGTGCTAATGGTGATGGTCATGGTCAAAAAACAGTGTCAACTTGACTGAGCATAGCAAAAATCACCATTTTTAACCTAGCCCAGTCGTAGGCAACTCATCGGTTACGTAGGGCTACCATTTCCTGAAAAGTTCAGCTTCATTTTAACTTTCCCCCTGGGGCAACATAAACGCCGGAATTTCCAGGGTCAGATCCAGCAGCAAGGCCCGGCGGATGTCTCCCACAGCTCCCCGTTGACAGTAGGCCAGAGCAAAGTTAGGGTCTAGACGCAACGCCTGGTTATAGTTGGTCATCGCCCTCTGCCAGTCATAAGCATTGCCCACCGCGTCCTGCCGGCTGGGGTTCAAAGCCGTGCCGTGGATGTAGGCGAAATTGGGGTTGATCCGTAGAGCTTGCTTCTCGGTCACGGCCCGAACGCCGGTGGTCGCAAATCAATGCCCCCTGGGGTTCCCACCGCAGCGCCTCCCCTGGTAGTCATGGGTTGGCAGACGCAGCAAGCTCTACCGGTAATAGGCCGCGCCGTAATGGGGTTGACACTGCACCGCCTGGCTGAAAAACCGTAGCGCCCTTGGTTAATCCCCCGCCTTTCCGCGTGGTCAAAACCTTCGGCTTGGAGCCGTATGCTGGGCTAGGGAGAAATCGGTGGGGATCTGGGGCGACGGTTCACCTGGGGTGCGTCTGTTCCCAACCCTCTGGTATTAAGGTTTGCTGGTGACCGTCATCACACGGAAAGGGGTTTTCGTTAAGATCGGGTGTTTGCTCAAAATAGGCCGGTTTGGGTGCATGTCAGTAAAGTTACTGGGGTTTTGATTAAGGGTTGTCCGCGCAAAGTTCCCATCCTCGGTTCTGGGGGACGAGCAACTTTCAGTCCTGTTTTCCCATCATTATTGACATACAGTTGATAGGGGTTTGGGTATGGGGTTTGCTTTCTGGGCGCAAGTACCGTTACCGGCTCCCCAGCATGATTCCGGCATCCAGCAGATTCAGTGGAACGGGGAAACTTGGGTAGGAGCTTGGCGATGCTGGCGGGATGGGCAAGGGCGTCTCCGTTTGGCCGTCAGTGACCAGGATTTGACCCAGCGGCTAGGGGTGCGGCTGCGGTCTAACCGGCGTCCTGAGGAGCAACCGGTCGTCTGGTTCAGTCCAGTGCAGTCTTTGGCGGTATCCTGGCATCCCCAATACCTGTGGCGTTACTTGGACGTGACGGACCTGTGGGCGGCTGTGGGCTGGCAGACCCAGGTGGAGGGGAATCGGCTGAGCATTACCGCCCCGGTCCCCCAGATTCGGGAGATACGCCAGAGTGCCCGGCGGCTGGTGGTGGAGATGGATAAACCGGCGCCCTTTCAGGTACAAACCGGCGGTCAACGCACGGTGGTACGGATTCTAGCGCCGGGGCGTAGCGAACTGCGGCAACACTTTCCCGATGGGCGATTCAGTGCCCAGGCAACGGTGTTGACCTTCGACCGGCCCATGCAGGTGACCACTTTGCCCAACCCCCCCCGCTTGGTCATCGAACCCCGCACCCCAGAACCCCTAGAGATTCACTGGGCCGAGGGTTTATGGTGGCGCCAGGGGCAGGTGCAGGGGTTTCCGGTGACCTGGCTAGAGATTGACCCCCGGCGGTACACCATGCGGCCAAGGTGGGATAGTACCCAGGGGCAACAGGGGCTTTCCTCTTTACCCGCCCTAGCCCAGCAAGCCCGAGGAGTGGCGGCCATCAACGGGGGATTTTTTAACCGCCAGACCCAATTACCCCTGGGAGCGCTGCGCGTCGAAGGGCAGTGGTTTAGCAGTCCCATCCTGCAACGGGGGGTAGCCGCCTGGAATGACCGGGGACAGATGGTGTTTGGCCGGGCGCAACTCCAGGAACAGCTCCGCGTCAACCAGGGGCCGCCCGTGACTCTGCAATCTTTGAACTCGGGGTTTGTGCAGCGGGGACTGGCGCGGTACACGGCTCACTGGGGCGCCTATTACACCCCCTTGACCCCCAACGAAACGGTGATTCGCATCGAACAGGACCGGGTGATGGGCGTCATCAGCGGTGGGTTGATTCCTATTCCCCTCAACGGCTACCTACTGGTGGGGCGGGGATGGGACGGGCTGGCCGGGCAATTTCCCCCCGGGGCGACGGTGCAACTGCGCCAACAGGTCACGCCCCCCTTTTTGCAGGACTATCCCCATGTCCTAGGCGCGGGGCCGTTGCTGCTCCAGCAAGGGCAGGTGGTGCTCAACCCGGAACAGGAGCAATTCCAACCCTTTTTCATCCGGCAACGGGCGCCCCGCAGCGGTTTGGCCGTCCAGCGCCAGGGCCGGTGGCTATGGGTGACCGTCAGCGGCAACGAGCGGGAGCAGCAGGGACCTACCTTGGCAGAATGGACTCGTATCCTGCAGGAGCTGGGGGCAGTATCGGCCCTGAACCTAGACGGGGGCAACTCCAGTGGACTGGTACTGGGGGGCCAGGTGTTAGTACCCGGGGGCCGCATCCATAATGCCCTAGTACTGCGCCGTCGTATACCGTAAGTTGAATAGGGGGTAGTGAATGGGGTATGCAACTTCAGCGGCACCACTGGGTGGATTTGACGTTTACCTGGCGGGGGTCGGTCTTGCCCAATGTGCTGCCCCGGGTAGTGTTTTACGGGGTGCTGGCCTGGGTGGTGGTGTTGGTGCATCGGTACTGGATGCCCTTGCCCCCGTTTCACTTGGCGACCCTGGCGGTGGAGGTCGTGGTGGGTTCCCTGTTGTTTTTCCGCACCAACACGGCCTATGACCGGTTTTGGGAAGGGCGTAAGGCCTGGGTCATGCTCGTCAACAGCGCCCGCAATCTGGCGTTACACTTGTCCGTCATGGTGGAGGAAGCCGGCCCCCGTGACCGACAGGCCAAGGAGGAAGCGGTTCGCTGGGTCATTGCCTACGCCATCACCTTGAAGAATCACCTGCGGGGGCGTTCATCCCTGGAGGAGTTGCAGGGCCTGCTAAGCCGCGACCGTTTGTTCCAGCTGGCCCAGGCGGAGCACCGGCCCTTGACAATTGCCTTTTGGTTGGCAGACTACCTGCGTTGGCAAAGTCAACAGCGGCGGCTGACCTCTTACCAGTTCATTGGCCTGGAGCGGCGGCTGTCGGAATTGGTGGATGCCTTGGGCATTTGTGAGCGAATTCGCCGGACTCCCCAGCCGTTGGCCTACTCGGTGCACTTGCGCCATATTCTTATCCTGTACTGTCTGTCGTTTCCGTTTCGGCTGGTGTCCCAATTGGGGTGGGGGGTGATCCCGGCAACAGCCATCGCCGCCTTTGTGGTGCTGGGGATAGAAGAGATTGCCCTGGAAATCGAAAATCCCTTTGGCGACGACCCCAACGACTTGCCCCTGGAGCAGCTCTGCCAGGTGATTCAACGGGATCTGGAAGCATTGCTGCAGTTGGCTAGTTCCCAGCAATGGACGGTGGCGGTTCCGCCGACCCCCCGCTAGTCCTGCGTCCCCCCTATCGGTTAGGATCAGGGCAAAGGTTGTGGGTTGGCTATGAGTCAAGGGACGGGTGTGAGCGCCACATTTGACCTTTCTGCTTACCTCAAGGAGCGGCAACAGTGGATTGAGGAAGCTCTGTCGGCGGCCATCCCCGTGCGTTACCCGGAACGGATTTACGAGGCCATGCGTTACTCCCTCTTAGGCAGCGGCAAACGCCTGCGCCCCATCCTGTGCTTGGCCAGTTGTGAATTGGCGGGGGGAACGGTAGAAATGGCCATGCCGACCGCCTGCGCTCTGGAGATGGTCCACACCATGTCCCTGATTCATGATGACCTGCCGGCCATGGACAACGACGACTACCGGCGGGGCCGCCTGACGAACCACAAGATTTATGGAGAAGCCATTGCCATCCTGTCGGGGGACGGGTTATTGGCCTATGCCTTTGAATGGTTGGTGCGGCAAACCCGGGGGGTGCCGGCGGAGGCAGTGCTGGAGGTGGTGGCGCGGTTGGGCCATGCGGTGGCCGCGACAGGACTGGTGGGGGGGCAGGTGGTGGACCTAGAATCCGAGGGCAAAACCGATGTCAGCCTGGAAACCCTCAACTTTATCCATACCCACAAAACCGGCGCCCTGTTGGAAATTTCGGTCGTCTCCGGGGCCATCCTGGCGGGAGCCGGGGAGGAATTAATCAACGCCCTCACCGAATACGCCCAGAAAATCGGCCTGGCCTTTCAAATCGTGGACGACATCCTGGACATCACCAGCACGAGGGAGGAGTTGGGGAAAACCACGGGCAAGGACCAAAAGGCGCAAAAGGTCACCTATCCCCGCCTGTGGGGCATCGAAGAATCCCGGCGGCAGGCCCAGCAGTTGGTGCAGGAGGCCCAAAAACGGCTGGACCCCTGGGGTGAGAAGGCCATCCCCCTGCAAGCGATCGCCGATTTCATCGTCGCCCGCACCCATTAAGATAGAAGGCGAAGGCAGGGGCGAGCAACGATGGCGACGTGGAACGGGGTACTCCTGGTGGCACTCCTGGCCTGTGGCTTGGCCCAGGTCACCAAATCTCTGGTCTCCCTGGTGCAACAGGGCCGTTGGCACCCCAAGACTTTGATCCAATCGGGGGGGATGCCCAGTTCCCATGCGGCTTTGGTAGCGGCCCTGGCGGTGGCGGTCGGGCAAACCTGGGGTTGGAACGGACCGGAATTTGCCATTGCTGTGGTGGTGGCCCTGATCGTCATGTACGACGCGTCGGGGGTGCGGTTGGCAGCCAGTCGCCATGCCCGTTTGCTCAACCAGATGGTGGATACCCTGCGTCGGGAACACGCGGAATTTCAAGACCAAAACCGTCTGCAGGAGTTGCTGGGGCACACCCCGGTGCAGGTGCTAGCAGGGGGGTTGCTCGGCGCTATGGTGGCTCTTATATTGACCCCCTGGTTACAGACCTAGAAACGCCCTGCCCAGGTTGGCCTGCCGCAAAATCGCCGTGACGCCGTCGGCCACCAACTGCACAGCTATCGCCAGGATGAGGAATCCCAGGATCCGGTTGCTCGCCCCCGTTTGCCCGAGGACCTCCAGCACCAGACACAGGTACACCAGTCCACTAAACCGCAAGATGCCCAGGAGATAGCCCAGATATTCCCACCAGTGATGACCGCGGGTCGAGAAGCTGATGAGGGGGAAATATCGGTTTTATCCAGGGCCTCGGTGTGTTCCTGCACCGTTAGCCGTTGCTGGGCCGTGACCATTTCCCAAGCCGAACCACCGCCAGGGAAATGCCGAAAAAGTCCAACAAGGCCAAGACCAAAAACACATTCCCGGCAATCTTGCGGGCCTAGCGTAGCCGATGGGCATGGGTATAACCGGCCGTAAGGCGGTAAAAAAGGGGAATCGCGCCCAGGGGATGGGAAACCGGGTCGCCACCGTAACCAGCGCCAGGGATTGGGGAGACGCCATCAGGGGTTCCATTCTGCCACCGAGCAGGGCACTCCCTATCCCCCCACCTGGGCCTGGTATTCCGCCGCCGAAAGCAGGGTTTCGATTTCTTCAGGCTGGGTCATCTGCACCTTGAGCAGCCAACCCAAACCATAGGGGTCAGCGGCAATTTTTTCCGGCGCCTCCACCAGTTCCTCGTGCACTGCCGTGACGATTCCCGATACAGGGGCGTACAGGTCCGACACCGCCTTGACCGACTCAATTGTGCCGAAGCGCTCCCCCTTTTGTAACTTGTGTCCTACGGGCGGCAATTCCAGGTAAGTAATGTCGCCCAGCTCCTCCACCGCAAAAGCCGTGATACCCACCACTGCCAGCCCATCCTGGAAAGCCACGTATTCGTGACTGGGCGTATAGCGCAACTCAGCCGGGTAGGTCAGGGCCATTATTTATCCCCCACGACGATAAAACGTTCTTTTTCCTACTGTAACCGGTAGCCCCTGATCCCGCACCTGAACGGTCAATTCGGTGCCCGCCACCGCCCAGGCCGTATCGACATAGGCCAAACCGATCGGCCGCCCCAGGCTCAAGGACAACGTGCCACTGGTCACATGCCCCACCAACTGCGTCCCCGCCAACACCGGATACCCCGTCCGAAAAATGCGCCGCCCTGTCCCCCACAGCCCTACCAATTTCTGGGCCACCCCCGCCTGCTTTTGCATCTGTAGCGCCGCCCGCCCGATAAATTCCCCCTTGCGCCAGTCCACCACCCAGTCCAGCCCCGCTGCCAAGGGTGTCGTACTTTCGTTCATATCCTGGCCGTACAAGTGGAACCCCGCCTCCAACCGCAGGACATCCCGGGCCACCAGACCACAGGGCGTCGCCCCCCGTTCGACCAGCGCCTGCCAGATCGCCTGCCCCACCTGGGGTTCAGCCTGGATTTCCCAGCCATCTTCCCCCGTGTAACCCGTGCGGGCTGCCCAAATCGTTCCCCAAGGCGTGGTCACGGTTAAATGCCCAAAACGGGGAATGTCCGCCAGGAGCGTATCCGTCAAGGTCTGCAGCAGGGCCGTCGCCTGGGGTCCCTGAAGCGCCAGCAACGCA
Organism: Gloeomargarita sp. SRBZ-1_bins_9; assembly: GCA_039794565.1. Taxonomy (NCBI): domain Bacteria; kingdom Bacillati; phylum Cyanobacteriota; class Cyanophyceae; order Gloeomargaritales; family Gloeomargaritaceae; genus Gloeomargarita; species Gloeomargarita sp. SRBZ-1_bins_9. The sequence continues at coordinate 271,473 of JAUQVX010000001.1, read as the reverse complement.
TCCTGCCGCTGCTCCAGATGAACGGTGGCCGGTAGGTGCTGTCGTAACCAATGCATGTCCTTAGCAGTACAGGCTGCATTGACGATTAACTTGACCTCCCCCTCTCCCTGGACGTAGATGATCAAATCGTCCAAAATACCCCCCTGCTCGTTCAGCAACAGCGTGTATTTGGCTGTGCCGGGAGATAGGAGGGCAATGGCACTGGGCACCAACCGGTCCAAGTGGAGCAACACATCCGGCCCCGTTAATTGAATCTGCCCCATGTGGGAAATATCGAATAAACCCGCCCGTTGGCGTACCGCCTGGTGTTCGCTGGTTAAACCGCTAAATTGGGCCGGCAATATCCAATTAGCGAATTCCGTGAGTTTGGCCTGGTGTTCATAACAGGATTGTAGGGGGGAATGGGGCATAGCCGCGTGACCTGAAGATGTTTTGATTGTAGCTTAGATCGGGGGTTGGTATAATAATCGGCAGAGTTTTGTACAGGGGACGAGGACAATGAAACCGGAAACCCGCGACCGGATTGAATCCCTAATCAAGAACAACAAGATCATGGTTTTTATGAAGGGAACTAAACTGATGCCCCAGTGCGGCTTTTCCAACAATGTGGTGCAGATTTTGAACGCGTTGGGCGCTGTTTACGAAACTTTTGATGTGCTCAGCGACGAGGAAATCCGGCAAGGGATCAAGGAATACAGCAATTGGCCCACCATTCCCCAGGTGTATATCAACGGGGAATTCATCGGTGGATCGGACATCATGATTGAGATGTACCAATCCGGGGAACTCCAGGAAAAGATCGCGGTGGCGATGGCCTCCTAGAGGTCCTTACTCCCCCAGCCCGGCGCCACCTGAGCTGCCCGGAGGATAAAGGCTGCTAACTGGGCTAAGGCCCCGTCGGGCACGCTCTCGGGGGGCAAAGCGCGACAGGTATAGCTTTCCTCCCGGCCGTCGTAACTGCGGGGTGAGCGCATAAAGGCCATCAAGGCCGCGATGTTGTCCCGCGGGGGGGTGGCGCCCTTGAGGTCGGTTAGGGAAAGGGACACCCGGGGGTTAGGGAGGGTGGCGCCCCCCACGTGGCAGTTCAGGCAGTTTTTTTCGAACAACCGTTTGCCCACGCTCAGGTCAGCAGCCGTAAAGGTCCGTAACGTGCCACTGGCGTCCGCCGGGAGGGCCACGGGATTATCCGCCTGGAGGTAACGCTGGACATAGGGGTCGATGCGGGCGGCCCAAACCGGTGGCACCGCCCCTAACCACCAGACCAGCAGCACCAGGACTAGTAGTGCACCTTGCCGCCGCCCCACTGGACCCCCCGGATTTTCGGTTGAATCAGAATGTGCCCGGCAATGGCGTACAGGTCATCCTCGGTTAAATCGCGCATTTTGGGATAAATATCGGCACTGGCGATACTGGGATGAGTTTCCGCAATGGAGGTTAAACCGTCGTAACTGGTGGGGTTTTTCATATAGTCTACCAGGGCCTCGATATTATTGCGCGGCGGCGTGGCCAGGGCCAGGGATTCCGGGTCTAACCCCACCGCCGGGTTGGTTTTGGTAATCCCCCCCGCATGACAGGTGGCGCATTTGGCGTTAAACAGGCGTTTGCCCCGCTGCACCTCCTGGAGGCTCAAAGTGACCATATCGCCCTTATCGTTCAGGGGAACCGTGCGGGTGGCGGCGTCCAGCTCGACAGCCCACACCGGCGTCAGCCAGCTCCACCCCAGCCAGATGGTGACCAACAGCCACAGGCACATTCTAATCATGATTCTCCTCTTGATGCCCAACACAACAGCAGCACCCTTTAGCTTAGCAGGAATCCGGGGGTCGCATAGCGATGACCGGGGATTTGGGGCACAGGGCTGTGTAAACGCAGCAGTTGCCCCAGGACTTTTTTCAGGCGAGTGCGCGGCACGATCATATCCACAAACCCGTGTTGCAATAGGTATTCTGCCGTCTGGAAGTTGTCGGGCAGCTTTTCCCGCAGGGTTTGTTCAATGACCCGCCGCCCGGCAAATCCGATCAACGCCTTGGGTTCGGCCAGGATCAAATCCCCTAGCATGGCAAAGCTGGCGGTGACCCCCCCGGTGGTCGGATGGGTCAGTACGCTGATGTAAAGTAAGCGGGCTTGCCGGTGGCGTCCCAAGGCGGCGGCGGTTTTGGCCATTTGCATGAGACTCAGCATCCCCTCTTGCATGCGGGCGCCCCCGGAGGCACAAACCAGGATCACGGGCAGGCGACTTTGGGTGGCCGTTTCCACCAGGCGGGCAATTTTTTCCCCCACCACCGACCCCATACTACCGCCCATGAAGTTGAAGTCCATCACCCCCAGGGCCACCGGTATCCCTTCGATCTGCCCTAACCCCGTTTGGATGGCGTCCTTCAGGCCCGTCTTGAGTTGCATTTCCCGCAGGCGCTCGCTGTAGGGCTTGCGGTCCACAAAGTGCAGGGGGTCCGTTGGCAGGAGGTGTTCGTTGATGGGTTGCCAGGTGTCGGCGTCCATGAGTTGTTTGATGCGCTCCTGGCTGCTCACCGGGTGATGGTAGCCGCATTCGGGACAGACTTGGTTATTCAGGTGCAAATCTTTGGTGTAGGTCAGGGCACCGCAGGCAGGGCATTTGGTCCACAGGCCGTCGGCAATTTCCCGCTGCTGCTGTTCCTGGCTCAGGGGTGCTGCCTTGGGTCGGTTGGCAAACCAGTCAAACAAGCTCATGGCGCGCTAAGTTTTGCCGGTCTTTTCGCATCTTAGCAGGGTTAGCCCCGGGTGGCGAAGGACGCACCCGTCTGTGGGAAAATCCTAAAATAGCATTCAAAGTTTTTGGGTCCCCCCATGGCGATTGGTTACCTGGCCCTGGTGCTGCACGCTCACTTGCCCTTTGTGCGTCACCCGGAATCCGACTATGTGCTGGAGGAGGAGTGGCTCTACGAGGCGATCACGGAGACCTACATCCCCTTGATTCGCATGTTCGAGGGACTCCAGCGGGACGGAATTGACTTCAAAATGACCCTGAGCCTGACGCCGCCCCTGGTGCAGATGCTGCGGGACCCCCTGTTGCAGGAGCGCTACGACCAATACCTGGCCAAGTTGGAGGAGCTGGCGGAGCTGGAGATCGAACACAACCAGCACAACGGCCACATCAAGTACCTGGCGGAACATTACGCCCGGGAGTTCAATCTCATCCGCCAAACCTGGGAGGACTACGGCGGCGACCTGGTGGCGGCCTTCAAGCAATTCCAGGACACTAACAACCTAGACATCATCACCTCGGGGGCTACCCACGGTTACTTACCCCTGATGCAGATGTATCCCCAGGCGGTGTGGGCGCAACTCCAGGTGGCCGTGGAGCATTACCAAGAACATTTCGGTTGTATGCCCCGGGGGATATGGATTCCCGAATGCGCCTACTACGAGGGCCTGGAACGTCTGCTGGCGGATGTGGGGATTCGCTATTTCATCTGCGATGGGCATGGGTTGCTCTACGCTCGGCCCCGCCCCCGCTACGGCACCTACGCCCCCGTCTTTACAGAAACCGGCGTGGCGGTTTTCGCCCGGGATCACGAGACATCCCAGCAGGTGTGGTCTTCGGAGGTGGGGTATCCCGGCGACCCGGTGTATCGCGAATTTTATAAGGACATTGGCTGGGAGGCGGACTACGAGTACATCAAGCCCTACATCATGCCCAACGGCCAGCGTAAGAACGTGGGGATCAAATACCACCGCATCACCCACCGCAACGGCAGCCTGAGCGACAAAGCCCTATATGACCCCTACTGGGCCAGGGAAAAGGCCGCTGAACACGCCGGTAACTTCATGTACAACCGCACCCAACAAATTGGTTACTTAGCCGAGCTGATGCAGCGACCGCCGATTGTCACCGCCCCCTACGACGCGGAGTTGTTTGGCCACTGGTGGTACGAAGGCCCCTGGTTTTTGGACTACCTGTTCCGCAAGTCCTACTACGACCAGGACGTGTACGAAATGACCCACCTGAGCGACTACCTGCGGGCGCATCCCACGCAACAGGTCTGTCGGCCGGCCCAATCCAGTTGGGGCTATAAGGGATTTCATGAGTACTGGCTCAACGAAACTAACAGTTGGATTTACCCCCACCTACACAAGGCCACCGAGCGGATGATTGAACTGAGCCGCCGCGAACCCCGAGACCAGTGGGAATGGCGGGCCTTGAACCAGGCAGCACGGGAGTTGTTGCTGGCCCAGTCGTCGGATTGGGCGTTTATTATGCGCACGGGGACGATGGTGCCCTATGCCGTCAAACGCACCCGCTCCCATCTCCAGCGCTTTAACCGTCTGTATGAGGAGATCAAGGCGGGGAAAATTGACCGGGAGTGGCTGGTCAAGTTGGAACAAATGGACAATATCTTTCCTCATATCAACTACCGGGTGTACCGCCCGTTGGACTAGGCTAGGGTAATGTCGGGAGTGTGAAACGGTTAGCCTATGACCAAGGTGGATAAAAAACAAGCCCTCCCCTCCTCCAAAACGACAGATGAAAATAGCCTGGTGGAGTGGGCCAAAACGATTGGTGTGAGTTTACTCCTGGCCTTTGGCATTCGCACCTTTGTCGCCGAGGCCCGCTATATTCCCTCGGAGTCCATGATGCCCACCCTCCAGGTAAACGACCGGCTGATCATTGACAAGGTCACCTATGAATTTCGCGACCCCCAGCGGGGAGAAATTGTGGTGTTTCAACCGACGCCGGTGTTGCGGGAGCAGGGGTTTCGGGATGCGTTTATCAAGCGCATTATCGGGTTGCCGGGGGAGCAGGTGCAGGTGAAAGGGGGGGTGGTGTACATCAACGGCCAGCCCCTGGCGGAACCCTATGTGGCAGCGCCGGCGAATTATGAATACGGGCCGGTGACGGTGCCCCCCGGTCATTACCTGGTGCTGGGGGATAACCGCAACCACAGTTTTGATAGCCACTTTTGGGGATTTGTCCCCCGGCGCAACATCATCGGGCGGGCGGCGGTGCGCTTCTGGCCTCCCCACCGCATCGGCAGCATTCCTTCACCCTAGGACTCGCACCTGGGACCAATCGCTGAGGAGGGCATCGGCTAGGGGCGCCAGTTTTTCTGCCCGGTGAAAGCCCCAGGTGACGGCAATCGCCGCAGCGCAGCCCGCCCGTTTGGCCATTTCCAAATCCACCGGCGAGTCGCCGACCATCACCGTTTGCCCAGGTTCCACCCCGAGGATTTGGCAGGTGTGCAGGAGGGCCTGGGGGTCAGGTTTGGTGGGGGGCAGGTCAATACCCGTGTAGTAGTGCAGTAGGTCTTGGAGCTGGTTGTGGGCCACAAATCCCTGCACGTTAGGGGAAATATCCGCCGAGAGAATGGCCTGCCGGTAGCCCGCTTGGGCCAGTTGGGTCAAAACCTCACGGGCGCCCGGGCGCAAGGGAATGGTGTGGACGCCGGGACAGACCTGTTCCACCTGCCGAAATGTCTCCCGTGCCAGGTGCAAGGCGCTCTGCCAGTCCCAGCCCTGTTCCGCCACATAGGCCGCAGCAGCAATTTCGTTTTCATAGCGGCTGCCGGTGGCCAGCAATCCCCCCGGTTCCAGTCCCCCATTCCTATAGCCAAAGGCCACCCGCAAGCGCGCCGCCACCCCCGGCACCTGCTTTTCTAGGTACTGCAAGCGTTTTTCCCCCACCTGCCGCCAGTAGTCCAGCGTATCGGCCAGGGTCCCGTCCTTGTCCCAGACCACCGCCTGGACAGCCGGCAAACGTAACCCGTTGATGATGAGCGTGGGCATGGCCGTGTCTCCCGTGGGACCGTTTCCAGCCTATCACCCCGTTTGGTAGGATGGGAGCGTGGTTGACGGCAAAAAACCCATGGCAAGGCCCCAGCGCTGGTGGTTGCAATTGGTCATGGTGATTGGCGGGGCGGCCTTTTTGGGACTAGGCGTGCTGCCCTACCTGGACAATCTATTGCCCAAGCCCACACCTGCGGAATCCCCCTCGCCAGCGGATCAGGTGAGCGCTGCCAAGGGCTATGAACTGGTTCTACAAAAAGACCCCAATAACACCTATGCCCTGCGGGGGTTGTTGAAGATTCGCCTCCAGGAGAAGGACCTCAAGGGTGCCGTGCCCCTCCTTGAGCGACTGGCCAAATTGCATCCCCAGGTGAGCGAATATGGGATTTTACTGGCGCAAACCCAGGCTGAGCTTGGGGACAAGGAAGCGGCGGTCAAAACCTATCGGGAATTGCTCCAGCGACAACCGGGGAATTTGCTGGCGTTGGTGGGCGTCACCGACTTACTGGTGCAATTGGAACGTCCGGCGATGGCCGAATCCCTCCTCCAGCAATCCCTACAGAAAGTGAATCCCCAGCAGGCCGATGTGACAGGCATCCAGATTCAGATGGGGCGGGTGTATCTGGCCCAGGGGAAGACGGCAGCGGCCCTAGCCCTGTTTGACCAATTGATACGGGAAAACCCTCAGGATTTTCGCCCCATTTTTGCCAAAGCCCAGACCCTCAAGGCCCTCGGTAAAACCCAAGAGGCCCAACCCTTATTTAGCAAAGCCGCGGAACTGGCCCCCCCGGAACATCGGGATGAAATTCAACGGCTAGCAGCAGCCACCCCTGCCCCTAGTCCGCGTCCCTAAATGTGGGTGTACCAAGGCCCAAAGCATAGGAAAACTGTATGACAACAAAAATCCCCCACCCATACCAGGCAGGGGATGAGTGAATTAGTTTGAAGTAGCAGTTACCTAGCCAAAGATAGAGGCTGTCGAAGCAATCAAGAACGCCGCGTAGGTCAAGATGTAACCCACCGTGAAGTGGGCCAGACCCACCAAGCGCCCTTGGACAATAGACAGGGCCACCGGCTTATCCTTCCACCGCACCAGGTTAGCCAGGGGCGTCCGCTCATGCGCCCAGACCAGCGTTTCGATCAACTCTTGCCAGTAACCCCGCCAGCTAATCAGGAACATGAACCCCGTCGCCCAGACCAGGTGCCCGAACAGGAACATCCAGGCCCACACCGACAGGTTGTTCATCCCGTAGGGGTTGTAGCCATTGATGAGCTGGGAGCTGTTCAGCCACAGGTAATCCCGCAGCCAACCCATCAGGTAGGTGGAGGACTCGTTAAACTGGGCCACATTCCCCTGCCAGAGCGCCAGGTGCTTCCAGTGCCAGTAGAACGTCACCCAGCCAATGGTGTTCAGCATCCAGAACATGGCCAGGTAGAACGCATCCCAGGCGGAAATATCGCAGGTGCCACCCCGCCCCGGACCGTCGCAGGGGAAGCTGTAGCCAAAGTCCTTCTTGTCCGGCATCAGCTTGGAACCCCGCGCATCCAGCGCCCCCTTCACCAGAATCAGGGTCGTGGTGTGCAGCCCTAGGGCAATCGCATGGTGCACCAGGAAGTCCCCCGGCCCAATCGTCAGAAACAGGGAATTGTTGCCCGCATTGATAGCATCCAACCACCCCGGCAACCACACATTCCCGTAGTTCGGCCAGGCCGTGGAAGCAATGCTGTCCGGATTCGAGAGCAACACATTGAACCCATACAGCGCCTTCCCGTGGGCCGCCTGAATCCACTGGGCAAACACCGGCTCAATCAGAATTTGCTTTTCCGGCTGCCCAAAGGCCACCACTACATCGTTGTGGACATACAGACCCAGCGTGTGGAAGCCCAGGAACAGACACACCCAGCTCAGGTGGGAAATCAACGCCTCCTTGTGCTCCAGCATCCGGGCCAGCACATTGTCCTTGTTCTGCTCGGGGTCATAGTCCCGCACAAAGAAGATGGCCCCGTGGGCAAACGCCCCCACCATCAAAAACCCGGCAATGTACTGGTGGTGGGTGTAAAGCGCCGCCATGGTGGTTTGGTCCTGAGCCAGGAAAGCATAGGGCGGCAGGCTGTACATGTGCTGCGCCACCAGGGAAGTGATCACCCCCAAGCAGGCCAGGGCCAACCCCAACTGGAAGTGCAGCGAGTTATTGATCGTGTCGTACAGCCCCTCATGGCCACGTCCCAACAAGCCCCCAAAGGGCGTTCCCTCCGGTGGTCGGTGCGCCTTCAGGATTTCCCGGATGCTGTGCCCGATGCCAAAGTTGGTGCGGTACATGTGCCCGGCGATGATGAAAATCACCGCAATCGCCAAATGGTGGTGGGCAATGTCCGTCAACCACAGGGACTGGGTCTGGGGATGGAAGCCCCCCAAGAAGGTGAGAATTGCCGTTCCCGCCCCCTGAGCCGTGCCGAACACATGCGCCGCCGTATCGGGGTTCTGGGCATACACCCCCCAGTTCCCCGAGAAAAAGGGCGCCAAACCCGCCGGGTGGGGCGGCATGCTCAGGAAATTATCCCAGCCCACATGCACCCCCCGGGATTCCGGAATCGCCACGTGCACCAGGTGCCCCGTCCAGGCCAAGGACGACACCCCAAACAGCCCCGCCAGGTGGTGATTCAACCGGGACTCGGCGTTCTTAAACCAGGCCAAGGAAGGCCGGAACTTAGGTTGCAGGTGCAGCCACCCCGCAAACAGGGCCACCGCCGCCAACAGCAGCAGGAAAATTGACCCCGCATACAGGTCGTTATTGGTGCGCATCCCGATGGTGTACCACCACTGATACACCCCCGAGTAGGCAATGTTCACCGGCCCTGTCGCCCCTTGCGCCTGGGTAAAGGCCTCCACCGCCGCCTGACCAAAGTGCGGATCCCAAATGGCATGGGCAATCGGCCGCACATTCAACGGGTCCTTAATCCACTGCTCAAAATTGCCTTGCCAGGCCACGTGGAACAGGTTCCCCGACGTCCACAGGAAGATGATTGCCAGATGGCCGAAGTGGGAGGCAAAAATCCGCTGGTAGAGATTTTCCTCCGTCATGCCATCGTGGCTTTCAAAGTCATTCGCCGTCGCCAGGGCATACCAAATCCGCCGTGTGGTCGGGTCTTGGGCCAAGGCTTGGCTGAATTTCGGAAACTTCGTCGCCATAGTCTCTCCTTCCCTTAGCCGGATACGGCGATAATCCGCGCCAGGAAGAACGACCAGGTGGTCACAATCCCCCCAAGCAGGTAGTGTGCCACACCGACCGCCCGTCCCTGGATAATGCTCAACGCCCGCGGTTGAATGGCCGGCGCCACCTTGAGCTTGTTGTGCGCCCAAACGATGGACTCAATCAACTCCTGCCAATAACCGCGCCCGCTGAACAGGAACATCAAGCTAAACGCCCAGACAAAGTGCGCCCCCAGGAACATGATCCCGTAGGCCGACAACGCCGACCCGTAGGAACCGATCACCTGGGACGACTGCGCCCACAGGAAATCCCGCAACCAGCCGTTGATGGTAATCGCGCTCTGGGCAAAGTTGCCACTGGTGATGTGGTTGATCGTGCCCTCGGCGTCCACCGTGCCCCAAATGTCCGACTGCATCTTCCAGGAGAAATGGAAGATCACAATCGACAGGGCGTTGTACATCCAAAACAGGCCCAGGAACACGTGGTCCCACCCCGAGACCTGGCACGTCCCGCCCCGCCCCGGACCGTCGCAGGGGAAGGCAAACCCTAGATTCGCCTTGTCCGGAATCAAACGGGAGTTACGGGCAAACAGCACCCCCTTCAGCAGGATCAACACCGTCACATGGATGGTAAAGGCATGGATGTGGTGCACCATGAAATCCGCCGTGCCCAACACCATCGGCATCATCGCCACTTTACCACCCACCACCAGCGTTTCCCCGCCGAAGATGGGACTTACCCCCGCACTGGCATAGGGAGCCGTCGCCCCCGCCGCCGCCGCGTGTAACCCTTGAATCCACTGGGCAAACACCGGCTTCAGTTGGATGGCCGTATCCGAGAACATATCCTGGGGCCGTCCCAGCGCCCGCATCGTGTCGTTATGGATATACAGGCCAAAGCTGTGGAAGCCCAGGAACAAGCACACCCAGTTCAAGTGGGAAATAATCGCATCCCGGTGCCGGATCACCCGGTCCAGCACATTGTTCACATTCTGCGCCGGGTCATAATCCCGCACCATGAAAATCGCCCCATGGGCACCGGCCCCCACGATCAAAAAGCCCCCAATCCACATGTGGTGGGTAAACAGGGACAATTGGGTGGGGTAATCCGTTGCCAAGTAGGGATAGGGCGGCATGGCGTACATGTGCTGGGCCACGATGATCGTCAGCGACCCCAGCATCGCCAGGTTAATCGCCAATTGGGCATGCCACGAAGTGGTCAGGATTTCATATAGCCCTTTGTGACCCGTCCCCCCAATCAACAAGGGGTCCTTGTGGGCCTCCAGGATTTCCTTCAGGCTGTGGCCGATCCCCCAATTGGTCCGGTACATGTGGCCGGCGATGATAAACAGCACCGCCAGGGCCAAATGGTGGTGGGCCGTATCCGTCAGCCACAGACCCCCCGTCACCGGGTTCAGGCCCCCCTTAAACGTCAGGAAATCCGCGTAGGCCCCCCAGTTCAACGTAAAGAAGGGAATCACCCCACTGGGCACCCCCCAGGGCACATGGGGGAACACATCCGCCATCAAATGGGGGTGCAAAATCCACTCGTGGGGCAGGGGAATATCCGCCACCGAGGCAATCACCTTGCCGCCAACCGTCAGCGGTTTCCCCGCATCAATGGCATCTAAACAGGCATTAATCGGCAACGACACATGAATCTGCTGCCCGGCATAGCCCAAGCACCCCAAACCCAGCAGACCCGCCAGGTGGTGGTTCAGCATGGACTCCACATTTTGGAACCACTCCAGCTTGGGGGCCGCCTTGTGGTAATGGAACCAGCCGGCAAACAGCATCAGCGCCGCCATCACCAGCGCCCCAATGGCCGTGCAGTAAAGTTGGAACTCATTGGTAATCCCATTGGCCCGCCAGAGTTGGAAGAACCCAGAGGTAATTTGAATCCCCTGGAATCCGCCTCCCACATCGGCGTTGAGAATTTCCTGGCCTACAATCGGCCAAACCACCTGGGCACTGGGCTTGACGTGCAATGGGTCCGCCAGCCAGGCCGAATAGTTGGAAAACTTGGCCCCGTGGAAGTACATCCCGCTCAGCCACACAAACACCACCGCCAAGTGGCCAAAGTGGGCGCTGAAAATTTTGCGGGAGATGTCCTCCAGGTCGCTGGTATGACTGTCGAAATCATGAGCGTTAGCGTGCAGATTCCAGATCCAGGTGGTAGTTTTCGGCCCCTTGGCCAGACTCCGGGAAAAATGCCCCGGCTTGCCCCACCGCTCAAAGGACGTGGGTACGGGGTCCCGGTCCACAACCACCCTGACCTTCGCTTCCCGCTCCGGTGGACTGATGGTCATTAGAACGCTCCTCTCCTACTACGGCAAGGAATAACAGTGTTGTGCCTAGAGGGACCCAAAAGACTGGCATCCCCCCTCCCTGAGCTGACCCAGGAAATTCCCATTTCAGCCCAGTAACACCGTTGGCTTTAGTCAGCATTATAGGCTCCCATCGCCGCCCGAACCGGGGCGTTAATAATAGTTAAAGTCCCTGTCGTTTCTCCGCCGTCCACCCGCAGCATCGCAAAATAAATTTACACAAATTTACATATCTTTGCTTTTTAGGGTGGCGGTCCCATTGTCAGTAGGCATGGGTCGCGCTGGGAGGGGATGTGGTGCGGAGTGCTCCGCTTGGCCCTCTGGCGGTGTGGTGCGGGGTAGGTGGGCTGACTGCTGGGGGATAGGCAGAACGACCAGTCCATTCCCCGCTTTTTGCCCCGGGAAAGTTGTGCTGATGGGTCCCTTGCCCCGCCCTGGTCGAGAGGCGCACCTTGTTGCCGATGGTCTGGGGAAATCGCCATGACCAGGCCTTCACGCCCATCACGATGGAGATGCCACAAGGGGGGGGGATGGAGCCTTGACTGCTGGCGGGCGGCGGTGGGAAAGGATTACCTCCACCGGACCCAGTGGATGTGACCACCGACCCAGATGGCTCTCTGGCTCTGGCCAAACGGTCGCTTGCTGATAAAGGACGGCTGCACCATCGCTGCGCCAGCGCCTGGCAAAAGCTAAGGATTTTGGTTAGAATCACTATAATTTACGACGATGGCCATCCCCCATGAACGATCCCCAGCGGTTGGCGCTTTTTGGCACCAGTGCAGACCCTCCGACGTTGGCCCATGCCCAGATCATCCGCTGGCTGGCCCAGGAGGACGAGTTTGACCAGGTTTTGGTGTGGGCGGCGGATAATCCCTTGAAGACGGGGCAGACGCCCCTAGAGCACCGCATGGCCATGCTGGAGCGGTTGGTGCAGGAGTTGGGGGAACCCAAGGTGCGCTTGGCGCCCGAGTTGAGCCACCGGTTTACGCGGGTGAGTGTGGCGCGGGTGAAGGAGCAATATCCCCAGGCGACCCTAACGCTGGCCTTAGGCGCAGATTTACTGCCCCAACTGCCCCGCTGGCACCAGGCGGAGGAGTTGTTTCCCCAGGTGGAGGTGGTGATTATCCCCCGTACGGGTTACACCCTGGCGCCGGCGGCCTTGGATTGGCTGCATCAGCATAGCCCCCGGGTGCGCATCGCCCCGATTACGGTGCCGGATTGGTCGTCCCGGGCCTTTCGGGAGGGGCAATGTTTGGACGAACTCAGTCCGGCGGTACAGGCCTACATCCAAGATCACGGACTTTACCGGGAAGCGGAAATGCCGACCCCCCGCCGATGAACGCTCTGCAAATCACCGTCGAGGTGGTGACGGTCATTTTTTCGGTGGACACGGAAGCCCAGCGCCTGTTGGTGCTCTTGTGTATGGAGGAACCGGCGCGGTTGCCGGGAATGCCCCTGAGCGGGGAACTCACCCTGGCGGAACAGGCCTACCGGGTGTTGGCGACGAAGGTGCAGGTGGAGCATTTGTATTTGGAACAGCTCTACACCTTTGGGGGACCGGGGCGGGATGTCCGGGAAACCTCCGACCACCGCTATTTGTGCGTGGCCTACTTTGCCCTGGTGCAGTACCAGGAAACGGTGTTGTTGCCGGGGCCGGAGCCGGTGCGGTGGGTGCCCTTTACCGAACTGCCGCCGTTGGTGGGGGACCACGCTGACATCGTGCGCTATGGCTATCAGCGACTGCGCAACAAGTTGGAATACAGCCCCATTGCCTTTCAGGTGCTGCCGGAGTTGTTTACCTTGGGGGAACTCTACCAGCTCTACGCCACCATCCTGGGGGAGGACTTCAGCGATTATTCCAACTTTCGCGCCCGCCTGTTGAAGTTGGGATTTTTGCAAGACACGGGTCAAAAAGTGTGCCGCGGGGCGGGACGACCGGCCAGTTTGTATCGTTTTGACCGGGAAGCTTTTTTACCCTACAAAGATAAACCCATGGTGTTTATATGAGTGAACTGCGACTGGGTCTGGCCCAACTGCATCCCACGGTGGGGGATTTACTGGGCAATAGCGCAAAGATTTTACAGGCGGCCAAACAGTGCGCGTTGCAGTCGGTGTCGTTGCTGATTACGCCGGAATTGTCCCTGTGCGGCTACCCCCCTCAGGACCTGGTGCTGGACCCTTTGTTTGTAGAAAATTGCCAAACTGCCCTGCACAACCTGGCCCTGAAACTGCCCCCGAAAATCGGCGTTTTAGTGGGCACGATTCTCCCCAACCCTGATTGGTGGCAAAAGGGAGAAAAACCTTTATTTAACGGCGCAGCGCTCTTGCTGGATGGCCGGGTGCGATACACGTTCCACAAACAACTCCTGCCGGACTATGACGTGTTTGATGAACACCGCTATTTCCAGCCGGGGCAGCAGCTTAATATCTTGCGTTGGCAGGGGCTACGCCTGGGCATCACCATTTGTGAGGACCTGTGGAATGACGAGCAGTTTTGGAGCGGGCGGCGTTACCCGGACAATCCGATTGCCCGCTTGATGGAACGGGGGGTGGATGTGGTGATCAATATGTCGGCGTCCCCCTATTGGCAGGGGAAAGGAGCGCTGCGGGAAGCCCTATTGGCCCACCACGCCCGCAAATACCATGTGCCGCTGGTCTATGTGAATCAAGTAGGGGCGACGGACCAACTCATTTTCGATGGGCGGAATGTGATCGTGGATGCCCAGGGGCAGGTAATTCACCGGGGGCGGGCCTTTCAGCCAGAGGTGCAAATCGTCAGCTATCGCCAGGGGCAATGGTCCGAAACCCGCCTGCATCCGGCGCCGGAGTCCTGGGGGGAGGTGTGGCAGGCCCTAACGTTGGGCATTCGCAACTACGTCCACCAGAGCGGCTTCCAGCGGGTGGTGATCGGCCTGAGCGGTGGGATTGACTCGTCGGTGGTGGCGGCCCTGGCGGTGGAGGCCCTGGGGGCGGAACAGGTGCAGGGGGTACTGCTGCCGTCACCCTACACCTCGGAGACCTCCATCACCGATGCCCTAACCCTGGCGGCCAATTTGGGGATTGCTACCGAGAAAATACCCATCCACGACCTGATGGCTGGCTACCAGCAGGCATTGGCCCCCCTGTTTGCAGGGATGACACCGGATGTGACCGAAGAGAATATCCAATCCCGCATCCGGGGGACGCTGCTGATGGCCCTGGCCAATAAGTTCCGGGCGCTGGTGTTGGCTACTGGCAACAAGTCGGAACTGGCGGTGGGTTACTGCACCCTGTACGGGGACATGTGCGGCGCCCTGGCCCCCATCGGCGACCTGTACAAAACCCAGGTGTATGCCCTAGCCCGCTGGTACAATGCACACCGGCAAGGGCGGGGCGAACCAGCCGTTATTCCCGAGTCTGTCCTGACCAAAGCCCCCAGCGCCGAGCTGAAACCGGGCCAGACGGACCAGGATACCCTGCCCCCTTACCCCGTTCTCGACGACATCCTGCACCGCTGGCTGGGAGAACGGCAAACCCCGGATCAAATCGTGGCTGCCGGTCACGACCCCGTCCTGGTTGCCCAGGTGATGCAAATGGTACAACGGGCCGAATTCAAACGTTTTCAGGCCGCACCAGTGCTGAAGGTGTCCGAGCGGGCCTTTGACCGGGGCTGGCGGGTACCCCTCGTGGCCCAACCTCCCCGGCAGAAACTCCCCTTGCGGGACTAGCGGCGACGTGGTACGGCGGCCAGGAAATCCTCGGGGATGGAGACTGTCGCCGGGGGTGTTTTGACCGCGTAAATAACCAGGCGGGCCAGTTCGCGGTAATCGGCGGGATCGCCCCCTTTGCGGCCCCGGTCGGGAATGCGCTTGGCCGGGAGTCCAGCCCCCAACTGGGGAAAGCCCAATTTTTTGCGGTAGTAATCCCCGTAGCGGGGGGTCTTCAGGTTAAAGGGCGTTTCCCCCTTTTCCCGCTGGGGCAAAATCCGCCGCCGCTGGTAGGGCACCGTGTTGTCCCCAAAGTTCTCCATATATTCATCGCTGTTGAGGAGGGCGTCCACCAACCCCTTGATGCCCTGGGTGCCCAGCACGATGGACCAGGCAATCTTTTCCCGCTGGCTATAGACATCCCGTCCCAGTACCCGTTGCACCACCAGTTCCACAAACCGGTAGTTGTCGTTGCAGTCGTAGTTGTTGCGGCGGAAGGCCTCCGACAGCAGCAACCCCCGGATGAAATCCCGCACGGTAATCTGGCCATAGCGCAGTTGGGACTCCAACACCGGCTGCCGGTTGGCCCGAATGATCTGGTGCTCGCTGAAAATCTGCCGATAGGCAGCCCAAATCAGAGCATCCATGTCGCTAGGGGACAGCAAATTTTCCGTGGTAAACACCCGGGGCTGCTCCTCGCCACCTATTTCATACCCCACCACCCGCTGGTTCTGGCTGGTCGGCCCGTAACTGAGCAAAGGTAACGCCATTGTGCCTCTCTCCAAAAAGTTGCCCATTGATTTCGATAATACTCAACCCCGACCCCCGCCCGCCCCGGTTAACGCCTGGAGCGCCAATTGTTAAAAAATAAAAACAAATTGCCCCGGAACACCGCCGGTAAGCCATCTGATCTTTGCGTTTTACAAACAACAGTAAAGTTTTGTTTCAAATGCGGGGGTATTTGGTTCAGGGGGTGGGGGTGGGCAAGGCAGGTATTACTGGCTTGGCGTGGGTTTAGGGCGGTTTGTACGCTGGCCTACGGTCTGAAAAACTTGCAATGATTCTTAAAAAAGTCCTTTCTAATCTTCCGCTATAAAGGGTTTTGGGGGAAGCGCGGCTGTGGCGCACCCTTGGGACCCTTCTGAGAAACCTTGGCGTTTTTGAGGGGGGTGACAGGGGTTGTGTTGCACAGTGGCTTTTACCCGAACTGTTGTTTAGAGAAGATTCCGTTAAAAGGAGATTCACATCCATGTTGGACGCATTTGCTAAAGTGGTTGCCCAGGCGGATACTCGGGGGGAATTTATTAGCCCGGCGCAAATTGATGCCCTGTCGGCGATGGTGGCCGATAGCAACAAACGGTTGGACGCTGTGAACCGGATGACCTCCAATGCGGCGACCATCGTGACCAATGCGGCGCGGGCCTTGTTTGCCGAGCAGCCCCAGTTGATTCAACCGGGCGGGAATGCCTACACCAGCCGGCGGATGGCGGCCTGCCTGCGGGATATGGAAATCATCCTGCGCTATGTGACCTACGCCACCTTGGCTGGGGACCCCAGTGTGTTGGATGACCGCTGCTTGAACGGGCTGCGGGAAACCTACCAAGCGTTGGGGGTGCCGGGGGCTTCTGTGGCCGTGGGGATTCAAAAGATGAAGGAAGCGGCCATTGCCATCGTCAACGACCCCAACGGCATTACCCGGGGTGATTGCAGCCAAATCGTCTCGGAAATCGCCAGCTACTTTGACCGGGCGGCGGCGGCGGTGGTCTAACCGGTCTGGCCCTGATTGTTGTGTTGAGTTGTTTTTTTAAGGAGTGGAGCGATCATGAAAACCCCTTTGACGGAAATCATTGCGGCAGCCGATAGCGAAGGCCGTTTCCTGAGCAACACGGAACTGCAGGCGGCGTTTGGCCGGTTTGGGCGGGCGCAAGCGGGTCTGCAGGCGGCTAAGGAACTGACGGCCAAGGCGGAGCAGTTGATCAAGGGTGCCGCCCAGGCGGTGTACAACAAGTTCCCCTACACCACCCAAATGCAAGGCCCGGAATATGCCTACGATGAGCGGGGCAAGGCCAAGTGTGAGCGGGACATCGGCTACTACCTGCGCATGGTCACCTACTGCTTAATCGTGGGCGGCACGGGGCCGATGGATGAATATCTGATCGCCGGTTTGGATGAAATTAACCGCAGCTTCAATCTGTCGCCGAGCTGGTATGTGGAAGCCCTGAAGTACATCAAGGCCAACCACGGGCTGACGGGCCAAGCGGCAACGGAAGCCAATAACTACATTGACTACGCCATTAATGCCCTGAGCTAAGGGCTAAGGGGAGACCATTCACCCGGTGGGAATCACCTGAACAGGGAATTCTTACCGGGTTTATATTTCCTGGGGCTGTTGCATTGTTGAGGGGAAACGATCCTATGACTACATCCACGTCGGCGAAAAATTTGGGGATTAGTGAATTGAACCGGGATGAACGCATTGAATTGCGCAGCAATCCGACGGAGGCGGACTACGACCGGGTGATCCGGGCAGCTTACCGGCAGGTGCTGGGGAACGATTACGTGATGGCGTCCCAGCGGCTGCGGTTTGCCGAGTCCCAATTGCGCAATGGCAATATCACGGTGCGGGAGTTTGTACGGGCGCTCGCCAAATCGGAACTCTATAAAAGCAAGTTTTTCTACCCGAACCCGCAGGTGCGCTTTATCGAGTTGAATTACAAACATCTGCTGGGGCGGGCGCCCTATGACGAGATGGAAATTCGTCTGCACAACGATATTTATGTGAATGAGGGCTACGACGCGGAAATTGACTCCTACATTGACAGTCAAGAGTACGCGGATAACTTTGGGGACCACATCGTGCCCTATTACCGAGGGTTCTGGAGCCAGCCGGGGCAAAAAACGGTGGGCTTTACCCGCATGTTTCGTCTGTACCGGGGCTATGCCAACAGTGACCGGGCGCAACTGGAGCAACGCAACCCCCGCTTGACCTGGAATTTGGCCCGCAATACGGCCAATACGGTGATCCCGCCGTCGGGGGTGAGCGATGGCTGGGCCTTTCGTCCGACCCCCAATCAGACGGGGCCAGCGCGCCAGGGGGCTTTGGTAGGCGATAGCAGCCGGGTCTATCGGGTGGAGGTGGCTGGCTTGGCGGGACCACGGGTGCGGCGCAGTACGCAAACCCTGCTGGTGCCCTACGAGCAACTCTCGGCCCGGATGCAGCAAATCCAGCGGCAAGGGGGACGGATCGCCAGCATTACTCCGGCCTGACGGACAATTCGCTGGTTGTGTTTGGTTGGGGACCCCCTAGGGGTCTTTTTTTTTGCGGCGGCGCTGGTGTCGGTACAATGGTAGCAAGAAGCAAGAGCGCAAGCCATGGAGATAACCTGGCGGGTCACGCGGTATCGAGGGTTGTGGTGGGGGTTGTCCCTGGGGGTGATCCTGATGGGACTGGTGGCGATGGCCCTGCTGTGGGTGCAGACGGGATACCCTTTGCGGCCCAGTATTGATTTCGTGGGGGGGACGCGGTTGCAACTGGAGCGGGACTGTTCCCAGGGTTGCCCGGAGCCGTTGACCTTGCCCCCGTTGCGGGCGGCGCTGGCGGAATTGGGCTTGGGGAGTAGCAGCCTGCAGATTGTGGGGGACCAGGCGGTGTCGGTGCGCACCCGGTTTTTGACGCCCCAGGAGCGGGAGCAACTCCAGGGGAAGCTCATTCAGGTTATGGGTCCGATTGATCCTCGAAAAACCCAGATCGACAGTATCGGCCCGACGTTTGGCCGCCAAATTTTTGTCAGCGGGTTGGTGGCGTTGGTGGTGGCCTTTTTGGGGATCGGGCTGTATTTGGCGGTGCGGTTTCAGGTGGACTATTCGGTGTTGGCGTTTGTGGCCCTGCTTCATGACGTGCTGGTGACGGTGGGGGTGTTTGCCCTGCTGGGGTTGGTGGCGGGGGTGGAGGTGGACAGTTTGTTTGTGGTGGCTCTGCTGACGATTGTGGGGTTTTCGGTTAACGACACGGTGGTGATCTATGACCGGGTACGGGAGCTGTTGAAGCGGCACGGGGATTGGCCGATCCAGCAGGTGGTGGACACCGCTGTGGCCCAGACCTTGACCCGCTCGATTAACACCACGTTGACCACCATCCTGAGCTTGGTGGCGATCGTGTTGTTCGGGGGAGAAACGTTGCGTTGGTTTGCCCTGGCCCTGATCGTGGGGTTTGTCAGCGGCGCCTATTCCAGCATTTTTATTGCCAGTACCGCCTTGGCCTGGTGGCGGAGTCGCCATGCAACAAACCCGGCTTAATCAACTGGCGGACCAGGTGGGACAGACGGTACAGCGCTGGGTGGCCTGGCCCTTGAATCGCTGGCTGTTGTACCTGGTGATGTTTTTCGGGGGCACGTTTGCGGCGACGGCCGTCAGCACCAGTCTGGGGGCGCTGGCCCAATTGGACCCGGTGGCCATGGTGGTCCTGTTGGTGGCGACGGAACTGGTGAGTTGGTTGACCTATAGCCGCCGGCGGGTGGGATTACTCCTTTCCCTGCTCAACATGTTCAAGATCGGTTTTATCGGCGGCATGTACCTGGATGCGCTCAAGCTGGGCAGTTAGGTCCTGCACTCCCCCGTGGTTTAGGCGGTAGCTCAAGGGGTGGGCAATCCAGCGGGCGCTACTGTGGAATAGGACATCGCACTCCACTAACCCGTTCTCCCGCAGGGTGCGTCCGGTGGCCACCAGGTCCACGATGGCATCGGCCATGCCCGTCAAGGGACCCAGTTCCACCGAGCCGGCCAGGGGCACCAGTTCCACCGGCAAATCCAGGGCGGCAAAAAACTCACGGGCGCAGTGGGTGAATTTGGTGGCCACCCGGGCGTAGGGGGGCAAATCCAGGGCGCAACGGTAGGGGCTGTCCCGGCGCACGGCCACCGACATGCGGCAATGACCAAACCCCAAATCCAATAACTGGGCCACTTCCGCCCCTGATTCCCGCAGCATATCGTAGCCCACAACCCCCACGTGGGCCTGCCCCCGGGCCACATAGGCCGGCACATCGTGATTGCGGACCAAAAGGGCCTGCGCCCCGGTGGCCGGGTCTTGCATCTGCAACAGGCGGTTGTCTGCCGCTAACAGGGGGCGAAAGTCCAATCCTACTCGATACAACCGGTCAATGCTGTCGGCCAGGAGGGACCCCTTCGCCAGAGCAATGACCAGCATCCCTACCCCAGCATCTGCCGGGAGATGAGTTTTTCTAAATCCGCCTGGGTCTGGCCCAGCATTCGCTCCCGCCCATCTTGACTCTGGGGCGACACCGGCGGCACCAGATTGCGAAACTGCAAAGCCATGTGCACCTGGAGATGGGCAACGTAATCCCGGAGGTCTTCCCGCAGCGTCGAATGGGGAGTCATCCTTGTGTCCCTCAGTTGGATACCGACAACGCCTGCTACGTTAACACAATCCCCAAGCAGTATTGCGGGTGTCTTTATCAAGCTTAACAAGCCGGTGATCTTTAGTTACTTGCTGTGAGGGTTTCTCGCCAGGGGCGTTGGTAGCGCTGGGCGTAGTAATCCAGGATCTGGGTCAGACGTTGTTCCTGTTCCGGGGTCTGCCAGCGACAGGTGATGCCCGCCACCTGGCTGTGCTCGTAGGCAAAGGGTAAAAACTGGGGGATCAGGATGGTTTCTATCCCGAATACTCCACAGTGGGCCGCCAGCTCCCGGTACACCCCCAGGGGTAACTCCGGTTGGTAAAACGTCCGTTCCGTCATTCTGGCAACAGACAGCAGTTCACCCCGTCCACGCACACTTTACCGGATTGTAAAGCCCACCGCACCAGGGCCACTCGGTTTTCCGTGGCGGTTTTGGTGAGGATGTTGCTGATGTGGTTATCCACCGTGCGCTTGCTGATTTCCAGGCGCTGGGCGATTTCTTGGTTTTTTAGCCCGGCAGCCACCAGCGCCACAATCTCCATTTCCCGCTCCGATAACACTGGCTGACGTTGGGTTGGACGGTTCACCATAGTCCCCTTGCCATAGCTGATATTTATACTCAATATCCATCATAGGGCAAAGGGGGAGGCGGTTCAGCGGTTTTATTCGGTTTCATTTTGGATTTGGCAGGTTGCCGGATTTGCTCCAAAAGGGCCTCCACCTGACTGACCCCCGCAGGATGGTTCTGCTGGCGGTAGAGGCGATGGGCGGTTTGCAGGGCACTTTCGGCTTCGGCATAGCGTTTTTGCTGGTATAGGGCCAATCCCAGTTGGTGATGGGCCAGGGCCAGTTCTGGTTCTCGGTGCACCACTTCGCGGTAGGCGGCAATGGCCTGGTCCCACTTTTGCTGCTGCATATACAACTGGCCCAGGTGCATGTAGGCGCGGGCGGGTTGTAGTTGGGCAGCCTGTGTGTAGGTGGCAATAGCGCCGGCAATGTCCCCGCCGATTTCCTGTAAACGGGCCAGTTGAAAGTACATCTCTGCGTCTTGGGGCTGTAGCGCCAGGGCTTGGCTCAGCAGATATTTGGCTTGGGGAAGGTCCCCCTGCATGGCCCGCCCTAGAGCAATCAGCCGTTGAATCCCCCTATCGCGGGGAGCTAGTTGGGCGGCGCGGGTGAGGGCTTCCAGGGCGGGTTGGGGTTGATTCAGGTGTAGCCAGAGCCGTCCCTGGGCCTCCAGTAGGGGGACCGATTGGGGCTGGTGGGCTAACCCCCGGGCTAGGGTTGCCAGGGCGGCCTGGGGTTGTCCCAACCGTTCCTGCACCGCCGCTAACCCCAGGTAGGCCGTCACTTGGCGGGGATTGACCCGTAGGCTGCGGGCATAGGTGGTAGCCGCCTGTTGCCATTCCCCTAACTCCGCTTGCACCCGCGCCAGAGCGTTGAGATAGTCCAGGTTTTGGGGCTGTAAACGTACGGCTTGCTGATAGGCCTGTAGTGCCGCTGGTCCATCCCCCAGTTGCCGGTGCAGGTAACCCAGGGTGGCCCAAACAGCGCCGTTGTTGGGGGTGCGTTCGGCTAGCTGTTGGTACACTGCTAAGGCGGCGGCCCAATCTCCCTGGCGTATCCGCTCCCGTCCTTGGCGCAATAGGGGCACAACCGTCTGGTCTGGAGCCACCTGGGCCAAAGATACCGTCGCTGCTGCGGCTACCGCACCCGACAGCCCCGAATACGGCAGAAACATAGGGTGTGTTTTGGATATGGCAGTTGGCAACCCAGGATACAATGACCGCCAGACAGAAGGCAACCGAATGGACTCCACAGCCTTTTGGCAGGACCTCCAGGCCCGCAGCGAACGCTATTGGCAACGCCGGCGGGAACCCCTGGGAGCGCTGAGCCTAGGGACCACCCCCTATTGGTCGGTGGTGATTGTCGGGCTGCCGGGGGTGGGCAAATCTACCCTGTTGCGCCATCTGGTCCACCCCTTGCCTGTGCCCACCGGACCGACCGCCTGGCCGGTGAGGGTGTTGACTGCTGATCCCCCCATTTTGTGGACCGACACGCCGGGGTGGACGCCAGAACGATCTGCTCTAATTCAGGAGGCGCTGGCCTCGGCAGAGCTATGTCTGTGGGTGACATCGCCCCAGCTGCCTCCAGAATTGGCCCAACAGTTGCGGGATTGGGGCCGTCCGGTGATTCGGGTTCTCCCCTGGAGCAGTGGTGAACCGCCGGTACCCCCGCCCCCTACGGCCAACTGCCTGGCCACAGCAGTGGTGCGGCTGTTTCCGGTGACCCAACCGGTCCGTCTCCAGTGGCCGGACGGGCGGGTGGAAACCCAGGCCGTGCCCTTGCCGGTGGATGTCGGCCCTGTCCAAACCCTGTTGGCAGAGGCATGGCAACAGCGGACTGCTCTGACTTGTGTGAACCGCCTGTTGTGGATGGCCCGGCGGGAACGGGAATGGATCGCGCAAAAGCAACAAGCGCCGCTGCCCTGGTGGCCCCTGCTGCTCAAGGCGCTAGTCGTCACCTTGACACCGGGGCTAGGGCTGAAACTGGCGGTCTCATGGCTGGCCGATGTGGGGGCCGTTTTGTGGCTGAGCCGTTGCTACCGGTTGCCCCTGACCCCCTATGGCCTGGAGAAATTGGTGCTGGCGCTGGGCTTGAGCAGTACCCTGGTAGCGTTCGGGAGTGGGTTCATCCCTGACGGAGAAGGACTGGTTGCCCTGGGGGGAGGATTCTGGGGGGGCCTAACGGCCTACGGTGTACAGCGGGTGGCGCGGCGCTATCTGTGTCAAGGGGCGACCTGGGCCATGGATGGACCCTGGTGTTTACTCCGGCGCATCCAGCAGCAACTCACGCCCGGCACCCCGTGGCATGCCTGGGTGAGCCATTGCCTGCAGTTGGTGGGTAACCTGTCATAATAGAAAACATTGCCGCCGGAATGAAAAACGCGATGAATTTGGTGGTTTTACAAAATTGGTTGGATAATGCGGCCTTTATCCTGTTGCTGGGGACCACATTGGTTTACTGGACGAACCTGGCCTTTGGCCAAAACCTGCTGGCTTGGGGAACGACGGGGATGGTGTTGGCCAACGGCACGACGGCAGCTCTCTTGCTGGCCCGTTGGCTGGAGGCCGGCTATTTTCCCCTGAGCAACTTGTACGAATCCCTCTTTTTTTTGGCCTGGGGCATCACCACGTTTCACCTGCTGGCGGAACGCTGGAGCCAAAGTGGCTGGGTGGGGGTGATGACGGCACCGGTAGCAGCGGGGGTAACGGCCTTGGCCACCCTGTCTCTACCGCCCCAGATGCAACGTTCGGCCCCTTTAGTACCGGCCCTGAAATCCAACTGGCTGATGATGCATGTCTCGGTGATGATGCTGGCCTACGGGGCGCTGTTGGTGGGTTCCCTGCTGGCCCTGGCCTTTTTGCTGGTCACCCGGGGGCAGGCCATCCCCCTGCGGGGCAGTTCAGTCGGGAGCGGTGCCTACCGTGTTCAGCCGGTATCCCCATCCCTACCCCAGGAGAAGGGTAATACTGGGCTGCTGACCCGACCGGTGGTGGCCCTAACACCGGAGCAACTAACCCTAGCGGAAACCCTGGACAACCTTAGCTATCGGGTCATCGGTTTGGGGTTTCCTCTGTTGACGGTGGGGATCATTTCCGGGGCGGTGTGGGCCAACGAGGCCTGGGGGGCGCCCTGGAGCTGGGACCCCAAGGAAACCTGGGCCTTGATTACCTGGTTGGTGTACGCCGCCTATCTGCACGCCCGCATTACCCGGGGATGGCAGGGCCGGCGGCCGGCGGTCTTAGCCACGGTGGGGTTTGCGGTAGTCTGGGTGTGCTACCTGGGGGTAAATGTCCTGGGCAAGGGGCTGCACAGCTACGGCTGGTTCTGGTAATGGCACAATAAACAGGGTGAGTGAGGCTGCGGCTATGGTTGCAACGGCTACCCGTCCCCTGAACCGTCCGGTGTTTCCCTTCAGCGCCATCGTCGGCCAGGAGGAAATGAAACTGGCGCTACTGCTGAATGTGATTGACCCCAAAATCGGCGGGGTGATGATCATGGGGGACCGGGGCACGGGCAAATCTACCACCATCCGGGCGCTGGTGGATGTCTTGCCGGAAATCCGGGTGGTGGAGGGGGACCCCTTTAACTCGGACCCGGATGACCCGGAGTTGATGGCCGACACAGTACGTCAGGCCAAGGAGCGGGGGGAACCCCTGCGGGTGGTGCTCAAAAAAGTGCCCATGGTGGACTTGCCTTTGGGGGCGACGGAGGACCGGGTCTGCGGCACGATTGACATCGAAAAGGCGCTCACCGAGGGCATCCGGGCCTTTGAACCGGGATTGCTGGCGCGGGCCAACCGGGGGATTTTGTATGTGGACGAGGTGAACCTGCTGGACGACCATCTGGTGGATGTGCTGTTGGATGCAGCGGCCTCGGGTTGGAACACGGTGGAACGGGAGGGGATTTCCCTGCGTCACCCGGCCCGGTTTGTACTGGTGGGTTCGGGCAACCCGGAGGAAGGGGAATTGCGGCCCCAATTGCTGGACCGGTTTGGCATGCACGCGGAGATTCGCACAGTGAAGGACCCAGCTTTGCGGGTACAAATAGTGGAGCAACGGACGGCCTTTGACCGGGACCCCTGGGGTTTTCTGGAGCAGTACCGGGAGCAGCAGGAACAATTGCGGGCGCAGATCGTGCGGGCGCGAGAACTACTTCCCCAGGTGCAGATTGATTACGACCTGCGGGTGAAGATTTCCCAGGTGTGCGCGGCGTTAGATGTGGACGGGCTGCGGGGGGATATTGTCACCAACCGGGCTGCCAAGGCGCTAGCGGCCTGGGAGGGACGGACGTTGGTCACTGAAGAGGACATCCGTCGGGTTCTGGTGTTATGCCTGCGACACCGTTTGCGCAAAGACCCCCTGGAGTCGGTGGATTCCGGGTACCGGGTGATGCAGGTGGCCAAGGAGGTTTTCCAGTGGGCCGACCCCTGATCCAACGCCGCTGGTTGCTGGGGGGACTGGCTGCCAGCCTGGTGATCTCCCTGGCGCCATTGATGGGCAGGGGACAAAAACCCACCACCTTGACGTTACTCACGGCGCGCCCAGGCAGTTTGTATGAACGGGCGGGACAGGCCCTGCGCCGGGTGTTGCAGCCCCAGGGTTTTACGGTGGTGGTCAAGGAATCGCCGGGGTCTTTGTATAATTTGGAACAACTGGCCCAGGATCAGGCGGACTTGGCGCTGGCCCAAACGGATGCGTTTGTGTTGTTCAAAAACCTTAGGGTCCCCCAGCGCACCCTGGTGGATAACTTGGCGGTCATCGGTCCGGTGAACGAGGAGCTGGTGCATCTACTGGTGCGGCCGGGGATTCGCTCCCTGGGGCAACTGCGGGGGAAACGCATCGGCGTGGGACCGGTGGATTCGGGCACCTATGTCAGTGCTTTGCTGGTGCTGCAGATGGCGGATATGGACGTGACCCGGGAGCGGCTGATCACGGGAGAAATTGGCCAGGGGATTCGGGATTTGCTGGGGGGGAGATTGGACGCCCTGTTTGTGACGGCAGGGGTGGGTGCGCCCCAACTGCGGCAAATACCCGCCCAGGCGCCGGTGCAACTGGTGCCCTTGGACCAGGGGAAAAAGGGTTTTCCAGAGGCGGCGGCTTTATACCAACTCAAGTCCCTTGCGGCCCGCACCTATCCCTGGCAGACCCGTCCCGTGACCACCCTGGCGACCGGGGCTTGCCTCTTTGTGCGGCGTTCCTTGCCCCAGCCCTTGGTGTATCGCCTGACCCAGGTGCTGGCCCAACAGCAGCAGGTCCTACGGCAAGCGGACCCCTTTTGGGCGTTGTTGACCCTGGACCGGCGGCAGGAAGCCCTGGTCAGGGGGTTGACCTATCATCCCGGCGTCGAGCAGTACCTGTCCCGGTTGCGGCGATAGCCATGCGCATTTTATTGGTGGAGGACGATCCGGAACAGCGGGAACCCTTGTGGACTGCCCTCACCCATGTCGGCCATTTGGTGGATGGGGTGGGTGACGGTCCGACGGCCCAGTGGTTGTTGGGGGAAAAGGACTACGACCTGCTTATTTTGGATTGGATGCTGCCCCAGGTCAGCGGCATCGAACTGTGTCAGTCCTATCGGCAACAGGGAAAAGGGGCACCGATTCTCCTGCTAACGGCCAAGGACACCACCCAGGACAAAGTGATGGGTCTGGATGCGGGGGCGGATGATTACCTGGTGAAACCCGTGGACCTGGAGGAGTTGTTAGCGCGGGTGCGAGCCTTGGGACGACGCTCTCCCCGGTGGCAGGGCGACCAACTGGTGGTGGGGGATTGGGCACTCGACGGCCCTACCATGACCCTGCGGCGCGGCGACCGATGCATCACCCTCTCGGCGCGGGAGTACCAATTTCTAGAGTATTTTTTCCGGCACCCTCAGCAGGTGCTCAGCCGGGAACAACTGGAGCTGAATTTGTGGGAGTGGGACCGGCAACCGGAAAGCAATGCCGTGAGTGCCCAAATCCGCCGCCTGCGGTTGCGGTTGGCCGAACTGGAGGGGGCTGACTTGATCGAAACGGTGTACGGGGTGGGCTATCGCCTACGGCTGTAAATGGGGTGGCAACGCCTGTGGCAAGGTTGGTCGGCCCTACCCCCGTTCCACCGGGGCTGGGTGATCATTGCCCTGCCGGTGCTGAGCCTGGTGACCGCGGTTGGGGGATTGGCCTGGGTTAACTTTTCCCTGCGGGATTACGAACGGTGGGTGGTCGCCAGCCAGCGGGTCCATCTGGAAGGACGGGATCTGCTTAACCATCTTTTGGATGCGGAAACGGCCGTCCGGGGATACCTGTTGACCCGCCGACCCGGATTTTTAGAGCCGTATCATACAGCGGTCCAACAATGGCCCCTGACCTTGGAAAACCTGGACATTCTGGTGAGCGACAATCCGCCGCAGGCCCGTCGTGTCCAGGACTTGCACCGCGCTGTTGCCCAAACCTTTGCCTTGCTGGAGCGGACCCTGATCACCGCCGGCGGTCAAGGGTCCCTGGAGGCAACCAAACAACAGATGGACCGTACCCGCGCCCTGCTCAATGGTTTTTTGCTGGAACAGGCCACCCTGGTACAACAGCGCCAACAGCAGCTGGAGCAGCGACAGCAGTGGTCCCACTGGCTGGGGTTGGGGGCCATTATCGTGGGGTTCACCAGCGGCGGGTTGGCCCTATCCCTCTTTCGCCAGCTCTACCGGGAACTACAAACGCGGGAATCCCAATTAGCGACGGCCAATCAACAGTTGCAGGCGGCCTGCGAGCGTCTGTCCCGTTTCACCGCCCAGGCTTCCCACGAACTGCGGGCGCCCCTGGCCGCCATCCTGAGCCACGCCCAGGTGGGTGTCATGCTAGGGCAGCAATCCCCGGACCAGGCCCTGGCCCGCCTCGAAAAGGTGGCGACCTTAGCCAAGGACATGGGGCAATTGGTGGGGGATTTGCTTTTTCTGGCCCGCCACGAGAACGCCGCGACCCTCACCAGGACAACCCGAGTGGAGATGGGACACCTCTTGCAACAGGTGAACCAAACTTGGCAGGCCACCCAGGGTTCTTCCCACCACCTGACCCTGGCAACCCCGGAGCAGCCCCTGTACGTGTGGGGGGACCCGGACCTGCTGCGGCAAGTGGTGATGAACCTGTTGAGCAATGCCTATCGCTACACACCGGTGGGGGGCCACATTCGTCTGGCTCTCCAACGGCAGGACCAGCAGGCGGTATTGACGGTGGCCGACGACGGCATGGGCATCAGCCCGGAGGCCCTGCCCCACATCTTTGAGTACTTCTATCGGGATGAACGGGTGCGACAACGGGGCATTAGCGGTTCGGGACTGGGCCTGGCCATCGTGCGCCAGATCGTGGAGTTACACGGCGGCACCATCACAGTAGACAGCCAAATCAACCAAGGCACCACCTTTACGGTCCGGCTTCCTGTGGCCTCCTAGGGGACTGTCATTTTTCCGTCATCTGCCTTCGCTATTGTCCCTATTAGTGGATGACACCACGGGCAGTTGATAGAAAAAGGAGCAAGTACCATGCAAAAACATCTGTTTTGGTTGCTGGTGGGAACTGTGGTGCCCCTGGCGATGACGTCACCGGCAACGGCTAGCCCCCTTTGGCGGCGGCCCCATGCCCCCTTTGTGCAGGCCCAGGCGCGACCGGAGCGGGAAGCCAGAGCGGTTATCCGCGACCTGGCCAAAGCCCAGTATCAAGCCAACCAGGCCCGAGCTTTTCCCCAGTCCGATGCCGAGTTGTTGCGTTTGGCGGACCGCTACTTGACCTTGGCCCAGCAACACCAGCAAAACGGTCGTTACTTCCAGGCCCGGGAAACCGCCAAAGCAGCTACCCGTCTTTACGAAGCCGCCCGCAACTTGGGGGAAGCCCGCAGCGGTCAAGTCCTGGATGGCTTGTCCCGTAGCTACTACGACGCCCCCTTCCAGGTCAGCCGGGAACTCCTGCGCACGGAAGCGGAAATGAGTATCTTCCGCAGCAACGACGCCACCATCACCGCCCTGGTGAACCAAGCCCGTCAATTGGCGCGACCGATCAATCCTGGAGCCACGGCTACCCCCACCATCGCGGACTTAGCCCAGAACCGGGCAGCCGTGCAACTCCTGAAAGCCAGTCGCCACCTCATGCAGGCTGAGCGGGGATTCTAGGAAACTCCACAAAAACGCCCCCGGTGTCGGCCGGGGGTTTCCTGGAGATCTGGAGAAACCGGTTAGGGTCCTACACCGCCGCGAAGTATTCCTTGGCCTTCACCGGGTCGGGCACCATGGTGCGGTCGCCAGGCTTCCAGTTAGCCGGGCAGACTTCGTCCGGGTGGCTCTGCACATACTGAATCGCCTGCAGGGTGCGCAAAATTTCGTCCACATTCCGCCCAAAGGCCAAGTTGTTGATGGTGGCGTGCTGGATAATCCCCTGCTTGTCAATGATGAACAACCCCCGCAGGGCCACCCCCTCTGGTGTCAACACGTTGTAGGCTTGGCTGATGGTTTTCTTCAAGTCCGCAACCAGGGGATAGCGCAGCTCGCCCACCCCCCCATCTTTGCGGTCCGTCTGGATCCAGGCCAGGTGGGTGAACTGACTGTCCACCGACACCCCCAAAATTTCCGTGTCCAACTTAGCAAAGTCGTCGTAGCGGTCACTCAACGACGTCAACTCCGTAGGACAGACAAAGGTAAAGTCCAGGGGGTAAAAGAACAAAACCACATACTTTTTGCCCCGGTAGTCCGACAGGCGAATGGTCTTGAACTCCATGTCCACCACTGCCGTCGCCTCAAAATCGGGCGCCATTTGCCCCACTTGCAAACACCCTTCCATACCACAACCTCCAGTCACAACACCTACGACTATATCATACTCGTAACGATTTTGAGTTTAGGGTTGGAGGTGGTGGAGCTGGTCGGGGGGGACGACGCCCCGCTCGGTGATGATGCCGGTGATGTAGCGGGCGGGGGTGATATCAAAAGCGGGGTTAAAGACCTCCACCCCCGGAGCCGTCAGCCACTGCTCGCCGATGCGGTAGACCTCGTCAATATCCCGTTCCTCGATGGGGATTTGGGAGCCGTCATCCATGGTCCAGTCCACGCTCGACAGGGGGGCAGCCACATAAAAGGGAATCTGATGCACGTGGGCCAGCACCGCCAGGGTATAGGTACCGATTTTGTTGGCGGTGTCCCCGTTGCGGGCAATCCGGTCGGCGCCCACCACCACGGCATCAATCAGGCCCTTGGCCATGCAGTAGCCGGCCATGTTGTCGGTGATGAGAACAGCAGGGATGCCTTCTTGCACACATTCCCAGGCCGTCAGGCGGGCACCTTGCAGGCGCGGGCGGGTTTCGCACACGTAGACCTGGAGCAGCCGTTGGACCGCGTGGGCTGCCCGTACCACCCCCAAGGCCGTCCCATAGCCCACCGTCGCCAGGGCACCGGCATTGCAGTAGGTCATCAGGGTCAAGCGCTGGGGTTGCGTTGGCAGGCAGGCCAGACCGTGTTCGCCAATACGCACACAGGTGTTGTACTCATCCACGGCTAGGCCTTGGGCTGTCTCCACCAGCTTTTCCTTGAGAAACCTCACCGGTCCTACCGTCTGCCGCGCCGTATTCAGCATCTGATCAATGGCCCAAAACAGGTTAATAGCCGTCGGGCGGGTCTGGCGCAGGGCCTGGGCCACGCTTTCTAAATGCTCTAAAAATTCCTGGCGGTCGTCGGTTTGAACCTCCTGGGCGGCCAGGGCCAAGGCAAAGGCAGCCGCGATCCCAATCGCCGGTGCCCCCCGCACCATCATGGTCTGAATGGCGGTCACCATATCCAGTGCCCGCCGGATTTCCACGTAGGTGAGTTCTAAAGGCAGGCGGTTTTGGTCAATCAGGCGTACATGGTCGTAGGCCCAGGCCACCGGGAGGATGGTCATGGCATTTGTCGCTGTGTCGGGTCACTTTATCAGTCTAGGGGCAAGGGGCAACGGTTGTCCCCTGTCGCCAGGCGGCCAGGTCCTGCAATGCCCGCTGACTGTAGGCCTGGTAGCGCGTGGTCTTGGATTTGACCGGCGGGTGCAAAGGCGGCAGGATGCCGAAGTTGGGGGGCATAGGTTGGAAATGGGCCGGCGCAGCCGTACTGATGAAGTGAAACAGCGCCCCCATCATGGTGGTCGGCGGCAAGGTCAGCAGGGGCAAACCCCGCAGGAAACGCACTGCATTGGTGCCCGCCAGCCAACCCCCGGCTACGGCCGCGGCATATCCTTCCGTACCGGTCAATTGCCCGGCGGCAAACAGGTGGGGGTAATCCCGGAACTGGAGGGTGGCCTGGAGCAGTTTGGGGGCATTGAGAAAGGTGTTACGGTGCATGACGCCGTAGCGCACGAATTCCGCCTGCTCCAGCCCCGGAATCAAACGAAAGACGCGCTGTTGCTCTCCCCAGCGCAAATTGGTTTGAAACCCCACCAGGTTCCATAGGCGGCCTTCCCGGTCCTCAGGGCGCAGTTGCACCACGGCATAGAGCCGTTCCTGGGGACGTCGGGGGTCCCGTAAGCCTACCGGTTTCAACGGCCCAAACCGCAGGGTATCTTTGCCCCGCCGCGCCAGCTCCTCCACCGGTAAACAGGCCTCAAAAAATTTTTTTTCTTCCTGCTCAAATTCTTTGAGGGGGGCCTGTTCGGCGGTCACCAGGGCTTGCCAAAACCGCTCGTATTCGGCCTGGTTCATGGGGCAATTGAGGTAGGCGGCTTCCCCCTTGTCGTAGCGGCTGGCCAGAAAAGCAATGTCGCGGTTGATGGATTCCCCCAAAACGATGGGACTGGCGGCGTCAAAAAAACTGAGGTACGCCTGACCGGTGAGCTGTTGCAGCCGCGCGGCCAAAGCCGGACTGGTCAAGGGTCCGGTTGCCAAGACCACAACGCCAGGGGGAATGTCTTGCGCTTCTTCCCGGCGCAGGGTAATTAGGGGATGTTGGCTAATGCGCTCGGTCAAGGCGCGGCTAAATTGCACCCGGTCCACCGCCAAGGCTCCCCCCGCCGGTACCGCCTGTTCATCCGCCACCCGGATCACCAGCGACCCTAGTTCTCGCAGTTCCTGGTGCAACAGGCCCGTCGCCCGGTCAATGGCCCGCGCCCCAAAGGAGTTGCTGCACACCAATTCCGCCAGTTCGCCCGTGTGGTGGGCCGGTGTGGATTTGCCGGGGCGCATTTCCCACAGGGTCACCGGTACCCCCGCCTGGGCAATCTGCCAGGCCGCTTCTGTACCCGCCAACCCACCGCCAATGACCTGAATCGGCGTTGTAGTCATGGACTGCCCTGCTATCAACCTGTTGTCTGATCCTACTCAAATGGAAGGGTTTTGCCAGTAAAAAACTTGCGATGCGGTTGGTTATCTGAGGTGCTTTCGTCGGTTCGGGGCGGATGCAGCGGCTGCGACTCTATCCGGAATGATGGTTCTGTAGGTGGGGTCCTGAGGGTTCTGCTGCCAGCTCTGGCCCGGCGGGTGTTGGCTGTGGCGGTGTGGACGTTGCCGGGGAGTAGGGGGTTGGCGGTGGTGCTGGGCACGGGGAGCCTTTTACAGTGCCTGGTTGCCGGTGGTGAATGTGGTGGCGGCAGCAGCGGCCTGGCTGTGGGAGGTCAGTGGGCGTTGAGCCGGCGAATGTCCGAGTAAAACGATGCGGCTATCAATCCTTGGTCGTTGCGCACCAACACCGTCCGCAGGCGCAGGTTGGGGGCAGCAAACCACAGGCGTTCGTAGACGTGGGTGTTTTCTGCCAGGGGCAGCGTGAGTTCCAAGACGCCGTCCGGTTGCCAGGTGTAATGCCCTAAGGTGGGGGGGCGGTCGCCGGGGTAGTGCCAAAAACGGGGCGAGTCCGGGTCAAAGGCCAGGGTGGTTCGGCCCACCGGTCGGTCGTTTTCTGTCCAGCTCAGTACCAGGCCTAAAGCATGGGGGACATTGGGTGTAAGACCCGTCACCTGCAGTTGCGCCTTGCCGTGGTTGACCGGGGCACCGTTGAGATAAAAGCGGGTGCGTTGACACACCCAGGTGCCCAGGTGATGTTGGAGTAATTGGGCCAGGTCGTTGAAGCACAGTTCCATAACACTTCCATCCTAGTGCGGCGTGGATAACTTTTTCTGGGGGGCTGCTGTGCTATGGTGTGGGCGTGGTGTTCCTAGGGGGAGGCAGGATGCAAATCAGCGGTGAAACGGCCCTAACACCCGAAGAAAAGCAATCCCTGGCGGAGTTGGCGGATTTGATTGACCGGGTGACCCGCGACGGTCGACTGTCCCGGCGGGAGTGGGAGGATATCCGGGCCAAGGTGCGTGAAAACAGTCGGGTGACGCCCCAGGAGCTGGAATTACTCAATCAGTTGATGGACCAGGTCAGTCAAGGGGTGATCTTATTGGAGGACTAGCCCGCCAACCTTGCCGTCGTCCCCCCTTCGGGAGTATTCTACAAAATACTCTTTGCCATCGGTTTGTCTCTGGTGGGGTTGGCCCATGGTTCAGGAACGTCCCTTGCCCACGTTTTCCCCCGCAACGGTGCACCTGACCCGGGAAGAGGGGCTGCTGCTTTATGAGGACATGGTGTTAGGGCGGACGTTCGAGGACAAGTGCGCCGAGATGTACTACCGGGGCAAGATGTTTGGCTTTGTGCACCTTTACAACGGGCAGGAGGCGGTCTCGACGGGGGTGATCAAAGGGGCGCTCCGACCGGGTATTGATTATGTGTGCAGTACCTACCGGGACCATGTGCACGCCCTGAGCGCCGGTGTTTCTCCCCGGGAGGTGATGGCGGAACTCTTTGGCAAGGTCACAGGTTGCAGCAAGGGGCGGGGCGGTTCTATGCACCTGTTTTCGGCGCGGCAACGGTTTTTGGGGGGCTATGCCTTCGTGGCGGAGGGGATTCCGGTGGCAGCGGGGGCGGCGTTTCAAACTAAATATCGGCGGGAGGTGTTGGGGGATACCCAGGCGGATGAGGTGACGGCTTGCTTTTTCGGCGATGGGGCCTGCAACAACGGTCAGTTTTTTGAGACGTTGAACATGGCAGCTCTGTGGAGGTTGCCCATCATTTTTGTGGTGGAAAACAACCAATGGGCGATTGGGATGGCCCATCAGCGCGCCACATCTGACCCCCACATTTATAAAAAGGCCAGTGTGTTCAATATGGTGGGGGTGGAGGTGGACGGGATGGATGTGCTGGCGGTGCGGGAAGTGGCGCGGGAAGCAGTAGCCCGGGCACGGCTAGGGGAAGGTCCTACGCTGATTGAAGCGCTCACTTACCGGTTCCGGGGGCATTCCCTGGCGGACCCAGATGAACTGCGCAGTAAGGAGGAAAAAGAATTCTGGCTGAGCCGCGATCCCATCAAACGCTTGGGGAGCTTTTTGGTAGAACAGGAGTTGGCCACCAACCAGGACCTGCAGGCGATTCACCAAAAGGTCAAGCAAATCGTGGAGGATGCAGTCGCTTTTGCAGAACAAAGTCCTGAGCCGTCGCCGGATGAGCTGTGGCGTTATGTCTATGCGGAGGACTGAGGCGTAACCATGGCCGAGATGTTTATGTTCAATGCCCTGCGGTCGGCCATTGACGAGGAGATGGAACGGGACCCCAGGGTGTTTGTGCTGGGGGAGGATGTGGGCCACTACGGCGGTTCCTATAAGGTCACCAAGGATTTGTACAAGAAGTACGGGGAATTGCGCCTGTTGGATACGCCCATTTGCGAAAACAGTTTTACGGGGCTGGCGATTGGGGCAGCGATGACGGGGCTGCGGCCCATCGTCGAGGGGATGAATATGGGGTTTTTGCTGCTGGCGTTTAACCAGATCGCCAATAACGCCGGAATGTTGCGCTATACGTCGGGGGGGAATTTTACGATTCCTATCGTCATTCGCGGGCCGGGGGGGGTAGGACGGCAGTTGGGGGCGGAGCATTCCCAGCGTCTGGAGGCCTATTTCCAAGCGGTGCCGGGGCTGAAAATTGTGGCTTGCTCGACGCCCTACAACGCCAAGGGGTTGCTGAAGTCGGCGATTCGCGATAACAATCCGGTGCTGTTTTTTGAACATGTGCTGCTTTACAACTTGAAGCAGGATATTCCGGAGGAGGAGTACCTGTTGCCCTTGGACAAGGCGGAGTTGGTCCAGCCGGGGGAGGAGGTCACCATCCTGACCTACTCGCGGATGCGGCATCACGTGTTGCAGGCCTTGCCGGAGCTGGAACGGCGGGGCATCTACCCGGAAGTGATTGACCTGATTTCCCTGCGCCCTTTGGACTGGGAGACGATTGGGGCGTCGGTGCGCAAAACCCACCGGGTGGTGGTGGTGGAGGAGTGCATGAAAACGGGGGGCATTGGGGCGGAGATTGCCGCCGGGATCATGGAGCGCCTGTTTGATGAACTGGATGCGCCGGTGGTGCGACTGTCGTCCCAGGATGTCCCTACCCCCTACAACGGTACCCTGGAGCGCCTGACGATTGTGCAGCCGGAACAGATTGTCCAGACGGTGACGGACCTGGTGCGCGGGAGGATTTAGCAGCGGGGCGGGGGTTGGGTCAGGCGGTTGACCTGAGCCAAGGTCTCGACCACCTCCCGGTCGCTGAGCTGCCGGAAGTCCTCGTACCATAGGCCGATGCCGTCTAGGTCTAGAGGAGCAATCAGATAAACCACCTGGTCGGCTTCCCGGCGTAGGGTGGCCAGACTCTCTAAGGCAATCACGGGGGTGGCTACCACCAGTCGCTGCGGTTGATGCTCCCGGACAATCCGTACGGCCACTAGCATGGTGGCGCCGGTGGCCACGCCATCGTCCACCAGAATCACCAGCCGGTCGTGCAGGTCTAGGGGGGGGTAGCCGGCGCGGTAACAGGCCTCCCGCCGTTGGGCTTCCTGGGTTTCCTGGGCAATGGCGGTTTGGATGTCTTCCTCGGTAATGCCCAGTTCGGCAATCAAGTTACGCCAGAGTACGACCTTGCCGTTGCCGATGGCTCCCATGGCCAGTTCCGGCTGTCCCGGCACCCCTAACTTGCGCACAATGAGCACGTCTAAAGGCAGGTGCAGATGCCGGGCGATTTCTGCGCCAACAGGTACGCCGCCCCGGGGCAAGGCCAGCACCAAACCCTGGGGATGATGGGCATAGGTTTCGAGATGTGGGGCCAGTTCCCGTCCGGCGGCGGTGCGGTTGGCAAAAACCCGCATGGCTATCCCTAAACACGCTCCCAGAATCCAAGGTAGGAGATTTTTCCCTCAATTGGCTGGAGCGTCCCTGCTTATAGGGACTGGGGCAGGGGGTGGTTGACAATTGGGATTTCTGGTGACGATGAACGCTAGCTTTGACCCGGTCCTGGCCAACCTGGAAGTCTATAGGCGCGATGACCCCGGAAATGCCCTATGACGACGGCGGTGGGGCCAGGAGCTGCCACGGTTAACCCCCCGTTGCCGCACCATCCCCCGTTAGGCCCTGAAACCGCCTGGGGTTCACCCTATAATGAAATCTAGACAACGCTGTTGGCCGGGGGAGTGAGAACCTATGGACTTTGATTGGCGGATTTTGGTGGTGTTGGGTCCCGTGATGGTGGCGGCGGGTTGGGCGGCCTTTAATATCGCCGGCGCGGCGCTGCAACAGTGGGAACGGATGAATCGGAAAGCTTAACCACCGGGGCGGGACCGTAGTTGCAATACCAGGGTGGCCATGGTGGCATCGCTGCTGGTGATGTCAAAACTATAGGTGCCGGCTTCGGTAGTCTGCACCGTGCAGTACAGGCTCTGGCTGGCGATGGTTCGTCCATGGGGGGTACGGCAGGTGAGGGTGGCCATGCCGGTACTGCGCAGCTCCACCAACAATTCCTGGCCCGCAGGGGCGGTGAACAAAAAGCGCTTGGCCTGGGTAGGGGTGACATTGGTGGTGACTTCCGTCTGAGTGGACCCCTCGGCAAGGGTGATGGGAACCTCCTCAAAGGTGGGTGAGGCTGCCGGCAAGTCCTGGAGCAGCAACCGCAAACGGTAGGGACGGGACTCATCGGTGGGGTTGGTGACCTGCAGGCGATAGGCGCCGGGAGTGATTTGGTTCTGCCAGTCCTTTGTCAAGGGCAGGCGGCGCTGGTCAGGGGTAATGAGCAAGCCCGTCAGTCGGTCACCGCTAAACTCAATAGTCAGTTGCCGAGGACGGTCTAGGTCAAAGGTGTAGGCGTGCATTTGGCCAGGGGCCAGGGTTTGCTCGAGCTGGGTTGCGGCGCCCACTTGCAGTGACAGGTCAAATTGCAGGGGCGGTGCCGATGTTCCCGTGGTGGGTGAGGGCGCCGGCGCAGGGGTCGTCGTAACTGGTGCATCCCAGGCAGGCGGTGTGGCGGGCGGGCGCTGCACTAACCAGCTCACCACCAACCAGGACAGGGTGCCGGTGCCCAACACGAGGATCACACTCACCAGAGCCAGCACAATCGGGTTCTCCCAGGAGCTGGGGCGGGGAACACTCACCATGGGTCGGGCGCTGTAGGCCACAGGAGCAGCAACGGGCGGCGGACTCAGGGGCCGGGCCACCACCGTAGGTGCCTGACTGACGGGGGGCAGTTCGGGACTGCTGGCTGCACTGGGCAAGGGGGTTTCCCCCAAGGCTTGCAACACTTCCTTGGCCGACTGGTAGCGGTCGCCGGGACGGTAGCTGAGCATTTTTTGCAACACCTGGGTCAGTTGGGGGCTGAGACTCACCTGTTCCTGCCAGCGCCAGGTCAAGGTGCGGTCATCGTACAGGTCCTGGGGTTCCCGACCGGTCAACAGCACGAGCGCCGTCACGGCTAGGGTATAGAGGTCGCTGGCGGGATACACCCGACCGGTTTGCAACTGTTCCGACGGCGCATAACCCAGTTTGCCCACCGACGTGGCCCCAGAAGCCTGCAACCGACTGGCAATATCCTTCACCACGCCGAAATCAATCAGCACCGGCATTTGGTCCTTTTGCCGCAGCATTAAATTATCGGGGGAAATATCCCGGTGAATCACCCCCTGGCTATGGATGTAGTCCAGAACAGGCAACACCTTGCGCAGCAGGTCGCGGATTTCCAGCTCGGTAAACGTTTGCCCCCGGCGTAGGCGCTCCATCAACAGGGTGCGATAATTTTTCCCTTCGACGTAGTCCTGCACCAAAAACAGGCGCTGCTCCTGCTCAAATAGGGCGTGGAATTGGGGAATTTGGGGATGGCGCAACTGATAGAGCACCGCCGCCTCCCGTTTGAACAGTTCCTTGGCTTTTTCCATTTGGTGGGGTTCCCCCCGCGTGGGCATAAATTCTTTGAGCACACAGTACTCGTGAAAGCGATTCAAATCCTGGGCCAAATAGGTGCGGCCAAACCCCCCTTGCCCCAGCACCCGCACAATCCGGTAGCGATTTTGTAAAACCGTATGGGTTGCCAACGGGGGACGCATGACCTTGCCAGCAACGGGGTTTAACTTTTAGTGTAATGCCTGGGGGCAAACGGCCGAGTGATCCGCGTTCAACGGCAATAGCTCAGGATGACCTGGGCCGCTCGCCGGGTGGCACCGGGTGGCCCTAGGGCCTGGCGAAAGACTTGATAACGCTGGCGCACTGGCTCCGGGTTTTGCAGATAGTCCAGGGCCATCGGCAACAGGTTTTCCGGGCAGGCCTGTTCCTGGAGAAATTCCGGCACAACCGGTTGCTGGGCCACCAGGTTCACCGGAGACATATAGTTGATGCGAAAACGCAACAGATGCCGGGCCAACCAGGCGGTCACCGGACTCACCCGATAGACCACCAACTGGGGGACCTCCAACAGGGCCAGCTCCAAATTCACCGTACCCGACTTGGTCAGGGCCAGATCGGCAGCCGCCATTACCCGCCGGGGGTTGTCCTCCACCACCTGCACCCGCAATCCGTAGCGCTGCACCTGGGCTTGCAAATAGGGCTGGTATTGGGGCAGGGCCACCGGTAGCCAAAATGCCAGGTCCGGTTGTCGCCTTTGCAACTGCCGCGCCGTTTCTGCCAGCACTGGCCACAGATAGCACAACTCCTGTCGCCGAGAAGCCGGCAGCAGCACCACCACCTTTTGCTCCGGGGCAATTCCCAAGGCTTGCCGGGCCGTCACACGGGATTCTGTCTGGGCTAGGGCGTCCACCAGGGGATGACCCACCCATTCCACCCGCGCCACCCCCGCCTTTTGGTAGTAGTCGGCCTCCTGGGGAAATACCGCCAGCAGGTGGTCAATTAACCGCACCAGATTCCTGGTGTGGGTGGTGCGCCAGACCCACTCCTGGGGGGCGATGTAGTAAATAAGCGGACAACCCCAAGGCTTACACAGGCGGGCCAAGGGCAGGTTGAACCCCACATAGTCGATCAACACCACCACATCCGGGGGACAGACCGCCAGCGCACGCCGCACCCGGGAGAGCAAACGCAGCGTCGGCACAACGAAGGGCAAATGTTCGATCAACCCAATCGAACCCATCTGGGTGGTGTCTGCCAGTAAGCGAGCGCCGGCTTGGGCCATGCGGGGACCGCCAATGCCGAGAATTTCTAGATCAGGCCGCTGTTGCCGTAGGGCCTGGATCAGCAACGCCCCCTGCAAATCGCCGGAGACCTCCCCCGTACTAATCAGAATCCTGGGCATCCCCCTCCAGCAATCCAGGTGTTGGCCCCCGTCGCCCGGGCTGTTGCGACTCCACCAAAAACTGGTGCAGGTGCCGTAGGGTTTCGTACTGGTCCGTCAGGGGCTGTAATTGCTCCAGGGCTTGGTTCAGGGTCAGTCCTGAGCGATACAGCACCCGAAACGCCTGTTTGAGCGCCTGGCCCTCTTCCCCCTGAGCTAATCCCGCCCGTTGCAGGCCCACCCGGTTCAACGAGCGCACCCGCGCCGGATGCCCCTCCACCAACATATAGGGCGGCACATCCCGGTCCACCCGACTCATCCCCCCTACCATCGCCAGCCGTCCGATGCGCACGAATTGATGTACCCCCAACACCCCCCCAATCGTCGCCCGGGACTCGATGTGGACATGCCCCGCCAGGGACACCCCATTGGCAATGACAATGCCGTTTTCCAAAACGCAGTTGTGGGCCACGTGTACATAGGCCATCAGCAGGTTGTGGTTGCCGATAACCGTTTCTTCCCCTTCCCCTGTTGCCCGGTTGATGGTCACGTACTCGCGGATGAGATTGTGGTCACCGATGCGCACGCGACTGGGGGCACCCGTGTACTTCAAATCCTGGGGTTCCAGACCGATGGACGCCCCCGGAAAGATGCGGTTATAGGCCCCGATGACCGTATCCCCGTCAATGACCACATGGGCACCCACCACCGTTCCCGGCCCGATACGCACCTGTTCGCCGATCACCGCGTAGGGACCGACTTGAACCGTTGCGTCCAACTCCGCCTTGGGATGCACCACCGCCGTTGCGTGAATCAGCACCACCCTGTGTTTGCCCCTGTCACCCCGCCGTTCATTCTGATTCTACTTGCCCTGAGCATTTTTCCAATAGCGTTTGGATGATGCGGCGATTGGCCTGGGGAAAGGGGTAGCGGTCCAGTTCCTGGGGATAGACCCAGGCGATGGCCTGGCAGGCTCGCAGTTGGGGTACGCCCCCCCGGTAGCGACACTGATGCACCACTAGAGTGACCCGCAGATGGCTGTAGGCGTGGTCCACCGTCACCAGGTGCGGCCCCACCTCAATCTCCAGGCCCAGTTCCTCCCGGATTTCCCGGCGGATGCAGTCCTCCACCGTTTCTCCCGGCTCCACCTTGCCCCCCGGAAATTCCCACAGATTGGCCAGCAGGCCGGCGGGGGGTCGCTGGTCAATGAGTACTTGGCCCTGGTCGTTCCAAATCACTGCCACGCCGATGGTGCGATGGGGAATGGCTTGGGTTTCTTCGCGCATGGGCAGCACCTCCTGTTGTTGGGTGAGAAAGGCTTGGCATCGGGCTTGCCAGGGACAGCAGTGGCACTTGGGTTTTCTGGGCAAACAGACCGTCGCCCCCAGGTCCATCAGCGCCTGGTTGAAATCCCGGGGGTTGTCCGGGTCCAGTAATTGCGCAGACAAAGCCCACAGGTTTTGGCTATGGCGGCGTGGGGGGGTCCTCAAGGCAAACACCCGGCTCAAGATGCGCTGTACATTGCCGTCGCCGATGGGGTAGGGCCGGTTAAAGGCATGGCTGAGAATGCCTCCGGCGGTGGTGCGGCCAATCCCTGGCAAACGCAGCAGCAGGGCCAGATCCGATGGCACCTCCCCCCTGTAGTCCCGCTGGATGATCTGACAGGTCTGGTGCAGGTACGTAGCCCGTCGGTAGTACCCCAAGCCCTCCCAGAGTTTGAGAATCTGGTGGGGGGACGCCTGGGCGCAGTCGGCAAGCGTAGGCAGATGGGCCAGCCAGCGGCGGTAGTAGGGGATGACCGTGCGCACCTGGGTCTGTTGCAGCATGAATTCCGAGACCAGGACGCCGTAGGGGGTGGGGTTCTGACGCCAGGGCAAAACACGACCGTGGTGGCGATACCAGTGCAGCAGTTGTCGCCGGTACCAGCAAACGTCCATCCCAGCGGGCAAGCCAACCGTTAGGATTGTAGAGAAATTCCCTGCGTTTGCTGCCATGGCCGATGCCCTGTTGGGCTTGAGCGTGCAACTGGCCCCCGATACCTGGGCGCTACTGCCGGCACGGGACTGTTTAGAAGTCTTGCCCTTGGCCCTGGAGCAGGTGGTGCCGATTCCCGAGATGCCCCCGGCGGTGATGGGGGTGACCAACTGGCGCGGGGAAATCCTGTGGCTGGTGGATATGGCCTATGGGTTAGGGTTTGCCCCCCTGCCGGAGCTGTATCCCACCCAGCGCAGCTATTACGCCGTGATCCTGACCCCCGGTGAGCAGCGGTTGGGGGTGGTGGTGGCCCAGGTCGGGCAAATGCTGACTTGTCCCGTGGCGCAGGTGCAATCACCCCCCGCTACCGGTCTGACGACAGCCTTGGCCCAATGTCTGCAGGGCTATTGGCTCACGGATGAACGGATGTACCTGGTGCTGAACACCCAAGGACTGGTGGGGGCGTGGCAAGCACTGGCTACCTAGCAGGGCGTAGGGGGGTCAAGCGATGCCCCAGGCGCATGCTCACCGCCCGACGTTTCGCGCACATCCAGTCTGCAAAAGCTGGGTGAATGTCTAGCGCATTCGGCCAGTTCAGCATAGGTAAATGGTCATACCTGCTCAAAATAAACTGAAGATAGGGGGCCGTAGGGACCTCCTTGCAACTGCGTCTCCCTAAGGCCTGGGCCATTGGCGTGGATGCTATCGAAGGCACTAGGGTGACATTGCTTCTCAGTAGGGAGCATCACCGGACATGAAAATCTACAGTGTGAGAGTAGCCTGGTTTTCAACTGATTAGGCAGTTACCGTGGCTGCGGATGTGGGCAGTTTTTGAAAACATCTCTACCGGCCCTAGCTCGATGGGGTAAAAAAGGGGGCAACCAAAAAGACCAGTGCTGGTAACCAATATGCCAGAACAGTTCTGGTTGTGCCTTTTTCTTCGGATATTTCACCCATGCCGGGTCATATTTCCAGCCGGTGAAGGCGGCCTAGCAATTAGTGGCTATGTGTGACTTGATAACTACTATTACATTTACATTACTAACATTACTAAGACAAAAATTGCCGGGGCCAGTTCCTTGACCAGGGGAGCAAACACCACAGCCGTGGCAGCGGCAATAATCACCGTGCGGCTCACCGTCAAATTATCCCGCGTCAATTGCAGAAAACGCTCCTCCCATTTGTCCACCCGCTGCGCTAGGGCAGGAACGCCCCCTTCAAACTGGCCCAAATGGGTCTCTAACCGCTCCAACCGGGCGTTGATGTTCCGCAGCTCGGTGAGTACCTGGGTCTGAAAATCTGGAGCCGGCAACTCGGCAGTCATGACGCCCCCAAACGCTCACACCCCCACCCTAACCCATCACCCCGGCGTTAAGAAATCGTTAAACCATCCCCACCAGCACCCGTTAAGCCCTATCATTTAGGTAATGATATTGATATTCTCTAGCAATTGCTCAGCTAAAGTATGGGTATTTTTTGGCGACAAGGGTGGCGCTGGGGGGCGGCTAAAGCAGGCAAAGCCAACTTCATCTACTACAACGACTCAACAGAGACCGGGGAGCTAACCGATAGTCAATGGCAAACACTGGTGGCGGCCAAGCCGGGGGAACGTTTACAGATTCTGCGGGTACCGGAAAAGGCCCAGGGGAAGTTGCTGGGGATGGGGTTGGCACCGGGAGTGGTGGTGGAGGTGCATAGTCGTTTGCCGTCGGGGTCGGTGGTGGTGGCACGAGACGGACAACGGCTGGGGTTGGGGGCAGAACTGGCGCAACAAATTGCGGTCGTGGCTTACAGGGGTAGGGGTCAACCGATGCGCTTACAGGATGCGGCAGTGGGAACGCGGTTACGGGTCGTGGG
Organism: Gloeomargarita sp. SRBZ-1_bins_9; assembly: GCA_039794565.1. Taxonomy (NCBI): domain Bacteria; kingdom Bacillati; phylum Cyanobacteriota; class Cyanophyceae; order Gloeomargaritales; family Gloeomargaritaceae; genus Gloeomargarita; species Gloeomargarita sp. SRBZ-1_bins_9. Next base: position 228,138 of record JAUQVX010000001.1, on the reverse strand, counting down.
CTATGCGCCGACGGCGGGAGATTACAAGCGGCGGTTGTTGGCGATGGGCCTGACGCCGGGGACGGTCCTGGAGGTGAAACGCCATGCGCCCCTGGGGGACCCGATAGAAATCTGGGTGCGGGGGTTTGCCCTGAGCCTGCGCAAAACTGAAGCGGACGCTCTCCTGGTGGAGCCGGTGTGACGATGGCCACGATCGCTTTGGTGGGGAACCCCAACTGCGGGAAAACGACGGTCTTCAATGCCCTGACGGGGGCGCGACAACGGGTAGGCAACTGGCCGGGGGTGACGGTGGAGCGCAAAGAGGGCACCTACCGCTCCGGGGGACGCCTGGTCACTGTCGTGGACCTGCCGGGCATTTATTCCTTGGATGTCGCAGACACCACCCTTGGTCTCGATGAGCAAATTGCCCGCAACTACCTGCTTTCTGGGGAAGCTGACCTGGTGGTGAACATCCTGGATGCCGCCAACCTGGAGCGCAATTTGTACCTGACAACCCAGCTTCTGGATATGGAGGTGCCGCTGGTCATTGCGCTGAACATGATGGATGTGGCTCGGCGGCGGCAGTGGCAAATTGATGTGCAGCAGTTGAGTCAGAAACTGGGGTGTCCGGTGGTGCCCATGTGTGCCCATCGGGGTCAGGGCATTCCCCAACTTAAGCGGGTGATTGACGATGCGCTGGCCCAGCCCCAACTGCCCCAGGCCCAGGTGGACTATCCCCCCGATTGGCGACGAGCTGTAGAGGAACTATTGCCCCACTTGGGGGCGAGGAAGCAGCCCTGGTATGCCCTGTATCTGTTGCAGTTTGGGGCGACGGATGGATTGACGCTGCCGGCTTTGGATGCTCTGGACCACTGGCGAGAGCATCTGCAGCAGCTGTTGGGGGAGGACCTGGACCTGGTGGTGGCGGATGCCCGCTACGGGTGGATTCACCGGCTGGTGGCCCAGGTGGTGACCCAGGTGGGGGTGGTGAGTCAAACGACGTCCGATGCCGTTGACCGCTGGGTACTCAACCGCTGGCTGGGCATCCCGATTTTTCTGGGGGTGATGTACCTAATGTTTTGGTTTGCCATCCATGTTGGGGGGGCGTTGATTGATTTCTTTGACCAGGCGGTGGGGGCCATTTTGGTAGAGGGGGTGGCCCATGTTCTGGCCCAGTGGCAGGCGCCGGGGTGGTTGATCGGCCTGTTGGCGGATGGGGTCGGGGGTGGAATTCAGACCACGGCAACGTTTATTCCCCAAATCGGGTTGTTGTTTGTCTGTTTGGCTGTGCTGGAGGATTCGGGCTATCTGGCGCGGGCGGCCTTTGTCATGGACCGGCTGATGCGCTGGATGGGTTTACCGGGGAAAGCGTTTGTGCCGATGTTGGTGGGGTTTGGCTGCAACATTCCCGGGATCATGGCGACGCGGACGCTGGAAAATGCCCAGGACCGGTTGCTAGCGGCTTTGATCAACCACTTCATGTCCTGTGGGGCGCGGTTGCCGGTGTATGCCCTGATTTGTGCCGCCTTTTTTCCCCGCAATGCCCAAAATGTGGTGTTTGTGTTGTATGGGTTGGGGATTGGGGCGGCGATTTTCACGGCGCTGGTGCTGAAAAAAACTCTGTTGCCGGGGCCGGTGACGCCGTTTGTGCTGGAGTTGCCCCCGTACCATGTGCCGTCGCTGCGGGGGGTGCTGCTGCGGGCTTGGGAGCGGTTGCGGGCGTTTATCTGGCGGGCGGGGCGGATGATCGTCCTGATGGTGGTGATCTTGGGGTTGCTCAATTCGGTGGGAGTAGACGGCTCCTTTGGCAAAAAAGACAGCCCGGATTCCCTGCTGAGCGCGATTGGTCGCGGGATCACGCCTGTTTTCCAACCCATGGGGATTCAACCGGATAACTGGCCGGCGACGGTGGGACTTTTCACCGGGATGTTCGCCAAAGAAGTCATGGTGGGGACGATGGATAACCTGTACAGCCAACTTGCCCAGGCGGAGATGGATGAACCGGCAGAACCTTTTGACCTGGGGGCCAAGTTACAGGCGGCGGTGGCGACGATTCCAGAGAACCTAGCGCAGGTTTGGCAGCAGTTGGGGGACCCCCTGGGATGGGGAATTTTGACGGAAACGGCAGACCCGGAGGCAGCGGCAGAAATTCAGCAGGTGCACCGGACGACCTTTGGACAGATGGCGTTGCGGTTCGGTACACCAACGGCGGCGGTGGCTTTCCTGCTGTTTGTGCTGCTTTATTTCCCCTGCGTGTCGGCGACGGCTGCGGTCTATCGGGAGACAAACTTGGGCTGGACGGTGTTTATTGCCCTGTGGACGACGGGGATGGGCTACTGGGCAGCCACGGGCTATTACCAGCTTATGACCTGGCGGGAGCACCCCCGGTTTTCCACTTTGTGGTTGGGGGGACTGGTGCTGGTGTTGGTAGTGGTGTTGCTGGGGATGTCCTGGGCAGGACGATGGCGGCGCCGACGGTTGCGGGTGCGCTACAGCGGGGGGTAAGGGATGTTGCAGCGGATACAGGCCCTGTTGCAGCAAAAGGGACCCCTGAGCTTGGCCGCGCTAGCGCAGATGTTAGGGAGTGACCCGGAAACTGTGCGTCCGATGCTGGAGTTGCTGGTGCGTAAAGGGCGGGTGGTACGGGCAAAACGGGCAACCTGCGGGGGGTGCTTGGCCTGTCGCCCGGAAGAACTGGAGATGTATTCCTACAAGTCTGTTTCCAATTTATAGACATCCCTAGCGAGTGGGGACGGCTTTGCAAGACCTGTTACGGGACTTTCCGGCGCTGGTCGCATCGTTGGCAGACACAAATCTTTATTTACTTTTTACAAATTAGACCACAAGGGGGTCAGGGGCTGGGTTGACCGGTGGACCACCCCAAACCTCAATTTGCGAGCTGGTGTGACATTGGGAAAACCGGCGGTGAGCAATCGCTCCGGCGACGGCTGCGCCAGCCAGTTCACAAAGTCAGAAGTGGTCAATCAAAGGCTGGGCACACAGGCTGGGGTGGAGCAGGCAGTCAGGGCCGTATTGGCCAATTCCCAACAAATTTGATGCGGTTCTTGGACCGAGTCAAAGGTGAAACTGGCGATATGGGGCTGGGTTGCAAAGGCCCCCACTAGCGCTGCCGTGATGCTGGCATGGCTCCAGATGGACCCATCCGGCAAACGGGTTTCAGACTCTCATCGCCAAATTTCTGGCACAGGGCCTTAGGAAAACAGCGCCAAAACCACCAAAACACCTTGGCCCCATCGCTAGTTTTAGCTTCCTCTCGAATCTCCTCGGGGATAACTTTCTCTTCCCGCTGCTGCAGGTCATCGTCGCGACAGCGTGTCTCCTGCAAACCCCTGTATTCCTTTTTCGTAATTGCAATTGATGGCCACGGGCGGATGCCCAAGGGCTGCGCGGTCACTGGCGGCGGCAATCCAGTCGGTATCACCGATGTATTTGATGTATCTTAATTTCTGTTGGTATCAATGGCCTGGTTAGACTTGGGGGAAACCCACTCTTGCATGAACCGGAGAACTGACTACAGCCCCTCCGTTGCCCGTCCCGAACCGTCGTGGAGCAACCCCCCAATTTTCGCCTGCCAATAGTGCACCTGTGTCATTGTTGTCCCCGGCTGAGTGCAAACACGCGTTATGGTGGGGCAGACTTCCACACAGGCTTTTTTCACTTTGGCCCCCCCTTGTCTGCCCACTTTAGGGCCTATCTGGAAGGGGGCTTTTCCAGAATCAGGTGCCGGCGGGTGCTAGGGTAAAAAGTATGCGCTGGGGATGGTTGCTGGTAGGTTGGCTGCTGGGGTGGCCTGGGAGCGTCTGGGCGCAGGGGATGCTGGTGCCCTTAACAGCTCGGCAGGTAGCCCAATTGAGCTGGACAGATGACGACACCCTGGCCACCCTACACCAAGCCATAGAACGGTCTCTGGCCTATTACCGTCAGGTAGACCCCCAAACCCGCTTCACCTACGGCGCGGAGAGCTACACCCCCCAGCAGATGCAGGCGTCGCTGCGGTTGTTTGCCCAGGTAATGCGTTTGCCCCCTGCCCAACGGCGACAGCAACTGGCCCGGCAGTTTCTGGTGTGGGAAAGTCGCAATGACCAGGGAGCGGCCTTTTTCACGGGCTATTACCAGCCGGTGGTGGCGGCGCGTACCCAACCCCAGGGCATTTGGAATACGCCGGTGCATGGCTACCCCGGACCGGTGACCCTGACGCGGGCGGACATTCGCCGGGGGATGCTGGCCGGACAAGCGCCGGTGCTGGGTTATGTGGACCCCATTGAGCATTTCTTTTTGCAGGTGCAGGGGTCGGGGTTGCTGGTGTTTCCCGATGGCCGCCGACAGTGGGTGGGGTTTGCCGGTCACAATCACCAGCCCTATCGCTCCATCGGCCGGCTACTGGTGGAGGAAGGGGTGCTTACTCCCGAAACCGTTTCCATGCCCGCCATTAAGGACTACCTGCGGCGCCATCCCCAAGAAATCGAGCGTGTTTTCAACCACAACCCGCGCTATATCTTTTTTGCCCCCCGTGAGCAACCCCCCAGTGGTTCCCTAGGGCAACCCCTGACGCCTGGTCGCTCCCTGGCGATGGATTTAGCGTTGATTCCGCCGGGCAGTCTGGTGTTTGTGGAAACCACCTACCCAGTCCATCCCAGGACATGGCGGCCCCTGACACGTTTTATGTTGGTGCAGGACACCGGCAACGCCATCCGCGGGCACGGGCGGGGGGATATTTTCTGGGGTCAGGGACCCACTGCCGAACTGCGGGCCGGACTGATGAAACAACCCGGACGCCTTTGGCTACTGGTGGCTAGGAAATCGGCTATTGGTCCCATCAGGCCGAATGGTGCGTCAGCCAGCTATCCAAATCAGCCGGGTGAGTAAACTCCAGCAGTCGCCAGCGCCTCCAGTTGGACCACCGACAGGGGGGGACAAGGGGCCAAACTGGCGTTGGAGTAAACCTAGGATAACCGTGGCTTCCCCTTCTTGGAAGACTTCCTGGTAGAAGCGGCTGTAACGGGGTTCGGCCAGCCCTAGCATTTAATCACCTCCTGGCTCTGCCGGCAGCTTGCGCACCAAGGCTTCCACCACCCATTCGAGCTACGGCTCCGTCCCCGGCGACGACGAAACCGGCAGTTTGTTCAAATACAGCCGCTGCACCCGCCAGTAGCGCAAGTAATTGTTTGTGCGCATGGACCCCCCTCACGCCAGGGCCGCCACAAACCAACGGGTGATCTCCACCGGTCGAGTGATGGCTGAACCCACTACCACCGCGTAGGCACCGGCGGCCATGGCTTGTCGCGCTTGTTCCGGGGTGCGGATACGACCTTCGGCAATCACAGGCCGGGGCACCCGTTGGCGCAATTGGCGGATCAGTTCCAGGTCAGGCGTTTCCTGGGATGACCCCTCTGTCGCCGCCGTATAGCCCGACAAGGTCGTGGCCACATAGTCTGCCCCCTCCTGAGCTGCGGCGATGCCTGCCTCTAGCGTATCCACATCCGCCAGGACCGGTACCTGAGGCCACTGCTGCTTGATCTGCCGGACAAAAGCTGGGCCAGTGACCCCCTGGTGGGGCCGCTGTCGTAACGTTGCATCCACGGCAATCACCGTCGCCCCCGCCTGGAGCAAGGCCTGGACATCCGCCAAAGAGGGCGTAATCCATACCCGGCCATCGGGATAGGTACTTTTGGTGAGACCGATGATGGGCACCGACACACAGGGACGTACTGCCCGGACGTTCTCCACCCCACATAAGCGCACCGCCACCGCTCCCCCCAGCACCGCCGCCTGGGCAAATGCCCGGATAAACCCCTCCCCGTAAAAAGGACTCCCCGGTTCCGCTTGACAGGAGACGATTAACCCCGGTGCCAGTGCCATCCCCTAGTGGTAGAAGTGACGGATGCCCGTAAACACCATGGCCATTCCTTGGGCGTCGGCCGCCTGGATGGACTCCCCATCCCGCAGGCTCCCCCCCGGTTGCACGATGGCCGTAATCCCCGCCGCTGCCGCTGCCTGCACCGAATCCGCAAACGGGAAAAACCCGTCGCTGGCCAAGACTGCTCCCCGGGCCTGCTCCCCTGCCTGTTGCAGCGCCAGTTGCACCGCCCCCACCCGATTCGTCTGGCCCGCGCCAATGCCCAGGGTCACCCCCCGCTTGGCTACCACAATGGCGTTGGATTTCACCCCCTTGACCACCCGCCAGGCAAACAGCAAATCCTGCCATTCTCCGTCTGTGGGGGCGCGTTGGGTCACCACCTGCCATTGCTCCGGCTGCACCGGGGCCACATCCGGCGTCTGCACCAGAAACCCCCCACTGAGCATCCGCACCTCCGCCAGGGGCATCTCCCGCCAATGGGGCAGCACCAGCACCCGCACCTTCCCCTTGCGCTGTAGGATTGCCTGCGCCTCCGCCGTGCACCCCGGCGCCACGATACACTCCAGGAACACCTCGGTCATGGCCTGGGCCGTTGCGACATCCAGGGGTTGGTTCACCGCCACGATCCCTCCGAAAGCCGAAACCGGGTCCGCCTGGAGTGCCCGCCGGTAGGCCGTCAGCAGGTCATCGGCGCAGGCTACGCCACAGGGATGGGTGTGTTTGATGATCACAGCGGTAGGCGTATCCGGGGGAAAGTCGGCTATTAACCGGCGGGCCGCCTCCAAATCCATCAAATTGTTGAAACTCAACTCCTTACCCTGGAGCTGCTGGGCAGCGCACCAACCCGTAGGTACCTCCCCCAGGCGATACCAGGCGGCTTGCTGGTGGGGGTTTTCTCCGTAGCGCAACGGTTGCACCAGCGTCCCGAAACAAGCCCAATGGGGGGGCCACTGTCCTGCCGGTTCCGTGAGATAGGTCGCGATCTGGTAATCGTATTGGCTGGTGTGCCAAAAGGCTTGGGCTGCGCAGGACTGGCGAAACTCCGGCGTCGTTTGTCCCTGGTGCGCCCGCAGGTGGGCCAAAAATTCCGGGTACTGCGACGGCTGACACAACACCGTGACAAACCCATGGTTTTTCGCCGCTGCCCGCAACAGGGCCGGTCCACCAATATCAATCTGCTCCACCGCCTCAGATAGGGTCACCCCCGGTTGTTGGGCCGTCTGGGCAAAGGGGTACAGATTCACCACCACCAGGTCAATGGGGGCAATACCGAGCCGTTGTAGATCCTCCTGGTCCTGGGGCACGTTTCGCCGGGCCAGGATTCCCCCGTGAATCTTGGGATGCAACGTTTTCACCCGCCCCCCCAATATCTCCGGCGACCCCGTGTAATCCGACACCTGCGTCACCGGCAACCCCGCCGCCTGCAAGACCTGGGCCGTACCACCGCTGCTGAGCAGTTCGTAGTCCCATTCCCGCACCAGGGCCTGGGCCAGTTCCACCAGTCCCGTCTTATCGCTGACACTCAACAGGGCTTTTTTGCGCATCCGGACCCTTAACCCTGCCGCTCCCGGTACACCCCGTTGACCAGCTCCACCCCCCGGAACGGGTGCCCCAGCAACCGATAGCGCAACCGATTATTCACCTCCGACAGGCCATATTTCCGGTGGTGGGCCTTCACCCGCTCGAGATTTGCCACATACCAATCCTGGGCCGTGCGCCGGTCGCATTGGGCCTGCATTTCCAACACCGCAATATCAATGTAAATGCGGTGGTTGGGGTCCTCCACCTGGTCGTTGTAGGCCGTGAGCATATTAAACGCCTGTTCCACCGTCAGGACATGGGGCGATGGGGCCTTATCCGGGTGAATTTGCAGCATCAACCCGTAGCGAATCAGCTCCCGCAGACTTTTGCCGGTGGTGGCCATCAACTGCTCCAGGGCCGCCCGGTCCTCGGGACTCAGATCCAGCGCCTCCAGGGACAGTTCACCCCCCTTTTGCGCCTGGGACTGCTGATAACTGGCCACCAATAAATCAATCACCTGCGCCGGCGATAAGTTCAACGTTTGGGCCAATTCTGCCACCCCTTGGTGAATCGGTTGTGCGCTCGGGTCCTCCAGCTTGGTCAGCAAAAAACTCAATACGTCGTTCCAGGAACCCCCCAGTTGGGACTTGAGTTCACTCAGCCGCTGGTATTCCTCCTCCGTCGGCGCAAAAGAAATTTTGGTGGTCATGCGCCCCCCTTGCCGGTTTGTCCATATTTTTATTATGGGTGGTCAGGTGACCTTTGCAGTAGCCGTGCAGCAGTTTTTTCAGCCGGTGCGGGGGCAATCCCTGGCGATTCAATTGTTGACGCGGGCGTTATCCCAACAGTGTCTGGCACCAGCCTATTGGTTTCAGGGGCCAGCCGGTGTAGGCAAAGCCTTAACGGCCCGCTGCTTTTTGCAGGCAGTCTTGGGGTCAGCCGACAGCCATCCCGATCTGTTGTGGGTACAGCCCCAGGAAACCGGCCGTTTCCAGCCCCCCCAAATTCGCATCGAACAGGTGCGGGACATCAGCGCCTTTGTCAGCCGCACCCCCTGGCAAAGCGACCACTCTTGGGTGGTGATTGAAGCGGCCCAATCCTTGACCGAAGCCGCCCAGGATGCCCTGCTCAAGACCTTGGAAGAACCGGGTCACAGTCATTTGCTTTTGTTGGTGGACCGACCCGATGCCTTACTGGCTACCATCCGCTCCCGCTGTCAAATCATTCCGTTCTATCGCCTGCCAACTGCAGATGTGCTGGCCATCTTGGCGGAAAAGGGCTATGGAGAAATACAACAACAGCCGGAATTACTGGCTTTAGCCCAGGGTTCCCCCGGCGCCGCAATCCAGCATTGGCAGCAATGGCAAGCCCTACCCCCGGAGGTGCGCTCTCGGTTAGCCGACAAGCCCCGGAGTCTGGCCCAGGCCCTGGAGTGGGCGCGACGGCTGACGCAAACCCTGGAACCGGCCACTCAACTCTGGCTGACCGACTATTGGCAAATGGCCTATTGGCGGCGCTACCGACAACCGGAGCTGGTGCAGCTGTGGGAGCAAGCCCGCCAGGCCCTATTGAGCCACGTACAGCCCCAACTGGTGTGGGAGGTCACCTGGATGCGCCTGTATCAACACCAGGCCACAGGACCCCAGGGTGATACCATCAAGGGATAGCCCATGACCCGGAGAAGGTTTATGGCATTTTGGACGGTTTTATGGTTGGTCATGCCGTTGCTCATCATCGGTCTGATCGCTGCCAACTACGTGCGCCTAATCGCCAATTTTCTCCAGGTCCTGGCTGATGGCATCGAAACCGAAGCGGTGATTGTTGACAAAACACCCCGCCGGGGCCGCCGCCGGTTTCATCGGCTGGTCTATGAGTACACCGACCAAAGGGGGCAGGTGCATCGTAACCACTTGGACCTCTTCCGCTCCGAATACCACAACTACCAAGTGGGCGACCGGATCGCTGTGGTATATTCCGCCAGCCGTCCCCATCTCAGCAACACTAAGGCGGTGGTAGACCGGGCGCGTCAGGCTCTACGCCGTTAAAGGCTTTTCACCCAGGCGGCGTACCGCTGTTCCACCACCGGCCAGTTCACCACCTGCCACCAGGCCTGCAGGTAATCCCCCCGGCGATTTTGGTATTGCAGGTAGTAGGCGTGCTCCCACAGGTCGTTGCCCAACAGGGGAGTCGCACCCACGCTAATGGGGCTGTCCTGGTTAGGGGTGGTCATGATCGCCAGTTGCCCATTTGGTTGCCCCACCAGCCACACCCAGCCGCTGCCAAACACCCTCAAGCCGGCCTCCTCAAACGCCTCCTGGAAGTTGGCAAAATCCCCGAATTTTTGCTGCAAAACCGTTGCTAAGGTCCCCGTGGGTTGGTTGCGGGGCTGGGGCGGGCGCATGCTCTCCCAAAACAGGCTGTGGTTGTAATGACCGCCGCCGTGGTTGCGTACTGCTGTGCGGATGTCAGCGGGAATCGCCTCCAGGTTGCGGAGTAACTGTTCCACCGACTGGCCTATGAGTTCTGGGTGCTGAGCCAGGGCAGCATTGAGGGCTTGGACGTAGGCAGCATGGTGCTTGTCGTGGTGAAAGCGCATGGTGCGTTCGTCAATCACCGGCTCCAGGGCGTTGTAGGCATAGGGCAGCGGGGGAACCGTAAAACCTGCGGTCAGCTCTAGCCGCTGGGTGTCCGCCCAAGCCGGTTTCATCCCCATCCCCAAAAGCGCTAAACCCCCCACCAGAACCTGCCGTCGCTGCACCATAGGCCCGCTCAACGCACCACCCCCCATTGTATTAAATTCCTTGAAGATTCCTGACGGAATATCCAGCGCGTCCCACCGGCTGCGGTAAACTGGGGGGCGACACACCTGATTGCGGAGCAGTGCCTTTATGTCCCATACCGTCAAGATTTACGACACCTGCATCGGTTGCACCCAGTGTGTGCGGGCTTGCCCCTGCGATGTGCTGGAAATGGTGCCCTGGGATGGCTGCAAAGCGGGCCAAATTGCTTCCGCTCCCCGCACGGAAGATTGCGTTGGCTGCAAACGTTGTGAGACCGCCTGCCCCACGGACTTTTTGAGCATTCGGGTGTACTTGGGCGCCGAAACCACCCGCAGTATGGGCCTGGCCTATTGACCAAACCGCACCAAGGCCTGCAATTTGTCCCAGGCGGCGCCGCTTTGCAATATCTCTTGAGCGAGTGCGATACCGGCAACTAGACTTTCTACCCGTTCGGCCACCCAGAGGGCCAGGGCGCTGTTGAGCACCACGACATCCTGCTGGGCTGGTGTGCCGCGGCCCTGAAGTACCTGTCTTAGGATGTCGGCATTCTCCTGAACATTTCCCCCAGCCAGGGCAGTGGTAGGGGCAGGGGTCAACCCGTAGGTTTGCGGGTCCAGCACGTCCGCTTGGATGGGATGGGGGTCCGTCCAGTGGTGGTAATCGGTGGGAGCGGCCAGACCCGCCTCGTCAAGACCCTCCCGGCCATGGAGCACCACTGCCCGCCGGCGCCCTAGCTGGTGGAGTGCTTCTGCCATGACAGGAAGTAACGCCGGTTGATAAACTCCCAACACCTGGTACTGGGGACGCAGGGGATTCACCAGGGGGCCGATCAGGTTAAAGACTGTGCGAATTTTCAGGGCCTGACGCAGGGGCGCCACCGCCTTTAGTGCCGGATGCCAACCGGGGGCAAAAAGAAAGGTAACGCCGACTTGCCGTAGCGCCGCCACCGCCTGTTCCACCGGCCCCTGCAACCGCAACCCCAGCGCTTCGAGCACATCGGCGGACCCCACCCGACTCGACGCCGAGCGATTGCCGTGTTTGGCCACCGGCACCCCTGCTGCTGCCGCCACGAAGGCCACCGCCGTGGAAATGTTAAACGTGCCGGCCCCATCCCCCCCCGTCCCGCAGGTATCCAGACAAGCCGGCCAGTTATCGCTAGGGGGCACCACCGCCTGCCGTTGCACCACCTGGGCCATCGCCGCCAATTCCGTCGCCGTCACCCCTTTAGCCTGCAGGGCCACCAGAATACCCGCGGCCAACTCCGGCGCCATTTCCCCGGTGAGCCACGCCTGCATCAGAGCCTCCGCCTGCTCCGCGGTCAGGGGTTCCCGGTTGAGCAACTGTTGCAACAAAGGCGGTCCCACCTCAGGCATAGAACGGTCCCTCCTCCAGGGGTACATCCTGCCACCGCCCCGGCCCCACCGCCCGCAGCGCCTGTTTCAAGTCGATTGCTCCTGTATAGAGCGCCTTGCCCAGGATCACCCCCGCCAACCCCAGGGGTTCCAGCGCCAGCAGGGCCAACAAATCCGTCATGGACCCCACCCCCCCGGACGCCAGCACCGGCACCGCCACCCTCTCCAGCAGCGCCCGCAACCCCTCCACATCCGGTCCCGTCAGCGTCCCATCCCGCTCGATGTCCGTGTAAATGAATCCCGCGACCCCCCTGTGGGCCAACTCCTGCGCTAGAGAAACGACTCCGACGCCTGTGGTTTCCTGCCATCCCGCCACCGCCACCTGCCCTCGGCGTCCATCCAGACTCACCCAAATCCGGCCGGGGAACTCTTCGCACCAGGCCTGTACCCGCGCCGGTTGTTGCACCGCCGCCGTCCCCAAAATGACCCGGTCCACCCCCAGCGCCAACAATTGGGCAACGGTAGCCCCCTGACGAATCCCACCCCCCACCTGCACCGGCACGTCCACCGCCCGGACAATCGCGCCGATGACCGCCAGGTGTTGGGGGGTACCCGTTTTTGCCCCCGCCAGGTCCACCACATGCAGCCGCGTGGCCCCCTGTTGCACCCATTGCCGGGCCACCTGCACCGGGTCGGCGCTGAACACCTGGGAACGGGCAAAATCCCCTTGGGTCAGCCGCACGCACTGTCCCTGCCACAGGTCAATCGCTGGAATGACCTCCATCCCCTACCCCACCGTTTGCCGCCATTTCATGCGATACGCCTCGGCGCTCCAGACCTGCCAGCGGCCGCCCCCCTGCAACTCCAGCACCTTTTGGTGGTAGTCCACCAAGGTTGGGCGGTGACCCACACTCAAATACACCACCTGGGTTGCCTGCAACTGCTGGTACAGATGCCGTTCGTTGGCCACATCCAGAGCACTGGTTGCCTCATCCAACATGGCATAGCGCGGGCGATAGAGCAACAGGCGGGCAAAGGCCAACCGCTGCTGTTCCCCCAGCGAAAGCACCGTCGGCCAATCCAGCATCTCATCCCAATCAAAGCGCGCCGTCAAGTACCCCAAATTCACCTGCTCCAGTACCTGTTGCAACTGGGCATCGGTGATGGTCGGGTCGGTGTTCGGGTAGAGCAACTGCTCCCGCAACGTCCCCAACACCATATAGGGCCGCTGGGGCAAAAACAGCATCTCCTCTAAGGGGGGACGCACAATCACCCCACTTCCCCGGGTCCACAGGCCCGCCACCGCCCGGAGAATAGAACTTTTGCCCACCCCGCTGGCTCCTACAATCAACAGCCGTTCCTCCGGCGACAGATGCACCGTCAAATCCCGCACCAATTCCTGCTCCGCGTTGGGGGTGAGCAACGTCAACTTGTGCAGGTGCAATTGATTCGCCTCCTGGGTTTGGATAAAACCGTTGACGCTGGGTTTGTCCGCCAGGCGCTGATGCTGGGTAAGCACCTCCTCAAACGCCCCCAAACGATTCACCCCCGCCGCAAAGCTAGAAATCTGTTGAATCTGATTGGTCACCAACGACAGCGCCCCCAGCACCTGCATAAACGCCACATAGGCCTGGGTAATCGTCCCCAAGTCCCGCTCCCCCGCAAAGTACAAGGGGGCCACGATGATATAGGGCACCAGCCGCGTGAAGTAATTGTAGCCATACTGGAACAGATCGATCAGCGCCTGCCAAAGAATCAACAGGTTGAAATTGCGCACCACCTGGTCAAACCGCCGTTTGATTTGTTGCCATTCCTGGGGTTCACCCCGGTAAAAAGCAATGGATTCGGCATTGTCCCGCACATGCACCAGCCCATAGCGGAAATCCGCCTCGTAGCGCAGTTGGTCGTAATTGATCTTGATCAACCGCCGTCCCGCCAGCACCGCAATGACCGTCCCAACGGTGGCGTAAACCACCAGCCCCCAGGTCAACGGCCGCGAGATGCTATACAAAATCGCCGTAAACGACACCAGGGTCAAGATAGTGTCCAACACATCCAGCAAAAACGACAACGTCACCGACGTAAACGAGCGGATGTCCTCGGCAATCCGCTGGTCCGGGTTGTCAATTTCCGTGTGGGCCGAATTGGAGTCCAGTTCATAGTAGGACCGGTGGCTCAGGTACTCCTGGAGAAAATGCTCCGTCAGCCACTCCCGCCAGTAAAGCCCCAACTTCAGACGGATATAGCGATACCCCACCAGGATGGGAATAGCCGCCACGATGAGCGCCCCATACAGGGTCAAATTCAGCCAAAAGGTCGGCTCATCCTTCGCCCCCAGGGCCGTATCAATAAAGCGAAAGATATAACTCAAGGACACATTGGCCCCGTTAACCGCAAAAGAAAGAAACAGCAACAGCCCCAACAGCGCCCACTGCCGCCAGCGGGGGACCACCGCCCGGTGCGCCAATCCAAAGCAAAGACCACTCAACACCAATCCCCCCACCGCCCAGCCCAGCGCCGGGGAACGCAGCAGCCCCTGCACCTGTTTGACCAACCCCCCCGCATACTTATTGACAAATTCCGGTGCCAGGGCATGGGCCGCCAAGGTTCCCCCCACCACCACAAAAAACGCCACGCAGATTACCGCTATCAGCAGCGCCCCCAACAGACCCACAAACCCCCAAAAACTCAAGCGTGGCTCCAGGGGATAGAAATAGGGCTGGGCAATGGTGATAAAACGGCGCCAGAGACGGCGGTCAAAATTAAAGCTTTCAGCGGCAGGTACCTGGCTGGTCACAACGGCATTGCTCCCCCATCCTAACCCGATGAGTATAGCGCAAACTGTTAACGACCCAAGGGCTATTGCCAACCTTCTTCGGGCAGCGGGCTTAAAATAGGGGCAGCCACCTGGTCGGCCACACCTCTGTTCCATGAGTTATTGCCTCAACCCCGACTGTCCTCGCCCCGGTCATAACTCCCCCGATGCCCCTGTTTGCCAAGCCTGCGGCAGTCCCCTCCTTTTGCAAAGTCGTTATCGAGCCATCCGTCCTTTGGGGCAGGGGGGCTTTGGGCGCACCTTCCTGGCCGTTGACGAAGACAAACCCTCCAAGCCCTACGGCGTGGTCAAGCAGTTTTTGCCCATGGTCACGGACGCCCAATCCTACGCCAAGGTCTCGGAATTGTTCCAGGGGGAAGCCGTGCGCCTGGATGAGCTGGGGCATCATCCCCAAATCCCCGATCTCTACGCCTACTTTGAGCAGGACCAGCGCCAGTACATCGTCCAGGAATACATTGACGGTTTGAACCTGGCCCAGGAACTGCACATTTACGGACCTTTCAATGAAACTAAGGCCCACCAGTTATTGCAGGACATCATCCCCGTGCTGGAATTCATCCACGCGCGCCAGGTCATCCACCGGGACATCAAGCCGGAAAACCTGATTCGCAGCGCCGCCAACGGCAAGTTGTATTTGGTGGATTTCGGGGCCGCCAAGTTTGCTCCCAGCAGCTCCATGACCAGCCTGCGCACCATTATCAGCAGCGCCGGGTTTACCGCCCCCGAACAGATGGTGGGCAAGGCGGAATTTGTCAGTGATTTGTATAGCTTGGGGGCCACCGGCGTGCATCTGATGACTGGGCGGTCCCCCCTGGAACTCTACGACATGGCCCACGACGGCTGGATTTGGCAAAACTACGTCGCCGAACCGGTTAGTGAAGGTTTCGCCCGCATACTCAACCGGCTGTTGGAACGGGCCACCCGCAAGCGCTATCCATCGGCGGCGGAAGTCCGACGGGATTTGGAATTCCTTGCGCCCCACTCGACAACACCCACCCAGGTGATTCCCCAGCCCGCTACGCCCCTTCCCAAGCGTGTGCCGGTCAAGCTCAACCCCCAGCGGGCGGCCCTGACATCAGCCACAGCGGCCACCGGGGAATGCGTCTGTACACTGGGTCCCTGTAGCAATTGGGTGACCTCGGTGAGCACGGCGCAAGGGGCAGGTCTGGGCACCGTCATCGCCGCAGCCGGCAAAGATGGCATCCTGCGGGTGTGGCAATGGCATGGGCATGCCCCGTTGCTGGTGACGCCCCTGTGGTCCTATACCTATACCGCTCCCATCCTGGCGGTGCAGTGGACCCCTGATGGGCAATACTTGGTGGGTGGGTGTGAAGACCGGGCGCTGCGAGTGTGGGACATCAACAAGGGTAAGATTGTCCAAACCTTGGGTGGGTTATTCAGTAAACACAGCCGCCCCATCTGTGCTGTAGCGGTCAGTCCTGATGGTCGGCTAGTGGCCAGCGGCAGCGAGGACAAAACCATCCGGGTTTGGGAATTGGCTAGCGGCAAATGTCTCTCCACCTTAACGGGGCACAGCAGTCACGTCCGGGCTTTGCAATTTACAGCCGATAGTTTCTTTCTGGTTAGCGGCGGTTGGGACAATACAGTGGTGATTTGGGAGCCGGTCAGCGGTCGTTGCCTGCGCACCCTAAGTGAGCCCTTTCGCTTTGGGGATAATGGGTTTAACGCCCTGGCCCTCAGCGCGGATAATCAATGGCTGGTCACCGGCAACGAGAACTGTCTGCTGCGTCTGTGGGATGTGAACCGGGAAGAACCGGTGTTTACTTTTCCGGAGCAAAAAAGTGCCGTGACTGCCTTGACCTTTTCCCCCCAGGGCCATCTGCTGGTCAGCGGCAACCGGGACGGGTTGATTCATCTTTGGGATATGGGGTTGCGTCAGCAGCGCGCTACCCTCAAGGGCCATAGCAAAGCCATCACCAGCCTGGCCTTTACCCCGGACGGCCACTTTCTGCTGTCGGGGAGTCGGGACAATTCGGTGCGCATTTGGCAACCACAGTCATGATCGGGCCGATTCTCGAGCGGGCCAGTCAAGGGGCGACCCTGACCCCGGCGGAAGCTTACGCACTCTTGACCGCCGACTATCCCCTATCTGAGTTGCAGCAAGCGGCGGATGCCCTGCGTCGGCAATTGGTGGGGGACGCCGTCAGCTATGTGGTCAACCGCAACATTAACTTCACCAATCTCTGTGAACAGCACTGCAGTTTTTGCGCCTTTCGCCGGGATGCTGGGCAACCGGAAAGCTTCTGGCTTAGCGACGACCTGATCGTGGCCAAAGTCCAGGAAGCAGTAGCCCAGGGGGCGACGGAAATCTGTATGCAAGGGGGGTTGAATCCCCAGGCGCGACGGCAGGGCACCACCTTGGGCTACTACCAGCATCTGGCCACCCTGGTCAAAACCACGGCCCCCCAGGTCCACCTGCACGCCTTTTCCCCCCAAGAGGTCCAATTCATCAGCCGTCAGGATGGGTTGCCCATTGACTACGTGCTGCGGGCGCTCCAGGATGCGGGCGTGGATTCCCTGCCTGGCACCGCCGCCGAAATCCTGGCAGACGATGTCCGGCGCCTCCTTTGCCCGGAAAAAATTGACACGGAAACCTGGCTGGGGATCGTGAAAACCGCCCACCGGATGGGAATTCCCACCACCAGTACCATGCTCTGTGGCCATATCGAGACCCCGGCCCATCAGGTAGAACATTTGACCCGGTTACGGGCGTTGCAGCAGGAAACGGGGGGTTTGACGGAATTTATCCTGTTGCCGTTTGTGGGGGCACAGGCGCCGGCTCCCTTGCGACGGCGGGTCGGGCGGGACCAGCCAGATTTATTAGCCACCTTAAAACTGACGGCAGTGGCGCGGTTGTTTCTGGGGGCCTGGGTGCGCCATCACCAGCCCAGTTGGGTGAAGTTGGGACTCGAGGGGGCGCTGCAGGCCCTGCAGTGGGGGTGCGATGACATCGGTGGGACCTTGATGGAGGAACACATCACCACGATGGCAGGGGCCAAGGGGGGTACGAGCAAAACGGTGGCCGAACTGCAAGCGGCTATCCAGAGCCTGGGCCGTCCTTACTGGCAGCGCACCACCCTGTATCAGCCTTGTGTCCAACCGGCAAACCTGGTAGGGTGACTCTAAGGGGTGTGAGGACGGAAAGCAATGGGGATAGCCGGGGAATGTTACCCTGACCCGCAGGCAAGGGCGTGGGTGGAAATTGATGCACAAGCATTGGCTGCCAATACCCAAGCGATTCGCCAATATCTAGACCCCCAAACGGAACTGTTAGCGGTGATTAAAGCTGACGCCTATGGGCATGGGGCGGTCACGGTGGCGGAAATTGCCCTGGCCCACGGGGCAACCTGGCTGGGGGTGGCGACTTTATCTGAGGCCATCCAACTGCGGCGGGCAGGCATTACAGCTCCTATTTTGTTATTGGGGACGGTGCACACAGCGGCAGAAGTGGAGGCGCTGCTGTACTGGCAGGTGGAACCTACTTTAGCCATGGGGGAACAGGTGCCCCTGTTTGCCCAGGTGGCCTGCGCCCTTGGCCAAACATTACCGGTGCATGTGGATGTGGATACGGGCATGTCACGGCTGGGGATTCCCTGGTCCCAGGCCGCCGAGTGGGTGCGTCTGGTCTATCAAACGCCGGGATTACGACTGGCGAGTCTTTATTCCCACCTGGCGACCGCTGATGACCCCGACCCCCATTTCGTGTATGTGCAGCAGCAGCGTTTTGAGCAGGTGATTCAGCAACTGCGGCGTTGGGGATTACCCCTGCCTAAGCTGCACCTAGCCAATTCGGCGGGGATGTTGCTGGACCGGCGCTTGCACTATGACCTGGTGCGGGTGGGGTTGGCGTTGTACGGCTATGCCCCGGCGCCCCATTTGGCGAACCGATTGCCCTTGCAGCCGGTGTTGCAGGTGCGGGCGCGCATTACCCAGCTTAAAGACATTGCCCCAGGGACAGGGGTGAGTTACGGGCAGCGGTTTGTGGCGCAACGGCCTACACGCTTGGCAACGGTAGCGATTGGCTATGCCGATGGGGTGCCCCGAGCGCTCTCGCAGCGGTTGACGGCCCTGGTGGCGGGACAACGAGTGCCTCAGGTGGGGATGATCACCATGGACCAACTCATGCTGGATGTGACCGATGTGCCCCAGGTACAGGTGGGTCAGGTGGTGACCTTGATTGGCAGCGACGGCGACCAGCGCATTACGGCGGCAGACTGGGCCGGGGCACTGGATACGATTATCTGGGAAGTTCTGTGCGGGTTTCGGCATCGGCTGCCGCGAGTGCTGGGGGGACTGCCGGCGCCCTTAGCCCAGGTAGCCTAGTCCAGTCCCAATCGGCTAAGGTGTCCACTACCCAGTGGGCATGGCGCTGCACCCAGTGGAAAGGCATTTGGCTGGCCACCCCCAAGACCCAAGCGCCCCTTGCTTTTGCTTGCAAAAGGCCCTGCCGGCTACTTTCCACCACCAGCGTCCGGTCCGGGTCGGTTAGGGCCTGGTCGTGGGGGATATGAAAACCCCAAATCCCTATCTGCTGAACCAACCCCAGAACCGGCAGACAGTCGGTTTGCCACCCGAGGTGATGCCCCCGCTGCTGAGCCTGTTGGAGAAAGGCCAGGGCGTCGGGCCGCCAGGGCAACTGGGGTAAGGCTTGCATGGCTTGGAAATATTGCTGCTGAAAGCGCTGCACTAGGTGCGTGAGATAGTCGTCAGTCAGGGAACGGCCATAACTGTCCCACACCTGTCGTAAAAACGCCCGGTCTGACCCCCCTAGATACCAGGGATGCCGACGCCGGGGCGAGAGATTTTCCTGCAACAGCAGCTCCTGCAACACCCGCTCCCGCACGGGTTGGTCATGCCACAAAACGCCGGAGAGGCTACAGACAACCGTGGTGAACACCGCTAGGGCGTTGGACTAGGACTGGGTGCAGGCGATGGAGGGGCCAACTTGCGAATCAGTTCCTGGGCCGCGGCATGGGCCGTAGTGCCAGGGGGAATCTGCCGGGCTAGGGTCAGGGCTTGCCCTGGGTTTTGGGTCTCCTGTTGCCGCGCTTGCTCCAGCAATTTGTTGCTCACCTGGTTGAGGAGTTGTTCCACCTGGGGGCGCAGGTCAGGCTGCTGGCGTAGGGGCAGAGCCAGTTGGATGGCTTGCGTCCAACCTTGGGGGGTGTTCAAAGCTGCTTGCTTTTCCGCCTCTTGCAATTGTAACCGTCCCTGCCACTGTTTGATTTGCGCCTGGGCCTGTTGGTACAGCGCGCGACCGGCGCCAATCCGCTGCGCTTCGGTAATTGCCGTCCGCCAGTCCCCCCGCTCAGCCGCTTGCCGGGCTGCCTCCAGATAGGGCTGGTCCTGGAGGGTTTCCAAGCGCACCCGCCATTCCCGCATCCGTTCCTGGGCACGGGCATACAGGGCACGGTTAGGGCGAATTTGTTGGGCCTCAGCAATGGCACTGGTCAAAGCAGCAATAGTTCCCGCCGTGGCGAAGCTCTCTGCCCGCGCCAGTATAGGGCTGTCTTCGGCAATCTGCACCTGGTTGGTCCAAGCCGCGATTTCTGCCTGTGCCCGGTTCCATAGGGGGTTGTTACTGGGAATTTGCTGCGCCAGGGCAATGGCTTGGTTCCAGGCTGCCACCGTCCGGGCTTGGGCCACCTGCCGCGCCTGATTGAGCACGTTCATCGCCGCAATGGTCTGCTGCCAGGTCTCAATTTGGATTTGCGCCTGGTTATACAAAGGACGGCTGGGGTCCAGGGTTTTGGCCTTGGCAATAGCCGCCTGGTAACCCGCCACCGTATCGCTCCAGGTCTGGGCTTCCGCTTCCGCCAGCACCATAAAGTCGGCCACTTCCTCCTGGAGATTGGCCTCCGGAGGAACGCTACGCGCTGCCGCCAAGGCCCCCGCCAAGTTCCGCGCCCGCAATTGCCGCACCGCCGCCACCTCCAAAATATCCCGCGCCCAACGTTGGTATTTCGCCTGGGCCTGGTCGTAGAGATAACTGTCCTGGGGAATCTGTTTGGCCTTAGCCATCGCCTCCAGCAGGGCCGTCACTTGTCCCTGTTGCGCCAGTTGCTCCGCCTGCTCCAGCAAGGTGGCTTCCTGGCGGGTGCGCAGGATTTTGCCGATCAAGGCCTGGTAGCGCTCCGTCCGGGCATAGGATTCGTTGATGGTGGGCAGTAAGCTGGCCTGGGCCATGGCGGTGCGCCAATCGCCTTTGCGTAGGGCTGCTTCCGCTTCTTCATAGATGCGCGTCACCTCCGTCCAGCCCATTTGCCACTTGCGCAGTTCCTCTTGGGCCAGTCGGGCCGCCGCCGTGCCGGGGGGAATTTTTTGGGCAATCTCTAAAGCAGCTTCTAGGTTGCCCGCCTGCACCTGTTCGTTGGCCAGGGCCAGCAAATCCATCGCCCAGCTATTAAGAAACCGGTCTATCTCGGCACGTTGGGGGTGATCTGCCGGTAAATCCGCCAGCAGACGAATGGCCCGCTCCAGTCCTGCCACATCCCTACTGCGGGCGGCTTCCTGGGCGCAGTACAACCGACTGGCGACGGACGCCGTGGGCAGAAACAAGCGATTACACTTGGGAAAGCTGGGGATGCGCAACAACAACACCACTGCCCCAAAACCCACCAATCCCGAGACCACGGCCGTCCCCACCACCAACCAGGGCCAGCGGTCCAGCCAGGAGCTAGTCACCGGTTCAGCCGCCACCGGTTGGGTTTCTGGGGTTATCAACTCTGGGTCAGGGGTGGGCGTCATGGGGTTGCCCCAGCGCATTTACTTTATAAATTTAATTCTGACAGCAATTGCGGGATTTGCACCATGCGCCTGCTGTGTGTATCTACACCGGTGGGGCCGTTAGGGTCCGGTTTGGGGGGCGGTGTGGAACTCACCCTGCGCCATCTGGTACGGGCGTTGCAACAACGGGGCCACACCCTCCAGGTAATTGCGCCCCAGGGGTCGGTGTTTCCCGAAGCGCCGGTGATCCCCGTTTCTGGCGTTGGCCAGCCCTTGGCGCAAAACCAGCCCCGCGATGCAGCCATCACCCTACCGGCTGACCCTGTGTTGGGACGGATGTGGTGGGTGGTGCGAGAGCAACCTTGGGATGTGGCCATCAACTTGGCCTACGACTGGCTGCCCTTGTATCTCACCCCCTTTTTCGACCGGCCGGTGGTGCATTTGCTCAGCATGGGATCCCTAGTGGATTACCTGGATGGGGTCTTGGCGGAACTGCTGGCGCTACGCCCCCACAGTGTGGCCATGCACACCCGCGCCCAGGCCGCTACTTTTGGGGAGGCCATCGCCCGGCGGGTCACCGTTGTCGGCAATGGACTGGACCTGGACCAGTATCACTTTTGTGGGGAACCGGAGCCGGTCCTGGCCTGGGTGGGCCGCATTGCCCCGGAAAAGGGCCTGACCGATGCCCTGGAGGTGGCCCGGCAGACCGGCTATCCCCTGCGGATTATGGGTGCCATGGCTGACCGGGACTACTGGCAGCAAGTATGCCGGCAATTTCCCGAAGCAGCGGCCTACTACCAGGGGTTTTTGCCCACGGACCAATTGCAGGCTCGGTTGCGGACCTGTTTGGCACTGCTGGTGACCCCCCACTGGGTAGAGGCCTTTGGCAATGTGGTGATGGAGGCCTTGGCCTGCGGGGTGCCCGTGATCGCCTACGCCACAGGGGGACCGGGGGAACTGGTGCGTTCTGAGGAAACGGGCTGGCTGGTGCCGCCAGGACAGGTGTCGGCCATGGTGCAGGCGGTGGGCCGTATCCAGGCCATTGACCGGCGGCGGTGTCGGCAGCAGGCGGAACAGGAATTTTCCCTGGCGGCTTTTGGTCAGCGGTTGGAACAATGGCTGCTACAGAACCGGTCTATCACTTAATCGCCCGCCGACAACGGGTTATGATGAAAAAAGTAATACGTGAGGGTTGGCATGTTTGCACCCAGCGAGTCCCTTGTCCAGCAGAGTCAGTCGTTTACCCTAACCCAGCCCCCCACGATTCAGGTTTTAGACAATGGCATAACGGTGATTGCCCAGCGCTTGCCCGGAGCCACGGTCAATTTTGCCCTGTGGGTCGGGTGTGGCGCCCAAAACGAAACGGAGGACCAAAACGGCTTAGCCCACTTTCTGGAACACATGGTCTTTAAGGGCAACGACCGGGTTCCCCTGGGGCATTTGGAGCAGCGGGTCGAGCGGGTCGGGGGCATCACCAACGCCGCCACCAGCCACGAGTACACCCAATTTTTCGTCACCACAGCGCCCCAGGATTTTCCCGAAGTGGCCCCCTTGCTGGTGGATTTGGTGCGGGCACCGGGATTGCCAACTGCGGAATTCGACCGGGAACGACAGGTGGTACTGGAGGAAATTCGCCGCGCCCAGGACATCCCCCAACGGCGGTTGATGCAGCGGGTTATGAGTTTAGGATTTGCCGGGTTGCCCTACGCCCGTCCGGTGCTGGGTACGACGGAGACGGTGACCCAACTGACGCCGGAGGCTATGCGCCGGTTTCATCAGCAGTGGTACGGCCCGGAGCGGGTCACGGCGGTGGTGGTGGGCGATTTGACGGTGGAGCAGTTGCTGGAGACGGTGGTGCCCTGCTTGACTGCCTGGGAAAGTTTCCAGCCGGCGCCTCAATGTGTTTTTCCATCCTCGGTTTGCCCGCTGCCCTACTGGGAGGACATGGTGGATGAAGTCGAGCAGGCGCGCTTGGTTTGGTCTTGGCCGGTGCCGGGACTGACGGATTTCCCGACGGTGTGCGCCCTGGATGCCCTGGCGATGGTGTTGGGTCAAGGGCGGACGTCACGTTTGGTCTGGGAGTTGCGCCACCAGCGGGGCTGGGTCACGGGCGTGACGGTGCAGAATATGAGTTTTCTCCACGGGGGGCTGTTTTGGATTGGGGTGCAAGCACCGGTCGCCCACTTACCGGCAGTGATGGAGGTGATGCGGGAGCATTTGGCCCGCTTGGCCAGTGAACCCATTAGCGGAGAAGAATTGGCTCTGTTGCGGCGGCGGGTAACCAGCCGGTTTGTTTTTGCCAACGAAACGCCGGCGGAACGGGCGGGACTCTATGGCTATTACCAGACGGTTTTGGGGGACATCAGTCCGGGTTTGGGGTATCCGGGTACGGTGGCCAGTTTGCAGGCAAAAACCTTGCAGCAGGTGGCGCAAACCTATCTCACGTCGGAGCGCCTAGGTTGTGTGGTGATGCGTCCCCGCCGTTGATTCCTTGCAGCCCACCCCCGGCGGTGTTAGCTTAAAAAAGAGTAATTGCTGCGGGATTTGGGATAGTTCGATGACAGTTGCCGCGCCGGAAATCACCACCCAAGCCCTGTTGACCATCCACGACTTGTGGGCGGAAATTGATGGCATCCCTATTCTCAAGGGGGTCAATTTGACGGTCAAGCCGGGCGAGGTCCATGCCATTATGGGGCCAAACGGTTCGGGGAAAAGTACGCTGGCCAAAGTCTTGGCGGGACACCCGGATTACACGGTGACCGGTGGACAGGTGTGGTACCGGGGGCAGAATTTGTTGGAGCTGGCGCCGGAGGAACGGGCACGGTTGGGTTTGTTTTTGGGGTTCCAGTATCCCTTGGAGATTCCGGGGGTGACCAATGTGGAGTTTTTGCGCCTGGCTTGCAACAGCCGACGGCAGGCCCGGGGATTGCCGGAACTGGACCCGTTGGATTTTGAGGATTTCATCCAAGAGAAGTTGCAGTTGGTGCAGATGGACAGCGCCTTTTTAGCCCGCAGTGTGAATGAGGGGTTTTCCGGGGGGGAAAAAAAACGCAACGAGATTTTGCAGATGGCCCTGCTGGAGCCGGAATTGGCAATTTTGGATGAGACGGATTCGGGGTTGGATATTGATGCCCTGCGCATTGTGGCCCAGGGGATTAACCGGTTGATTGGCCCCCAGAATGGGGTGGTGCTGATTACCCACTACCAGCGATTGCTCAACTATATCACGCCCCAGTTTGTGCATGTGATGGAGGGGGGGCGGATCGTGCGCACGGGGGGACCGGAGCTGGCCCAGGAGCTGGAGGCGCGGGGTTATGACTGGCTGCGCGAGGGGGGCGATGGGGACTGAAACTCTACTGGCCGGACGGCTGACCGAGGGGGATGGGGCGTTTTTGAGCTGGCGGGACGGGGCGCTGACGACGGTGCAGTCCCCGGATTGGCCCCAAGTGGACCGGGAGGCCTGGCGGGCGACGGATTGGCGACCCCTGCTGGAAAGGCCTTGGCATCTGGCGACGACTTTTCCTGGGACGGCGTTGGAGCCGCTACCGGAACTCTCGGCCTGGATCGGCGTGGTGAACGGTCGAGTGGTGGACTACGGGGGGCTACCGGCGGGGGTGGTCCTGGGGGAATGGGCGGACTTGTCGCCGGGGGAGCGGGAACGTGTGGGGACGGGTCTGCCAACGGATGGGTTTACAGCGTTGAATCAGGCGACGACGCCGCAGGTGCTGGTGGTGCGGGTCAAGGAGCTGGTGACGGAACCGGTCTATTGGCGGCATCAGGCGGTGGCGACGGAAACGCCGGTGTTGGCCTGTCCCCGCTATGTGCTGGTACTGGAGGCGGGGGCGCAGTTGACCTGGGTGGAGGACTACACCAGCACGGGGGTAACCTGGACCAATGGGGTGGCGGAGATTTTTCTGGGGCCAGGGAGTCGCCTGGAGCATTACCTGGTGCAGCGGGAGGGAGAGCAGGCGGCCCATTTGGTGCGAACGGTGGTGCACCAGGCCCGGGACAGTCACTACAGGTTACGCAGTGTGGGGATAGGGGCGTTTTGGAGTCGCTACGAGCCGTCGGTTTACCAGGAGGGACCGGGGACAACGACCTATCTGCGGGGGTTGAGTCTGGTGGGGGGACGTCAGCACCAGGACGTGCATAGCCGGATTTGCCATGACCATCCCCAGGGGATGAGTCGCCAATTGCACAAATGCGTGGTGGCGCAGCAGGGCCAGGCGGTGTTTCACGGCAATATCCGGGTGGCGGCAGCGGCCCAGTTGACGGATGCGGGCCAGTTGAACTTGAATTTGTTGCTGTCCCCCCAGGCCCGGGTGGATACGCGCCCCCAGTTGGAAATCCAGGCGGACGATGTGCAATGCACCCACGGGGCGACGGTGAGTGATTTGGACCCGGAGGCCCTGTTCTATCTGCAAAGCCGGGGGTTGGACAGGCCGGCGGCGCGGCTGTTGCTGGTGGAGGGCTTTGTTCAGGAGTTACTGCGAGACATTCCCTTTCCCACCCTACGCCAGGTCGGTGAGGCGGGAATGCGTCATTTGCTGCGTAGTGAGGAACGTCCATGAGTCAGCAAACGGTGCGGTCGTTGGCGGCGGCAACCCGGGCCGATTTTCCCATCCTGCATCAGGAGATCAATGGCCACCCCCTGATCTACTTCGACAATGCGGCCACGTCCCAAAAGCCCCGGCAGGTTTTGGCCTGCTTACAGCACTACTACGAGTGGGACAACGCCAATGTCCACCGGGGTGTGCATACCTTGAGTAATCGGGCGACCCAGGCCTATGAGGAGGCGCGGGCCAAGTGTGCCGCTCTGATTCACGCACCGGCGCCGGAAACCATTGTGTTTACCCGCAACGCCACTGAAGCCATCAATCTGGTGGCCTATAGCTGGGGGATGACCCAACTGCAGGCGGGGGATGAGATTGTCCTGACGGTGATGGAACACCACAGCAATCTGGTGCCCTGGCAGTGGGTGGCTCAGCGGATGGGGGCGGTGCTACGGTTTGTGCGGCTGACTCCGGAGGAGACCTTTGACCTGGAGCACTACCGCTCGCTACTGTCTGACCGCACCCAGTTGGTGGCCTGCGCCTATGTCTCCAACATGCTGGGGTGTATTAATCCGGTGGAGGAGATCATTCGGCTGGCCCATCATTGGGGGGCGAAGGTGTTGCTGGATGCCTGCCAGGCGGTGCCCCATCTGCCGGTGGATGTGCAGGCTCTAGATTGCGATTGGCTGGTGGCGTCGGGGCATAAGATGTGTGGGCCGACGGGGGCCGGTTTTCTCTACGGCAAGGCGGAACTGTTGCGCCAGATGCCCCCCTTTTTGGGCGGTGGGGAAATGATCAGCGAGGTCTTTGAGCAGTACAGCACCTACGCGGATTTGCCCCACAAGTTTGAGGCGGGGACGCCGGCGATTGCCGAGGTGATTGCCCTGGGGGCCGCCGTAGATTATTTGCAGCATCTGGGCCTGGACCATATCCACGCCTATGAGCAGGACTTGGTGGGCTACTTGTGGCAGCAGTTGCAGGGGATTCCGGGGATACGTTTGTTTGGTCCGCCGCCCCCCCACCGGGCTGGTTTAGTGACCTTTACCTTGCCGGATGTCCATCCCCACGACCTGTCTATGCTGTTGGACGAGGCGGGCATTGCCATTCGTGCCGGTCACCACTGCACCCAGCCGTTGCACCGCTATTTCCAGATTTCCGCCAGCGCCCGGGCCAGCTTGTACTTCTACAACACCCCCGCGGAAATTGACCGGTTTATCGCTGTGCTCAAGGATGCGGTGGCCTTTTTCCGGGAGGTCAACGGCTGATGGGGCACCCGCTCGGGGAAGGCTAGGGGAGATACGTTTTGGTCCGGTTGCAATACCTGGGTTGTTCCCGGGCGATAGACCTCCAGTAGATAGGTCAAGCGGTCAGCAACGGCGGCGTGGCGATAACAATTAAACAATTAACTCCAGCCGGTCATCCACTGGTACTGATCAACCATGAAACGGTGAGCGGGATGTACGGTATTTGAGCCCCTGACAAGGGGGGGGCGTGGGTTACCGTCCTCCGGGTAAAGGTCTCGAAGAATTGCCTACAAATTGCTCGACCTATCCCCTGGTACTCCAGCAGTTTTAGGTCCGCCCTAGTGCCAATCCCACCACCAACATCCCCAGGACAAAAAAGGGTTGGGCACTGGCTTGGTACTTCACATCATTCTTCAGGGGGTCCCGCAAAAAGTACATGTCCTGAAAGGTGATTTGAGGAATGACCAGCAACAGCAATATCGTGGCATACAGTTGTTGACCGATGGCAATCAGATAGGCGGCCACCCCCATTTGAAACAGGTCAATCATCAACACGCTGATCCAAGCCGCCGTTTTCACCCCAAACTGCACCGGCAATGAGGCCAGCCCCAGCGCCCGGTCACCCTCGATGCTTTTGAAATCGTTGACAACGGCAATGCCCAAACCCGCCAAACTGTAGAACAAAGTGAGGGCCACAATAGTGGGGTTCAAGGTGCCGAACAGGGCGTGACCGGCGCACCAGGGCAAGGCAATGTAACTCGCCCCCAGGGCATAATTGCCTAACCAACCGTTTTGCTTTAGTTTCAAGGGTGGCGCCGAGTAGATATAGGCCAAAACGGCTCCAATCAGAGCAATAGTAGTGATCACCGGCCACCTATGCCCGGCCCACCAGTCTAAAAACCAGGCTAGCCCTAAACCCACGAACAGTAACAACCCAATCTGAGCTATGACTTCCTGTAGGGAAATTGCCCCAGAAGGAATAGGCCGGTAGGGTTCATTAATGGCGTCAATTTCCCGGTCAAAAAAGTCATTCAGGGTCTGGGTGTAACCGGTCATCACCGGCCCCGACAACAGCATACAGGTTAAAACCTTCAGGACATCTTCCGCCCGCCAGTGAAATCCCCCAGATGAAGCCGCCCCACACAGAACCCCCCACATCAAGGGAATCCAGGTAATGGGTTTCATCAATTGCAGCCGCAGGCGCCACTTGGGGACATTTTGGACCTGGGCCCCTTTCATCCCCAACATCTGTCGCACCTGGGCCTGGCTGGGCGTCTCACTCATTACCGGCTTTGGGGCTAACGACCCGATAATTATAACCTACGGCGCTTGGGATAAACGGTCCTGCACCCAAGTCCGTAATGCCTGTAATTCCTGCTTGAGTTGGGCCACTTCCATTTCCAACGTCCGCACCCGGGCTTCCACATCGGCGCTAACCGGTCTGGGCACAGCGCTGATCTGTTGACGTTTGGCCCGTTCCGCCGCCAGACGGGTGGCTTGGCGAATGGCTTCAAACAACTCACTTTTTTCAAAGGGCTTAGCAACAAAGGCGAAGTAATCAAAGGGTTCTGGTACTTTCTCCACCACTTCCTCTTTGCGCCCCGACATGACCACTAGGGCCATCGTTTGCAAACTGGCATCCTGTTGAATCTTTTGGAAAACTTCCCAACCGCCCATCTTGGGGAGGATAAAATCCAGCAGGACCAGATTGGGGTGATGTTGGCGGATGAGGGTCATCCCCTCAATGCCATCCCGAGCCTCCAACAGTTCCAATCCTTCCTGGGGCATCATCTCCCGCACCCGCATGCGAATAACCCGGCTATCGTCAATCACCAAAACCTTTTTAGGTGTGTTTGTCATAGCGCCCCGCGGCTTGGCGTTCACTTTCGATTTAACCACATTTGCGCAGGGGTGCAACTTGGGTTACATCCAGTGGGCATCCAAGGCCAGGGCCGCCTGCTTCAGACCGTTGCGGTCATAAATATCGGCCACATAGGGAAAATACCCCCACACCCGGACCCCCGTGAACCGCTGGAGCAGCTCCACCGGCGCCCAATCCTGCCGCTGTTGGGGGGTGACGGGTTCCCGCTCATTCAGGACCAGGCCCACCACCTGCACCCCCCTTTGACGGGCCAAGGCCACCTGGGCCACCGCCTGCCCGATCGCCCCCAATTGCACCGGCACCACCACCAGCGTCGGCAAACGCCACTGAGCCGCCAAATCCGCCACCGTCCATTCCCAGGTCACCGGCGACCCCAACCCCCCCACCCCCTCCACCAGCACCCGGGGGTAACGCTGCCGCAGGTGGGTCAACTGTTGCCAAACCCGGGCCAGGTCAATGGTTTTGCCCTCCTGCTGGGCCGCCAAAGGGGGTGCCAAGGGCGCAGCGAAATAAAGGGGATTGAGCTCCTCCGGCGTCTGGTCCAGGGGCAACACCCGCTGGTAGTACTCCCGGTCCCCCACGCCGGCCTGCACCAGCTTGATGACGCCCACCTGGCCTAGGGCTAGAGCCAATCCGGCCGTCACGATGGTTTTCCCGCAACCGGTATCACTGGCGCTCACCAGTAGGCACGAATTAGGCCAGGTCATCGTCCATTATCATAGGCAGTAGCGTTGCGATCATCATTATGAAGGGATCGATACTCGCCGGGGTGGGCAGTTTGGGGTTGGCAACGGTAATAGCGTTCCCTCTTGTAGCGCAACCGGGTCCCACAGCGCCCCGGGGGGGACCGTTAACCATCACTTCCGATGTTCAGGAGGCCAACGCCCGCACCGGTATTGTGATTGCCCGGGGCAATGTCCGCATGGTCTATCCCAGCCGCCAGGTGGACGCTGTAGCGGAGATGGCCGAATACGACACGCGGCGGCGGATTATTACCCTGCGGGGGAATGTGTTTATCCAACAGGAGAACAACACCCTGCGGGCGGAAGTGGTGACCTACAACATCAACACCGGCAAAATTGAAGCCCTGCCGGCCCCCCAGAAACAGGTGCAGTCGGTTTATGTGATCAAAGAAGACCCGGAAAAGCCGGCCCCCCAGATTACGCCGACCCCCGCCTCCCCCTAACCCCTTGCCACCGGGGACGATTCATTCCTAAAGTGGAACAGGTGGACCTATTCGGCAAACGAGGTGGCGGTTTATGGCTTTAGTCGCGCAGGTGATTGCCAACGCTGATGAGGAACTGCGCTACCCGACTAGTGGCGAGTTGCAGGCGATTCGGGATTTTTGCGCAACCGGGGAACAGCGGCTCCGCATTGCCAGTATCCTGGCTGAGAACGAGAAGAAGATCATAGACAAAGCTGCACAACAACTGTGGCAACTCCATCCGGACTACATCCTCCCGGGGGGTAATGCCTATGGGCAACGGCAGCGGGCCTTGTGCTTGCGGGACTACGGCTGGTACCTGCGGTTGATCACCTACGGCATCGTCGCCGGCGACAAAGAACCCATTGAGAGCATTGGTCTGATCGGCGTGCGGGAAATGTACAACTCCCTGGGGGTGCCGGTGGTGGGGATGGCCGATGCCATTCGCTGTCTGAAGGCCGCCGCCCTGGCCCTCCTGGATGAGGACGACACCGCCCTCGCTGCCGATTACTTCGATTACGTCATCCAGGCCATGTCCTGACGGGTGTGGGGCACCTCCTCTTGCCCAGAGACTATCGCTTTTGGGCTGGTTTGGTCCTGGGAATAGGGGTAGGCAGTTGGCCCTGGTGGCAACCGACCCTGTGGCTCCGCTGGTTGGCTCCCCCGTTGGTCATGCCGGGCGGCGACCCCTACATCCGGGCCTTGATGCGCACTATTACCGTCAGTGAAGCCCGAGGCCCCCGCGCCTACCACCGTTTGTATGGGGGAGAGTACACGGCTGATCTGCGGCAGCACCCTGACCGCTGTGTGGTGATTCGTCCCGGTTGGTGTTCCACTGCCGCCGGCCGTTACCAACTGCTCTCAACAACCTGGTACGAAAAAGCCCGGCGCTACCATCCCCACCCCCAGGCAGCGGAATTTGCGCCCCTGTTTCAGGACCAGGTGGTCTATCGCTGGCTGAGCGACCCCCAGGCTTGGGGCTTGGATATTGCGGCTGCCTTGCGCCAAGGTCAGCTCAGGGCTGTGTTGCGGGAACTGTCCGGCACTTGGACCAGCTTGGGCTACGGTTCCGAATCCAACCGCTGGACCCCCCTGTTGCCCTGGATTTACCAGCAGGTCCTCCAGGAGGAATTGGCCCGCACCCGGCGCTGAATGTCAATCCTCCTCCAGGGGCAATCCCCGGCGCACCCGCCCTTTGCCGAAGTAACGCCCAAATTGCAACTCGTAGAGTTCGTCCTCGTCCTGGGTGGCCAATTCCAGGTCAGAGCGGGCATAGCTGACACACAGCAGGGCGTAGCCCTGGGAGCGCAAAGCTGCCGATAAGCCCAAGG
Source organism: Gloeomargarita sp. SRBZ-1_bins_9 (assembly GCA_039794565.1). Taxonomy (NCBI): domain Bacteria; kingdom Bacillati; phylum Cyanobacteriota; class Cyanophyceae; order Gloeomargaritales; family Gloeomargaritaceae; genus Gloeomargarita; species Gloeomargarita sp. SRBZ-1_bins_9. The sequence continues at coordinate 196,831 of JAUQVX010000001.1, read as the reverse complement.
CCTCCGGCTGGAACACCTCCCCCCGCAGGACCCGTACCCCACAGGTGGTACAACAGCCATTGCGGCAGGCAAAAGGCAGACCGATGCCCTGGGCCTCCAGGCTGGTGAGGATGTACTGGTCGTCGGGCACCTGGGCCTGATACACCTGTCCCCGTTGCCGGTCGTGAACCGTAACCTGATAGTAACGCGTCATCTACAACCTCGCTCCTTGGGCCACCAGTCGCTGGCGTAACTGTACCCCATCCACCTGCCGGGGGGGAATACCCGCCTCCAGAGACATGGCCATGGCCACCGCCGCCGCCTCCCCCATGGCCCGGCAATTGGACTGCACCCGCACCGACCCCTGGGCTGCAAAGGTCGCTGATAGGCACCGGCCCGCCACCAACAATTGCTCCACCCCCAGCGGCACCAGGCAGCGGTAGGGAATTTCGTGGTATTCCCCCGGGGGCAGATGGGTCAACCCTGGTCGCCGGTCCTTGGTGGGGCGATGGATGTCAATCGGGTAATTGTTGCGGGCGATGGCATCCGGAAATTTGCGGGCTTGCAGGACATCGGTTTCGGTCAGGAGATATTCCCCCACCATCCGCCGCGACTCCCGCACCCCCACCAGCGCTGCCCCCATCACCACGTAGGACCGCTCGCACCCCGGCAAATAGCGGCGACAAAACTGCCAGTAACGCCGGATCGCCCGCCGGCCCCGGATTTGCGCCTGGGTCAAATGCCAGGGGTTGGTGCCGTCGACCTGGTCACTGATGCGGGGACAGTTAAACGCCAACTCCCCCGGTCGCCCCGCCATGGTGAAGACCTGAAAATACTCCCCATCCTCCGGCAAGAGTACTCCATCCGCCACCGCCTGGCGAAACAGGGGTTCCAAGGGCCAGTGGCGTCCCCAGACCATCGCCGTGTGGATCAAGGGCACCTGGGATCCCTCAGCATTCTCCAGAATTTCGTGCCGCCCCAAACCCCGCAAAAAATCGGCAAAACGGTTCAGGTCCACATTGCCCAGGAGAAACCGCACCGCCAAGGGCTGATTCACCCCCGTTTCCGGGTCCCCGCTTTGGAAAGGCACCCCCGCCCGGTAGGCCACATCTCCATCCCCCGTGGCATCAATGGTGCGCTTGGCCCAGATCACCCCCCGTCCGGCCTTATTGGTCACCACCACCCCCAACACCTGCCCGTCGGCCACTACCACCTCCTCAAACAACGTGTAGTACAAGACCTGGGCGCCGCTAGCCAGCAGTAGGTCCTCCAGCACCCACTTCAGGGCCTCCGGGTTAAACCAGCCCCGGTTGCCATCCCGCCAGACCCCCGATTCCGACCAGGCGTTGAGGTGCTGGTTAATCTCGGCGTCAATCCCACCGTTGAGGGGCACCCCCTGCAATTGATTGGGCATCATGGGTGTCACCAGCGCTCCCGTTTGCGTGCCCCCCAAATACCCCAACTGTTCCACTACCAAGGTCCGATAGCCCGTGCGTCCTGCCGCAATCCCCGCTACAGCACCGGCCGTCCCTCCCCCCACCACCAAAATATCCACCTCCGCCACCAGGGGCAAGTCAGCCACCTGAGCCGGCGATAGGGCCATGGTCAACGCAACAACGAGGGGGGCGGCGGTGGCACATCCTGCTCCTGGTTACAGGCTTTCCAGGCCTCCCGCATCGCCAGTAGGGCTATCTCCAGGGGCATTGCCGTCAGGGTCTGGCGAAAATGGAACTTCAGGCTGGCAATCAATTCGCGTACTTCTGGTGGGAACGGAGCTTTTGACGACATAGACTGGGGGCGGGTGTCCGCCGTCGCGCGAGAGGCAGGAGGAGGGGCTTCATGCTTTTTCATGGACATCACCAACCAACGGCCAGGAGAAGTAGGGCTGAGGGCCATCTATAGCCCATGTTACAACCTTGGCCGGGAGAAGTTCCGTCGCTTCCCCACTTAACCAACCGGACCTTTAGTAAAGCATCTTAAGACCGCCTCGGCCCCTAAGGTTGCCAGGGGGAACGGCGCAGTGGGATGATGGTGCTAGTCGGGCTTGAGTAGGTTGGGTGTTGCGGTCGGTCCTGATCCAGCGCTATACCCAGGGGGAGACAGATTTTCGCCGTCTAGATGGCGCAGGGATGGATTTGAGCGGCGTGGTGTTGGCGGGGGCGGATTTACGGGAGAGCGATTTCCGCCGAGCGAATTTCCACGGGGCCAACCTCAGTCGTTGCCGGATTCAGAAGGCCAACTTGCGGGGTGCTTGTTTGACACTGGCCGATCTCCGGCGGGCCGACCTGCGGGATAGCGACCTCAGCCAGTGTTCTTTGGTGGGGAGTAACCTGCGGGGGGCGAATTTGCAGGGCTGCGACCTCCAGGGCGCCGTCTTCGACCAACCCCGTCCCCATTTGTCCCGACTGCTGGTGCTGGGGAGCAATGGCCTGGCGTTGCTGTTGGTCGTGGTACTGGGCATCACGGGGCGCTGGGGAGCCGGCTTCCTGGGGTTGGCGCTCCTGCTGCTGGGCAATGGCCTGTTGATGCGGTGGCGGAGTCCCACGGCGGCGGATTTGCGGGGGGCGGACCTGCGGGGAGCCAATCTCACGGGCGCACATCTAGGAGGCATGTATCTTCTGGGGGTGCGCTGTCAAGGGGCCATCCTGCCCAACGGTCGGCCTTACCAGTTCTGGTCCAATCTTTTCCCTTGGGACTAGCGATGACCGACGCCATTACCCAAGCCGTTCGGCAACTGTACAACACCTATCCTTTTCCGCCCGACCCGGTGACGGATGGTCCCCCTCCGGGCTACAACTGGCGGTGGTCGGTGCCGGCAGCCCATCACTTTGCCCTGGGTTGGATACCGCGGGAGTGGCCGTCGCTACGCATTCTGGACGCCGGGTGTGGGACAGGGGTGGGCACCGATTACTTAGCCCATCTGAATCCCACGGCGACGGTGGTGGCCATTGACCTGAGCGAGGCGGCCTTAGCCATTGCCCAGCAGCGACTCCAGCGCTCAGGGGTGGCCCATCGGGTGCACCTGCATCACCTCAACCTGCTGGAGGTAGGCCGCCTATCCCAGACCTTTCACTACATCAACTGCGTGGGGGTGTTGCACCACCTGCCGGACCCCAAAGCGGGTTTGCGGGCCTTGGCGGAAGTCTTGGCGCCGGGGGGATTGATGCACGTGTTTGTGTACGCCTACTGGGGCCGTTGGGAAATCCGGCTGCTGCAAAAGGCGATTCGTCTGCTGCAACCGCCCGGGGGAGATTACCGCACAGGGGTGGCCATTGGGCGACAGTTACTGGCCCATTTACCGGCGGATAACCGGCTGGTGCGGCGGGAACGGGAACGCTGGGCCTTAGACAACGTCCACGACGCCACCTTTGCCGATATGTACGTGCACCCCCAGGAGATGGACTACACGGTGGAGACCCTGTTTGCCCTGATTGCCAATACGGGTCTGGAGTTTTTGGGCTTTTCCAATCCCCGTTACTGGCAGTTGGAACGGCTATTGGGTGCGACGCCGGACCTACTGACAACCGCCCGCGCCTTGCCCCCCCAGCAGCAGTACGAGTTGGTGGAAGCCCTGGACCCAGAACTGACCCATTTTGAGTTCTTTTTGGGACGTCCACCCTTGCAGCGGGGATTGCCCGACTGGCAACAGGCCCGACCGGTGCGCTCGACCTGTATGATGGGGTGGCCGGGGCGTTCCCTGTTGGACTACGACTACCAACCGGTGGATTTAACGCCCCTGGAATACGACATCCTCTGCTGGGCAACGGGCGAGCTGACGGTGGCCGAGTTACTCAACCAGGTGCCGGGCGCCACGCCAGACCACCTTCAGGACCTGCAACGGCGGCAATTGCTGTGGTTACAGGCGGGAGCGGATGCTGCGCCCATGGGTGTCAGTGCCGCAGGTGACCCATAGCCCGTACACCCGACTCAGGTGCAGCACATGGGCCGTTTGCTGCGGGCTGGGGCGCCAGGGGTCCGGGTTGTTGTAGGCGTAATAGGCTTCTACCCCGTCAATGCCCAGGGCGCTGGCCGCCGGGATTAGTTCACTGGCCGGTTTTTTGTAGCGCTCCGGGTGGGCGAGAACGGCTAGACCCCCGGCTCCCTGGATCGCTTGAATCACCGCTGCCGCTGCGTAGTCATCCCCCAAGGGGGTCGTGCCCTGGATGTAGGGAGCCATCAGGGCATGGTCCGGGTCAAAGCCATAGCCGAGAATATGCACCTCAACGCCCAGCAGGTCGCAACTGATTTCAATCCCCGACCACAGTTGCGGCTTGCGGTAACCGGGCAGGCGCTGTAAATAGCGGTAGGCCTGTTCGTAGCCGCTCACCCGGTGATGGTCGGTAATAGCCAACCCCTGCACCCCATAGGTCAAGGCCTGGTCAATCACCTCCTCCGGCTCTAGGCGCCCGTCTGAATGCACCGTATGCAGGTGAAAGTTATAGACATCTGGGCAACTACGCGCGTGAAGTCCCGCCCAAGCCTCCTTGAGTTCCTTGACCGTTGGCCGCTGGACCGCTACCGTTGCCGTCATCCCCACCCCTAAAACGTAAACCTTTGTTAAGACTGGGACTCCTATAGCATAACACGCCCGCCCGGGGATGGAGCGCTGTTCCCCCGTCAATGCTATATTGAAATATGTTTTGCGATTCTTTGGCCCGGCTTATGGCAGTCCCCAAGAAGAAAACCTCGAAGGCTCGCAAGCGGCAGCGTAAGGCGGTGTGGAAACGGCAAGCTCTGTTTGAGGCCCAAAAAGCCTTATCCTTGGCGAAATCCATCTTGACAGGGCGATCCCGCAGCTTCTACTACCCCACGGACGAGGAGGAAACCGACGAGGAATCGTAAAGCTCCCGAGCAGCATCCAGAATCTGGTGGGCTAGGTGGAGTTTAGTGGTCCGTGACCACACCCGCCGTTGTCCCCGTCGGTCTAACCAGACAGCCTCGTTATATTCACTGCCGAAACCGACACCGGGTACATCAATCGGGTTGGCCACGATGGCGTCTAAGTTTTTGGCACGCAGTTTGTCCCGGGCGGGGGCCTCAATATCACCGGTTTGGGCGGCAAATCCGATGAGTAATTGCTCCGGGTGCTTGATGTTCCCCAGGTGTTGGGCGATATCGGGGGCGGGTTGCAGGGGTAAGCAGTCGGGTAGGGCCTGTTTGGGCAGTTTGGTGGCATGGCGCGTTCCCGGTTGTACATCGCTTACCGCAGCGGCCAGCAGACACCAGTGCTGTTCGGGAAAAACGGCTAACACGGCAGCATACATCTCCTGGGCACTGGTAACGCTGATCACGTGATCGACCGCAGGCGTTGGGTGGGTGAGGGGACCATGAATCAAGGTTACTCTCGCGCCACGGCTAAGGGCGGCCTGGGCTAGGGCGATTCCCATGGCGCCACTGGCTGGATTCCCCAAAAACCGTACCGGGTCCAGGTGTTCGCGGGTACCCCCTGCGGTGACCAGAACGTTGTAGCCCTGCAGATCCCGGCGGCCACCAGTGATGAGCAGGGAGTTGACCCAGGCGTCGATTTCCCAGGGTTCGGCCATCCGCCCCGGACCCACGGCATCACAGGCCAGCAACCCTGCCCGCACCCCCACACTGTGGCAACGGGGCCATTGCTGTAGAGTTTGGTAATTGTGCTGGACCGAGACCTGCTGCCACATGGTGCTGTTCATGGCCGGGGCCACCACAACCGGTGCTGTGCTGGCCAGCAGGGTGTTGGTGAGCAGGTCGTCCGCCAAGCCCTGGGCCATTTTCGCCAGTAAATCTGCCGTGGCGGGGGCAATCACCAGCACATCAGCCCATTCCCCCAACTCGATGTGCAACGGACGGCCAGTGGGTTGCCAAAAATCTCCGTCGGTGTAAGCGCAGTGGCGACTGAGGGTGCTCAGGGTCAAGGGGGTGACAAACCGGGTCGCCGTAGAAGTCAAGATCACCCGCACCTGGTGGCCCTGCTGCACCCACTGGGAAACCAGCTCGCAAACCTTGTAGGCGGCAATTCCCCCCCCGATGCCTACCAGAATCCGGCCCATTAGGACGACGGCACGCGATACACCTCCGACCGTTCGCCAAACCACTCGTAGCGATGGTCGCGAATTTGGACGTAACAGGCATCGCCAATGGCCTTCAACCCCGGCAAGCGTTGATAGGCAGCCACCACCGGTGCCACCCCGGGGAGGAAACTCGCCAGTTGTTCGAGGGCCGCCGTACCTTGCCAGCGGCGTTCCGGCCGATTTTGGTCAATGAGAATGACGCCCTGCTGACAGGTCGCTGGTGTAATTCCCCATTGGGCTAGGGCCGCTTCATCCTGCATGGGGAGGTAGCTCAACCACCGGCCCCCCTCCAGCTTATACAGCGCCGCCACCCAACCACTACAGAGTTGACAGCGCCCATCATAGATGATCAAATAGCGCGACACAGGGATTCATCAATCTTGCCCTCTCTATTGTAGCGATGGTGATGGATAGGGATGTGGCCTGGGTCCTTGAGGGGTACCGTCAGGGGTATTTCTTAATGGCAGATGAGGGCACCGGCACCTTGGCTTGGTATCGCAGCCGACAACGCGCCCTGATTCCCCTGGATGAGCGCTTCCATTGCCCCCGTTCTCTCCGACGCAAACTCCACCGGTTTCAGGTGCACGTGAATCGGGATTTCGCCGGGGTCGTTGCCGGTTGCGCTGACCGTCCCCAGACCTGGATTTCCGAAGAACTCCAGCAGCTCTACCAACGCTTGCACCGGGCCGGCTATGCCCACAGTTGGGAAACCTGGGACGGGGATACCCTGGCCGGAGGGGTACTGGGCCTAGTCATCGGCGCCGCCTTCATCGGGGAGTCCATGTTTTACCGGGTCACGGATGCCTCCAAAGTGGCCCTGGTTACCCTGGTGGACCACCTGCGCCGCCGGGGATTTTGGCTGTTCGATGCCCAGGTAATCAACCCCCACCTGACCCGCTTCGGCGCCTACACCGTCTCTGACCAGGAATACAGGCAGTTACTCGCCCAGGCCGTACAGCAACCCGCGCGACCGTTCCACCTGAATTCGTAACGGCAACATCAATACCCCCAAGGGAATTCGAATCCCTGTTACCTCCGTGAAAGGGAGGTGTCCTAGACCACTAGACGATGGGGGCACGCGTTCAACGTATCTATTACTTTAGCGAACGGGTCGGGGCGTTGTCAACTCAGGGGCGGTATACCGGTAGGGTGAAATGGAAGCGACTCCCCCGGCCCGGCTCCGACTCCACCCAAATCCGCCCGTAGTGCGCCTGGATAATCTGCCGGCAGACGGCCAGGCCCAGTCCGTAGCCATTGGCTTCCTGGTCATGGTTAGCCAGGCGGGTGCTGGGGTCAAAAATCCGTTCCTGGTCCGCCAGGGGAATCCCCGGCCCATTATCGGCCACCGTCACCTGCACTTTCAAGGTAGTGCTGTGCAAGGTGCTGATGCTGATCTGCCCGCCCGGAGGGGTGTATTTGCAGGCATTATCCAGCAGGTTGTTCAACACGCGTCTCAGGGCGTCAGGGTCGGCAAAAACCGGCGGGCAAGGTTCGGCAATATCCACCCGTAGGGTGTGTTGGCGGCTCTCCAGGAGGGCTTGGAAACTTTGGGCCACCTGGTGGATGATCTCCGGCAATTGCACCGCCTGGGGATTGAGGTGCAGAACTTTTTGTTGGTTGCGGCTGACCTGGAGGATGCTGGTGATCAACCGGTCCAAGGTCTTTACCTGGTTGCGGGCCTGTTGAATCAGTTGGGGCGCCAGTTCGTGCCGCTGCGGGGCCATCTCCAGGGTTTCCAGGGCAATGCTCACCGCCGTCAGGGGATTGCGCAGGTCATGGGCCAGCATCTCGATCACTTGATTGCGGAAGTCCACCTGGGCGGTCAGTTGACGGATGGTGAGTTGGGCGCGGGCCAGTTCCTCCTCCAAACGGACCACATCGGGGCTGCTAACGGCGGGTGGGGATTGGTTGTCGGCGGCGGCTTCCGTTTGCCAGCGGGGCCACCAGTAATCCACCTGTTCCAGCAAATCACTGCCGGCCAAGACTTGCCGGGGTTCGGGATAGGCCTTGACCAAAGCCGGCGTGGCCACCACCCGTAGCCGTTCCGCCAGATAGGGTTGCTCGATTACGTCCACAATTTGTAAGGCCTCCGCCGGACAACCCAGGGCCTCTAACCGTTGTTGCAACTGTTTGATCTGGTCTCGATGGGTGGTCTTGCTGGTGAACAAGTAAACCTGAACCCTGGACATGGCGTAGCGATTGTGCTGGGAATTACAATTCCATTTACCAGCATAGAGGACGGACACGCCAAACCGCCGAGCAAATCCCTCTATGATGGAGAAAAACCCTGTCTCTACTGGTCCCCTATGGCCCGTTTCAGCCTAACGACCCCTTTGTACTACGTCAACGCCCGGCCCCATATCGGCAGCGCCTACACCACTATGGTGGCGGATGCCCTGGCCCGGTTTGCCCGGTTGCGGGGGGATGCGGTGCTGCTGGTGACCGGCACGGATGAACACGGGCAGAAAATTCAACGCACCGCCCAGGAGCAGGGATTACCCCCCCAGGAACATTGTGACCGCATGGCGGCGGAATTTCAAGACTTGTGGCGGAAGTTGCACATCCAATGGCACCGCTTCAGTCGCACCACCGACCCGCGCCATGGGGTGATCGTCAAGGAATTTTTCCTGCGGGTGTGGGAGCGGGGGGATATTTACTTGCATCAGCAACAGGGGTGGTATTGCGTGGCCTGTGAGGAGTTCAAGGATGAACGGGAATTATTACCGGGGGGATACTGCCCGTTGCATCCCACCTTGCCGGTGGAGTGGCGCGATGAACCCAACTACTTTTTCCGGTTGTCTCGCTATCAAGAACCGCTCGAACGGCTGTACCGGGACCAGCCGGACTTTATCCAGCCGGAAACCCGCCGCAATGAGGTGATGAAATTTGTGGCCCAGGGGCTAAATGATTTTTCCATTTCCCGCCGACATCTGGACTGGGGCTTTCCGGTGCCGGTGGACCCCCAGCAGGTGATTTATGTTTGGTTTGATGCCCTGTTGGGTTACATCACAGCGTTGTTAGAACCCGACGAACCCCCCAGTTTGGCGGCGGCGGTCCGCACCTGGTGGCCGGTGGACTTACATCTCATTGGCAAGGACATTTTGCGGTTCCATGCGGTGTATTGGCCGGCGATGTTGATGTCAGCGGGGTTGCCCTTGCCCAAGCGGGTTTTTGCCCACGGTTTTCTCACCAAGGACGGCCAAAAGATGAGCAAATCCCTGGGGAATGTGGTGGACCCCTTTGCCCTGGTGGAGACCTACGGGAGTGACGCCCTGCGCTATTACTTTTTGAAGGAGATTGAACTGGGGAAGGATGGGGATTTTAACGAGGAACGATTTGTGCAGATTGTGAATGCCGATTTGGCGAATGGGTTGGGGAATTTGCTGAACCGCACGTCTAAGCTCGTCCACAAGTATTGCGGCGGACGGGTGCCGACGCCGGTGGCCTTACCGAATAATCCCTTGGTGACGATGGGCCGGGATTTGGGGGCACAGGTGGCCCAGGCCTACCAGGCATTGGCGATTCACCGGGCCTGTGGGTTGACGCTGGCGCTGGTGCAACGGGCCAACCAGTGGATTGACGAACAGGCGCCCTGGCAGTTGGCGAAAACCGGGGACCAGACCACTTTAGAAGGCGTACTGTATAGCTTGCTGGAGGCGGTGCGGTTGGCGGCCTACTTGCTGAGCCCGGTCGTTCCCCAAACCAGCACCCGGATTTACCAGCAGTTGGGCTACGGAGTGGATTTTGACGGCGAGGTATCCCTGGCTTTCGCGGACCACAGCCGTTGGGGAGTTTTACCCGCCGGTCAGGTCCTCGCCCCGCCGGAGCCGGTTTTTGGCCGCTTGGAACTGGCAAAACCGATAAAATCCTAACGTTTTGTGGGGCAGACCAGGGTTGTTTGCTAAGGTATTAAGTACCGTACCGGATGGGTGGGCGGGACTTACAAAACATTCATATTTTTTATTAACCTGGGATTAAACCGATGTCTGGCATGGATAACGTGGGTTTATTTACTCCCCAACAGGTCTTGGAAAACCGGGGTCGGATTGCCATCTTTATTGATGGTTCTAACCTGTTTTATGCTGCTCTCCAGTTGGGGATTGAAATTGACTACAGTAAGTTGTTGTGTTATTTGACGGCGGGTTCCCGTCTGCTGCGGGCTTTTTTCTACACGGGCGTGGACCCAACCAATGAAAAACAGCAGGGGTTTTTACTCTGGATGCGCCGCAACGGTTATCGGGTGGTGTGTAAGGAGCTGGTTCAGTTACCGGACGGGTCGAAAAAGGCCAATCTGGATGTGGAAATTGCGGTGGATATGTTATCCCTGGTGGGGTCCTACGATACGGCCATTTTAGTCAGCGGCGACGGGGACTTGGCCTATGCAGTGGATGCGGTGAGCTACCGAGGGGTACGGGTAGAGGTAGTGAGTCTGCGCTCCATGACCAGCGATAATTTGATTAATGTGGCCGACCGTTATATTGATTTAGAGACGATTCGGGATGAGATCCGCAAGGCCAATCGTCCCACCCCCTACCGCTCGGTGGCGGAGATGGTCAACAATGCCAACAACAACGCGAATGACAACGCCAATCCGTCCCGTAATTAGGCGATGGGCCTGGGGGGTGGTCCTGGGCTGCCTGTTGGCCGGTTGTCAGGTGCCGGAACGTCCCCTCGAACCGGAGGCCAACCCAGAGGCGTCCCAGCAATTGACCTTTGAATCCCTCAAACTGCACCAGGCGGATAAGGGGGGCCAGACGGTGTGGAAGTTGCAGGCGGACCAGGCGATAGCAGATGTCCAAACCCGGCGGGTGACGGCCCGGCAGGTGGTGGGGGATATTTATGCCCAGGGGAAACCCCGTTATCGGGTCAAGGCGACCCAGGCGACGGTGCAGGAGGCCCAGGAAACGTTGACCGTCGAGGGGGACATCACCGCGGAGGATGTGCAGGACAAAATGGTGATCAAGGCCCGTTTCCTGATGTGGCGTCCGGCCCAGAAGGAAATCCTGTTGAGGGGCAACCCGGAATTTCGCCAGCCGAATCGGATGTATGTCAAGGGGCAGGAGGCCACGATTCGTTTGCGGGAGAATCGGCTGTCCCTGCGGCAACAGGTGCAGGTGACTAACCAAAAGCCAGCGCTGCGGATCACGGGGGAGGCCCTGGACTGGCGATGGCGGGAGGGGCTGGCGCAGGCGCTAAAACCGGTGCAGATCGTCTATACGCCGGAGCAACTGGTGGTCAAGGCGGGGGGCGGGCAGATGGACTTTGCCCGGCAGGTGTTGCGGTTACGCCAGGGGGTGGAGGCGGTACATCCCCGGGGGCGGTTGCGCGCCCAGACGGTGGAGTGGCGGATAGACCGGCAGGAGGTCACGGCCAGCGGCAATGTGTTTTACACCCAAAACGACCCCCCCATCACGGTCACGGGGGCGCAGGCAGAAGGGAATTTGGCGACCCGGCAGATTCGGGTGGTGCAGGCGCGGACGCAGGTGTTCCCGGAATGACCGATACACAGGCCCTGTTTAACCGGATTGCCCGCCATTACGACGCCCTCAACAACTGGCTGAGCTGGGGGCAGCATTGGGTCTGGAAACACATGGTCATCGGCTGGGTGGACCCGCAACCGGGGGAAACGGCGGTGGATTTGTGCTGTGGCACGGGGGATTTGACGGGGCTGCTGGCGCGGAAAATAGGGGGGAGGGGTCAGGTGTGGGGGATTGACTTTGCCCCGGCGATGCTGGCCATTGCCCGCGCGCGATACGCTCACCAACCCATTCACTGGCACCAGGGGGATGTCTTGCAATTGCCCTTTGGGGACAACACGGTGGATGTGGTGACCATGGGGTACGGGTTACGCAATGTCCAGGACCGACAGCGGTGTTTGCGGGAAATCTACCGGGTGTTGCGACCGGGGGGACGGGCGGCCATTTTGGATTTTCACCACCCCGAGGACCCCTGGCTGCGAGCTTGGCAAAGGTGGTATTTGCAACGGGTGGTGGTGCCGGTGGCCCAGTGGTTGGGGTTGGGGGATGAATACGCCTATATCTGGCCGAGCTTGCAAAATTTTCCCCCCGGCGACCGGCAGGTGCAGTGGGCCCAAGATTGCGGGTTTCAGGCCGGCCACTACCCGATTGCCCATGGTTTAATGGGGGTGTTGGTGCTACAGCGCTCTTGATGGGACGCCTGGCCTACTTTGATTGCCCGACGGGGGTTGCGGGCGATATGTGCCTGGGGGCCTTGGTGGATGCCGGTTTGCCGGTTGAGGTCTTACAACAGGTCCTACAGGGGTTGGGGATAGCCGAGTCGGTGAGCCTGATGGTGCAGTCGGTGCAACGGCGGGGCCAGCGGGCGACCTACCTGCACGTCCAGCCGGTGGGGGAACAACCGCCCTATCGGAATTGGGGAGACATTCGCCGGCTCCTGACTGAGGCCTCCTTGCCCGATCCGGTCAAGCAGGGGAGTTTAGCGATTTTCCAGAGCCTGGCCATCGCGGAAGGGGCCGTGCATGGGGTGCCGCCGGAGCGGGTGCATTTCCACGAGGTGGGGGCATGGGATGCCCTGGTGGATGTGGTGGGCACCTGCCTGGGTTTGCATGTCCTGGGGGTGACGCAGGTGTACTGCTCCGCTTTGCCCCTGGGGTCGGGGTATGTGGAAACGGCCCATGGGTCTATGGCAGTCCCCACGCCGGCGGTCCTGTACCTATGCCAGGCCAAACGGGTCCCAGTATATGACAACGGCCTCACTGGGGAACTGGTCACGCCGACGGGGGCAGCCATTGTGACCACCCTGGCCCAGGGGTTTGGGGGGCCACCGCGGATGTCTCTGGAGCGGGTAGGTTGGGGTGCCGGTAGCCGGGATTTGGCCATTGCTAACGTATTGCGGTTGTGGTTAGGGTCAGCTCCAGGGACCCGCATGACGGAACCTGTGGTGGTGTTGGAGACCCAAATTGACGACATGTCGCCCCAGGGACTGACCTACGCCTGTGAACGGTTACTGGCCGCTGGGGCGTTAGATGTGTGGACTCAGGCGATCACCATGAAGAAAGGACGGCAGGGGGTCCTGGTGCAGGTCCTGTGCTCGCCCGAGCAAGCAGACCGCTGTAGCGCTATCCTGTTTGAGGAAACGACCACCTTGGGTGTCCGGTATCAGTGGCAGGAACGGAAGGTTTTACCCCGGCGCCTGGTGCGACTGGCAACACCCTGGGGAGAGGTGGCCGTCAAAGTGGCGGAAATCAACGGTCGGCTGGTTAACGTACAACCGGAGTACGAGGATTGCGCCCGGATCGCCCGCGCCCATGGACTACCCTGGAAGCAGGTGCATCAACAGGTCCTCCATCAGTTTTGGCAGGCGGGGGGGAACCAAGATGATCAAAACCCTGGTTAATGTGTTGATCGGGCTGGTGACCTTTGGGGGGGTGGTGGGGTTACAAATGCAACGCCAGGCCTGGTTGACTGCCCAGCAACAAAACAATCTTCCCCTGTGGCAACAGCAGGAAGCCCTGACCCAGGCCCAGTTGCGTTTATGGCGACAAATGCCCGGTTTGGGGTTCGACAACATGATAGCCAATTGGTGGCTGATTCAGTTCAATATTTACTTTGGCGATGAGGAAGCCCGCAGGGCCTTGGCCTATGGATTGGTGCCCGATTTTTTTGAAGTCATCCTACGACATGATCCGCGTTTTATCCGAGCTTATTTATTTCTATCCACGGCGGGGTCCCTCTACGCCGGGGAACCGGAGCGGAGCATTCAAATTGCCAGCCGGGCCATGCAGTCTTTGACGCCGGAGGTGCCGGGGTCCTACTACCCCTGGATGTACCGGGGCATTGATGAGATGTTGTTTTTAGGGGACGGTCCCGCGGCCATTCGTTCCTTCGAGACCGCCGCCCGGTGGGCCAGCCGGTGGGATACGCCAGAGAGTCAAGCAGTGGTTCGGCGGGCAACCCAGTCAGCCCAGTTTCTGCGGGAGGATGCCAACAGTCGCATTGCTAAAGTCATTGGCTGGCTGACCATCCTCAGTTACGCACCAACCAAGCGCATCCAAGCCATTGCCATTCAAAAAATTTTAGAAGCCGGGGGGCGAATTGAGACCTTGCCCGACGGCCGCCGGGTGATCATTCTCCCCCGGGATGTGCAAAAACGGTTACGGGGCTAGGGTTTTAGAAACGCCGGTTATCGTCCCGGGGCCGGGCTTTATTAACCCGCAACTGCCGCCCCATCCACTCCGCGCCGTCGAGGGCATTGATCGCCTTTTCTTCGTGGTCGTCCTCCATCATTTCCACGAAGGCAAACCCCCGCATCCGACCCGTTTCCCGATCCATCGGTAACGTGACCCGCTTGACTGGTCCGTATTCCGAGAAAACTTCCCTCAGGTCCTGTTCGGTGGCCTTGAAGGATAAATTGCCCACGTAAATAGTCATAACCCAAATCCAACGCCAATGCACAACGCTCCGTTGCCGCAATGGAATTAAGCAGAGCTAAATCCCAGGGGGCGGAACCAAGTCCATCATAACCGGTCTTGTCAAGTCTGTCAGGGGGGTGTCCTTAGATATTTCGTTACGGTTGCCGGCGGTCAACACTGGTGGGGGTGGATAGGGTCGCTCCATCACGAACGCCCGCCAATGACCACATTTTTGATGCGCACATGGGGACCGCCCACGCTCACCGGTAGGGGGGACTGCCCCGCCTTGCCACAGCCGCCGTTGCGGTAAACCGTGTCGTTGCCGATGGCTTCGATGTCCTTCAGGGTTTGAAAGACGTTGCCGCTCAGGGTGACATCGCTCACGGGTTCCGCCAGTTGCCCCTTGCGGATCATAAACCCTTCGGCGGCGGTAAAGGTAAACAGTTCCCCGTTGGTCTGGCCCCCCAGCATCCGCACACAGTACACCCCCAGGTCAATGTCCTGCATCATCTCGGCCAAGGTATAGCGCCCTGGCTCGATCCCTGTGTTGGTCATGCGCACGATGGGGGGATAGGTCGCCGACAAGGCCCGAGCGTTGCCGGTGGGTTGCTCGGCCATCTTTCCCGCCGTCTCCCGGGAATGGAGCCGTTGGGTCAGTACCCCCTCGCGGATGAGGTATTTCCGTTGCCCCGGCACCCCCTCATCATCGTACTTCAGGGAACCCGGCAACCCAGGCAAGGTAGCGTCGTCCACCACGTTCAACTCGGGAATGGCCACCGGCCGCCCCAGTTGTAACAGCTCCTGCAAGCGGGGATTTTCATAGACGAAATCCGCCTCCGAGAGATGCCCAAACGCCTCGTGGATAAATACCCCCGCCAGGTAAGGGTCGAGGATCACCGTGTACTGTCCACCCCTGACCGGTTGCGCCTCCAGTTGTCGGATCGCCCGTTGGGCCGCTGCCCGCACCTGCTCGTCCAGGCCCATCATCACCCGGTAATCCGCGCGGGAATGGACCGATTCGTAGCCCTGGCGCACCACCAGTCCCTCCCCCCGGGCCACCACGCCAAACATCCCCGACACATCTAGACGTTCCTGAGCCAGGTTGGTACCGGTGGATGTCACCAAATAGGTCACCCCAAACCGCTCCCGGTAGCTGACGCTGGTGGTTTGGATGCGGGGGTCATAGCTCAGCAGCAGGTCGTTGTAGTGCCGGAGCAAGTCCCGTTTTTCCGCTAGGGGTACGGTGCGGGGGTCGCGGGCTATTTCCGCCCTGACATAATCCACCACCGGTGGGACCGGGGCCAGTTGGGTTTGTTCATGACCGATCAACCGGGCCTGTTCGACGGCCTCCTCCACCCGATCCGCCAGTTCCTCCAGGCCGTTGAATGTCACAAAACTCCACCCCCCCCGATAACAGGCCCGAATGCCCCCCGCCAAGGACAGCGCCCGGTCCACGGCGTCAAAACGGGGCCCCCGGAACCCTAACCGCAGGGATTCACTCTGTTCCAGGCGGATGTCCAGATAATCCACGCGGGAACTGTAGCGGGCCACCGTGTCCTGTAACTGGTCTTGGATGCGCGGCGGGGTTAGCGTCCTTGCCATGATGGGAAAAAAGAGAGCGTATTTCTTAGTGTAACGATGTTTCGCCTGTCCGTGCGGGGACAATACGCCCTGAAGGCGATGCTGGAATTGACGTTGGCGGCCTCCCGGCAACCCGTGTCCGTGCGCACCATCGCCCGGCGCCAGGGGATTCCCGCCCCCTTTTTGGAAAAGTTACTCCTGGAGCTGCGGCGCGCTGGCTTAGTGGTGGCCCAGCGGGGAGCGCAGGGGGGATACCGGTTAGCCCAGCCGCCGGAGACGATTCGTGTGCAGCAGATTCTGGCGGCCGTCGGCGAGCCCCTAAGCACCCCGGAATTCCCGGCCCACCAACCCACCGACTGGGTGACCCGCAGCCTCTGGCGACGCCTGAGCGAGCAATGCCAGCAGGCCCTGGCCCAATGCACCCTGGCCGACTTGTACTACGATGTGCGCAGCCGCATGGCCAGCGACAGCGAACCCTATCAGTTCATCGTGTAGGGGGCCAGTCCAGTTCCAGGATCACCGGCGTGTGGTCGCTGGGTTGCTGCCAGGTGCGGGGTTCCCGGTCAATCCAACAATTTTTCGCCCAGGGACGCAGGGTTTGGCTGATCAAGATGTGGTCAATCCGCCAGCCCTGGTTGCGGCGAAAGGCCCCGGCCCGGTAGTCCCACCAGGTAAAATGCCCCCCCTCTGGCCAAAACAACCGAAAACTGTCCTGGAAACTCAAGGCCAACACTTGCTGAAAGGCCGCCCGTTCCGCCGGTGAAGCCATGATGTGCTCCTGCTTGTCCCGGGGGTCGTAAATATCCAGATCGGTGGGGGCCACGTTCCAATCCCCGCATACGCACACCTGGGACGTGCGCAGCAACAACCGCTGTAAATACTGGTGCAGGGCCGCCAGCCAACGCAACTTGTAGTCGTACTTATCGCTGCCCACACTCTGGCCATTGGGCACATAGACATTCACAATCTCTAAGCCCTGAATCTGCACATGCAGGAACCGTTTTTGTTCATCCAACTGGCCAACCCATTCTGGACCCAACAGGGGCGCAAAACCCACCGAAACCCGCTCTGGAGGAATGCGGGTCAGGACCGCCACCCCGTTATAGGCCTTTTGCCCGGCCACCACGCAGGTATACCCCGGAAACGCCTCCCTGGGAAACTGGTCATCCGGGACCTTGGTCTCCTGCAAACACAGCACCTCCACCGGATGTCGGGCCAACCAACTTTGGATATGGGGCAAACGGGTGCGCACCGAATTGACATTCCAAGTGGCGATCCGCATAGACCTCACCCTGCCCGGACCAGCCGTAGTATAGCAAGGGGCAATTAAACTAGAAGTGCCGGGTTACTGCCAGGAGATAGCCATGCCCTGGGGCGCAACGGTCGTTTTGGTCATCCTCGCCCTCCTGTTATCGGGCTTCAAACTAGACCGGGAGTACCAACGGGGGGTGATTTTTCGCCTAGGACGCCTGCACAGCATTCGCGGGCCGGGGTTGTACTGGACCATCCCCTTTTTGGAGCAAAAAGTCCAGGTGGATATGCGCACCCGCACCGTGGACGTTCAACCCCAAGAGACCGTCACCGCCGACAGCGTCACCATTCGGGTCAACGCCGTGCTCTACTACCGGGTGATTGACCCCGCCAAGGCCATCAACCGCGTCGAGGACTACCACCAGGCCGTGTATCTGGCCGCCCAAACCACCCTGCGCAACGTAGTCGGCCAAAACCTGCTCGACGACGTACTGAAAAACCGGGACCAGGTGAACCTGCGCATCCGGGAGATTGTAGACGAGATCACCGCACCCTGGGGCATCGACATCGAACGGGTGGAAATGCGGGACGTGGAAATTCCCCCCTCCATGCAGCGGGCCATGGCCAAGGAAGCCGAAGCGGTACGGGAAAAACGCGCCCGGTTGATCAAGGCCGCCGCCGAACAGGAAGCGTCTTTACAACTGGCTAGCGCCGCCAAGGAAATTGCTCAAAACCCGGCTGCCCTCGAACTGCGCCGCCTACAAATGCTCACAGAAATCGGCGCCGAAAACAATACCACTACCATCATCATGGTGCCGTCGGATTGGGTGAACCTGGCCCAGCGCTGGGTCAATTCACCGCCTAACGCCGAGGTAGGGGCACCGTAATTTGCCGTAGGGTAGCACTCCCGCGTCCCCGGCGCCCTTCCAGTTCCGTCCCCCGCAGGTTGGCTCCCTCTAAATTGGCCCCCCGCAAGTCCGCCCCCTCCAGATTGGCGTAGCTCAAATTGGCCCCTCGCAAATCCGCGTTCCGCAGGTCCGTGTTCCGCAAATCCGCCCCCACCAGTTCCGCACCCCGGAGGTTTGCCCGCGTCAAATCCGACCCCTGCAGGTTGGCATTGTTCAGCCGCGCTCCCCGCAAATCCGCCCCCCGCAGGTCACAGTTCGTACAGGTTTTGGTGTTCAATAACTGCCGTACCTGGACCGCATCCTCCGCCTGAACCGGTACCGTGACCAGCCCGACCACCGCCGCCACCAAGAGGCCATTGAGGAACTTCATAAAAAACTCCTGGACAAACGCCACAACTCCATTCCTCTATTTTTTGGCAAAAAGCGCCCCGCCGCTGTGATCTGTATCGCTAGTAGTCCACCCCCCGTTTCAAATCCACCCCCCGGTCGGCGTAATGCTTGTGGTTGACCATCTCCGAATGGACGCTGGCTAAGTCAAAGTAGCGGGGCAATTGCCGACAACGCCCGGTGATGATCACCTCCGTATGCTGGGGTTTGCGCAACAGGGTCTGGATGATGGGTTCCTGGGGCAGGAGTTCCAAGTCCACCGTCGGGTTCAGCTCATCTAGGATGATGGTTTTGTACAGCCCGGAAAGAATCGCCGCCTGGGCAATTTCCCAGCCCCGTTCCGCCTCTACGTAATCCAACTCTTGCCGGTCCTTCCACCAAACAATGGCATCCCGGCCACAGCGTTGGTGGTCCACCAGATTGGGATAGCTGTGCTGTAGGGCCTGAATCGCTGCGTCCTCCGTGTAACCGGTGCCCCCCTTGAGCCATTGCAGGATCAACACCCGGTGGGACAAGTCCAAGCGAATCCCCCGCCCAATGGCCTGCAGAGCTTTTCCCAGGGCGCTGGTGGATTTCCCCTTGCCCGAGCCCGTATAAATCTCGATCCCGGTAATGCCGTACTTTTCGGCGGTGGGGTGATGGTGGGGCCGCATTTCCGAGTGCAGATCGGCAATTTCAAGCAACTCCTTGGGGGCGGCCCGGCCCGTGGCAATGATCTCTAGAGGTTCCGGTTTTTTGGCCAGGGTTTCCACCACCTCCTCAACCGGCAGCAAACCCAAATCCAGCACCGGATTGATTTCATCCAGCACGATTACCGAGTACAACTCAGAAAGAATGGCCCCCTTGGCGATGTGCCAGCCCCGTTCCGCCTCCAACCGGTCAAAGGGCGTAATCTCATCGGGACCAAAGTATTCCGCCCGCCCCGTGCGCACCTGGTCAATCAGGTGGGGAAAGGCCTGCTCCAGCGCCTCGATGGCCCCATCCTCGTCATAGACTCGCCCTGGCCCTTTGAGAAAGCGCAACAGCAGCACCCGGTTCTGCTTGCCCGTGTTGATGCCCAAACCAATCGAGCGCAGGACCACCCCCAAGGCCGCCTGGGACTTGCCCTTGCCGAGACCGTCATAAACGTGAATTTGGCCAACGGGTCGTTCCTGCCGCCGCTGGGCCGTGACGATGCCTATCCCCGTGCGTCCCATGACCATTTCCCCCAGGGGGGTCACTTCTATTGTAGGGGGCTAGTCCTCGTGGTCCTCAAAGGGGTCGTCCAGCACCCGCGACGGCGGCCCAAAGGCCACATAAATCGCGTAGGCCGTAATGCCGATCACCAGCGCCGCCAGGGAAGTGATAAAAACTGTTGCAGATTCCATAGAAGGCGATCCGTCTAGCAAAAGGTGCTCCTATAATGTTACAGGAGATTAACGATGGACGGGTCAATCCTATGGCAATGCGGACTTGGTTGGGGGACTTGTTGCGCCCGCTCAATTCGGAGTACGGGAAGGTAGCACCGGGTTGGGGAACCACGCCTTTGATGGCAGTGTTTATGCTGTTGTTTTTCCTGTTTTTGCTGATCATCCTGCAGATTTATAACTCCTCCATTCTGCTGGATAGCTTCAAGGTGGATTGGGCCGGTTAAGCGTTGATGGGGGTTGGCAGGGGCGCTGACCCCCCCTGGAGGCGTAACGATGAACATCTTTGGGATGGGGTTGCCGGAGCTGGGGGTGATTGCGATTGTGGCTTTGCTCATCTTTGGCCCCCGCAAGCTGCCGGAAATCGGTCGTAGCTTGGGCAAGACGGTCAAGAGCTTTCAGCAGGCCGCCCGGGAATTTGAAGAGGAGTTCAAACGGGAAGCCAGCGCCTTGGAAAGCGGTGAGGATAAAAGCGGTTAGTTGGTGATACGGCCTAGGGCCGGGGGACTGACGGGGGAGTGGGTGCGGAAATAGGCCTCCAAAGCGGCCAGGTCCTGGATGCCCACGACTCGGTCCTGCCCCTGTCGTAGGATGCTAAATCCATCGCCGCCGTCGGCCAAAAAGCTGTTGA
The DNA here is from genome assembly GCA_039794565.1 of Gloeomargarita sp. SRBZ-1_bins_9. NCBI lineage: Bacteria > Bacillati > Cyanobacteriota > Cyanophyceae > Gloeomargaritales > Gloeomargaritaceae > Gloeomargarita > Gloeomargarita sp. SRBZ-1_bins_9. Next base: position 176,246 of record JAUQVX010000001.1, on the reverse strand, counting down.
CGGTCACTCGGTAGGTTTGGGTTGGTTCCAGGGGCTGGCCGTGCAGGGTGAGGTCCACCACGCGCTGGCCGGGGGGGGCGTCCGGTCGCCAGCGGTAACGCAAGCCCTGGGAGACCTGGAGTATGCGGTTTTGCCCCGGCGATGGGTTGTCGAACTGCTGCTCCAGTAGGGTTTTGATTTGCGCCCCGGTGAGGGTCAGGGTCACCAGGTAATTACCAAAGGGCTGTACATTAAAGGCTTGACCATAGGTGACCTGGCCCCCTTCCCCGTAGAGTAAATCGGCGCGGATGCCCCCCGGATTCATCAGGGCGATGACGGCTCCTCCCTGGTCAGGGCCTTGGGTGGCGGCCAGTTGGGCATCGGCGATGAGGTTGCCTAAAGGCATTTCCCCGCTAGGGCTGGGGCGGCGCAGAATATCGGCGGTGATCTGCCCAATCACCCGGTTGGCCAGGGGTTCGGCAATGACTCGGTACTTGTCGATCAAACGGGTCAAGGCAGGCGCCGGGGGAACGTCGCGGGTGACGATATGGTTCTGGGCCTGGACGGAACGGACATCGCCGCTGCGTCGGTCCAGTTGCAGTTCTATCGCTGTCAATAGCCGGCCAAAGGCGTCGGCGCTAGTGACCACCCGTCCATCCACCAGGCAGTTGTAGGCGCGATGGGTGTGCCCGGTGATAAAAACGTCTACTTCCCGGTCGGTACGGCGCACGATGTCCACAATGGGGCCGGTGAGATTTGGGCACTCGTTATGGCCGCCGGTGGTGAAGCCGCCCTCATGGACCAGGGCTAGGATGGCCCGTACACCCTGCCTACGCAGCACCGGCACCAGGGCATTGAGGGTGTCGGCTTCGTCGCGAAACTCCAATCCGGCCACGTTTTGGGGAGCAACGATCTGGGGTGTGCCCTTGAGCACCAGACCCACCAAGGCCACCTTTACCCCGGCAAACTGGTAAATCCGGTAGGGGGGCAGCAGGGGGCGCCCGGTGGTCGCATCGATCACATTGGCGGCCAGGTAGGAAAATCGCGCACCCGGAAAGGTCTCACCAGTGGGGCAGCCCTCGCCGGGATGACACCCCCCTTTTTGCAGGCGCAACAGCTCCGCCACCCCCCGGTCGAATTCGTGATTGCCCACGGCGCTAGCGTCCAATCCCATGGCGTTGAGGGCTTCAATCGTCGGTTCGTCATGGAACAGGGCCGATAACAAGGGGGTGGCGCCGATGTTATCCCCGGCGGAGACAAAAAGGGTGTGCCGGTGCCCCTGTCGCCAGCGCCGGACATGGGTAGCTAGATAGGCTGCGCCCCCCGCCGGTAGCCGTTGCCCATCGGCTAAAGCGAGGGTTAAACCGTCTGGCTCCAGACGCCCGTGGAAATCGTTGATGGCGATGAGCTGCACCGTGACGGTTGGTCTCTGGGCCAAGGCCGGGATAAACCCCAGGTGGGCCACCACCGCAACGGCCACCGCCAGCAGTATCAACCGCAGCCAACGACCCATTGGTCCCTTGCTCTGCTCCCCCCCCACCACCACCCATATCTTAGGGAAACAGGACTATAAACGCAATCCTGTGCGGGCGGCGATGTCCTGGGCGATGGGGGAAGGGACCGGCAGCACCGATAACCGGTTACCCGGGCGCAGGAGGAGAAATTCCTGGGGGTTATAGAGCACACGCAATTGCGCCAGGGTCAAGGGGGTGACACAGGTTTGCAGATATTGCACCTCCACGGTCCACCAGCGGGGATGGTCAGGGGAGGCCTGGGGGTCGTAATAGGGGCTGTGGGGGTCAAATTGGCTGGGGTCCACCACATGAGTTTGCGTAATTTCCATCAGCCCAACGATGGCCGGCGGATGGGCGTTGGAATGATAGAAAAAGGCTCGTTCCCCCACCTGCATCTGGCGTAGAAAATTGCGGGCCTGGTAATTGCGCACCCCATCCCAGAGCGTGCGTTGCTCCCGCGCCAAATCAGCAATGCTGTACACCTGGGGTTCGGATTTCAGCAACCAATACCTCATGGGGGATGCCTGTCCTGTGGCCCTCACACCCCTAGCTTATCCTTTGCTACAGTGGAATCCATGACCCAAACCCCTACACGCCCCCGCAAACCCGATTGGCTGCGCACGCCCCTGGGACAGGGACCGGTCTTTGGTCAGGTCAAACATCTGCTGCGGGATTTGCGGCTCAATACGGTCTGTGAAGAAGCCTCCTGCCCCAATATCGGCGAATGTTTTAGCCAGGGCACGGCGACGTTTTTGATCCTGGGTCCGGCCTGCACCCGCGCCTGTCCCTACTGTGATATTGAGTTTGTGAAAAAACCCCCACCCCCGGACCCGGAGGAACCGGCTCGGCTGGCGGAAGCGGTGCGGCGATTGGGCCTGCGCCATGTGGTGATTACCTCGGTAAACCGGGACGACCTACCGGATGGGGGCGCCCAACAATTTGCCAACTGCATTCACAAGGTTCGGGAAGTCTGCCCCGGTACGACCATTGAAGTGCTTATTCCCGATTTATGTGGCAACTGGGAGGCCCTGGCGGTGATCCTGGCGGCCCAACCGGAGGTGCTCAACCACAACACGGAAACGGTGCCCCGTCTTTACCGGCGTGTGCGTCCCCAGGGGGATTACCACCGTAGTCTGATGCTGTTGCGCCACGCCCGACAACTGCACCCCCGCGTTTACACCAAGTCGGGTCTGATGGTGGGGTTGGGGGAAACTTGGGAGGAGGTCCTTCAGGTGATGCAGGATTTACGGGAGGTGGACTGCGACATTCTCACCCTGGGGCAATACCTGCAACCGAGTCCTAAGCATTTACCGGTGGCCCGCTATGTCCATCCGGAGGAATTTGCTGAATGGCGGCGCATTGGGGAACAAATGGGCTTTTTGCAGGTGGTGGCCTCCCCCTTGACCCGCAGTTCTTACCATGCCGCTGAAGTGCAGCACCTGATGCAGCGTTATCCCCGCTAGCTGGGTATAATGCCGGGGACAGGTCCAAGAGGGGCTATGGACGCATTCATGCAGGCAGCTATTGAACAGGCGCGCTTGGGTTTGGCCGAAGGGGGGATTCCCATCGGGTCGGTATTGGTCAAGGCCGGACAAATCGTAGGTGCGGGGCGTAACCGGCGGGTCCAGGACAATGACCCCATTACCCATGCGGAAATTGATTGTCTACGGCGGGCTGGTCGCATCGGTTCCTATCGGGATACGACTTTGTACTCAACCCTCATGCCCTGCTACTTATGCGCCGGGGCGGTGGTGCAGTTTGGCATTCGCCGGGTAATTGTGGGGGAATCCCGCACATTTCCTGGGGCAAGGGAATGGATGGAACAGCACGGCGTAGAAGTGATTGATCTGGACCTGGCCGAGTGCCGGCATTTGCTCCAGGAATTTATCCAACGTCACCCTGACCTGTGGTACGAAGACATCGGGCAGTTGTAAAGGCAGGACAGGCCCAGGAATAGCGAGAGTCGCCAAGACCTGCCCTTGCCCAAGCAACCGCGGTTAGTTTTTCGGCAGCACCACCTGGTCAATCACGTGAATCACCCCATTACTGGCCGGGATATCCGCCTGGAGAATACGGGCGTTGTCCACCTGGGGCTGCTCCGTGAGACTTACTGTAAGGGATTGTCCCTGCACGGTTTTCAGGGGACCCGCCTTCAGGTCCTTAGAGGTGACCCGGCCCGGCACCACGTGATAGGTCAAGACTGCCCGCAGTTTTTCCCGGTTTTCCGGCTTGAGCAGGTTTTCTAGGGTTCCCGGCGGCAGGGCGGCAAAGGCGTCATCCGTGGGCGCAAACACCGTAAACGGCCCCGGACCGGACAAGACATCCACCAGTCCTGCGGCCTGCACCGCCTGCACCAAGGTCTTGAACTGACCCGCCTGCTGGGCTACCTGCACGATGTTGCCTTGGGTGGCCGCCTGCTGTCCCGGCGTTCCCGCGGCCAAGCGAGGTCCACAGGTCCCCCTGGCCATCACCGGCGCCACCGGTCCCAACGCCAACCCCAGCACAACCCCTAACCAAGCAGATGACTTCACCATCAATGGTACCTCCCACGCTGTTAACGAATGTGTAGATTCGTCTAGTTTTATTACGGCCTTGGGGAGGTGGTGGTTTGGGGCCAGTAGTCAAGTGGGGGACGGGGGTTGCAATTCCGCCAGGGCGTCTAGGGCGTGGGCCGCATACATCAGCGCCGGTCCGCCCCCCATCAGTACGGCTACCCCCAGGGCTTCCATGATTTCTTGGGGGGTTGCTCCAGCCTGTAAAACGGCGCGGGTGTGGAAGCCGATGCAACCATCGCAGCGCAACGCCACGGCAATGGCCAGGGCAATCAGTTCCTTGGTTTTGGTGTCTAGAGCGCCGGGGGTGGTGGCTGCCCGGCTCAGGGCGTAAAAGCCCTTCATGGTGTCGGGAATCGCCTGGGACAGTTGCGCCGTGCCCTGTTTAATGCGGTCCATTTCCTGCTGAAACGTACCCATAGCTCCCTCCATTAGGTTTCTAGGAATTGGCCCAAAAAGCCGGTGAAAATGCGGGTACCGTCCTTGAGGATATGCACTTCCGCTTGGTTACTGGCCCAGTTCAGCCGGTCCCGTAGCGCCGGATTGAATACGTGCACCCGTTGGTTGCGGGAGGAGACCAGGGAATGGGGGTCGTTCACCGCCAGGGACGCCACGTAGGGACCGTCCACCAAAATATCCAATTGGGCCAGTAAATCTGCTGAGCCAGCCGGGGCCTGGGGACCCTGCAACTCCGCCAGGGTGTAGCCGCTAAAGGACATGACATTGCGCCCGGCTGCCTTCACCGCCCGCGCCACTGCCGCCAGGGCCACCGCCTGGAGAAACGGCTCGCCCCCAGAAAAGGTCACTCCCTCCTCGTCCGGGTCCGCCAGAATCCAGTCCACCAGCTCCGGAATCGGTACCAGTTCCCGCATTTCCCACGCCCAGGATTGGGGGTTAAAGCAGCCTGGGCAAGCCCGGTAGCACCCCTGTACCCAAACCACTGCCCGGCGGCCCGGCCCGTTGACCTCGGAACCGTGCACCCGCCCCATGAGATTGACGTAACCTGCGGGGATGTCCATCGTTTTGGCCGTACTCGTTCCTTTCCACCCTAGCAACCCCACCCAGCCAGTCGCTGTGTTCTTGACGATTGCTTAATGCCTAACGGCAGAGGCAGATGCTACCTTGCTCATCCCCAGGGGCGGGAATGTTAGAGTGATCCACCAGAAAAGCCGATCGGGACGCTAGTCATGCTCAAACAGCCTTTGGACCGGGCGGTGGTGACGGTTTTGGTCCTCCTGGCCCTGGTGACCCTGGTGCTTTTGGGGGGAGGCGATCGGTCCCGACCCCGGGTGCAGCAGTTTTCTTGGCAGGAACGGGTGGTGGGGGCGCAGGACCAGGCCTTTATTGTGACGTTTAATCGCCCGATGGATACCCGCACGGTGGAACAGGGGATACGGATCACGCCGACGCTGCGGGGCAAGGTGAGTTGGGCGGGACGGCGTATGGCCTACACACTGGTGGAACCGGCACCCTATGGGCAGGAATACCGGCTGGAGGTCCGAGGTGCGAAGGATAAGTATGGCCGCGGGCGGGTGATGGAACCCTTTACCGGACGGTTTCGCACGCGGGACCAGGCATTTATCTATGTGGGGACCCAAGGGGAGGAGACGGGACGTCTGGTGTTGCATAACTTGAGCCAGGGCACCCACCGGGTATTGACGCCGCCGGATTTGGTGGTGTTGGATGCCCAACCCTTGCCCCAGGCGGACCGGGTGGTGTTCAGCGCCCAAAGACGGGATGACCCGGCGGTGGAAATTTATACGGTGACCACGGGTTTGCAGTATGCCACCCCGGAGGGTACGCCCCCCCGCCGCGAGGCCGGTCAGGTGGCCCTCCTGTTGCCCAGTGAGGGGTTTCAAAATCTGAAATTTGATGTATCCCCCGATGGTCAAAAATTGGTGGTGGCCCGGGCCAGTTTATCCAATTCCGCCCAGTCGGGATTGTGGCAGGTGAATTTGCGGGGACAACGACGGGCCTTGCAGGTGGATTTGGGGGGTGATTTTCGGGTGACGCCGGATGGCCAAAACCTGGTGATGGCTAAGGGGGAGGGTTTGGCCCTACTGCCATTGCAACCGGAGGCGGAGCCGTTGGAGTTTTTGCCCAAATTCGGTCAGTTATTGGAGTTTGACCAGCGCGGTACGCAGGCGCTGATGGTGAAGTTCAACAGCGATTTCACCCGGTCGTTGTTCGTGGTGGGGGAAAGGGGTGAGCAGGAGTTGTTGCGGTTACGGGGTTCGATTTTGAGCGCCTGTTTTGACCCCCGGCGGCCTTGGGTGTATGTGCTGGCCACCGAAGCAGGCGAGGTCACCCATTTCCAGGAGTTACCTTACCTGGCGGCGATTGTGCTCCCGACCAAACAAATCCAGACGCTGGTGCAGTTTGCAGACCCGGCACCGCCCTCCATGGCCCTGGCCCCAGATGGACGTAGTCTGTTGCTGGAAACCAACGGACGCCTGTGGCGGTTAGCCCTGGGGGACCACCCGGTGGGGCAAAAACCGGAGGACTTGGGGCTATGGGGACGCCAGCCGCATTGGTTGCCCTGAGAACTAGCGCACCCAGCGGGGCATGACCTCGGCGCAGGTGAACAACCCGTAATGTCCCTGTTGGTGGAGCTGCCAACCCGCCTGGAGGTAACCCAACGCCGGACCGCAGACATTGGCGGCCATGCTGGTTTCGTCCCCTAGGGTGAAGGTGTGGGTAGAGATTTTCCCCTCAAACGTGCGGCCCGTGATCTTCACGTGAGTGCTGATGGGCTTGCGGGGGTTGCGGGTATCCACAATGCCACCGACGGTTACCCGCTCCCGGGGGCAGATGCCGGCCCATTCCAGGATCACATCATCGGCGTGCTCCATATTTTCCAGGTGCAACTTACCGTCGGTTTGGTCCAGCAGGGCGTTGATTTCCGCGTCGGTCATGGCCTGGGCTTTGGCCACGTCGTAGCCGGGTAAATGGGCAATGTCCTCACGAATGGTGGCCCGATAGGCTTCCCAGTTGGCAATGCCCACCCCGAAGCGAATGTCCACCGCCAGGATTTCTTCATAGCTGTGGGCCGCCAAAGCTGCCGCTGCGGTTAATAACCCTGGTGTGGCACCACAACCCGTTAAGTAGGTAATACCCCCGGCTTGTAAATCCTTGTGCAATTGGCGCAGGTATTCCACCGCACGGGTGCGTTTGAGGGCATCCACCAGGACCCCCCGCCACCCTTGGGCCAAAAACCGCCGCACCACCTCGGCCATAAAGGTGTTGGGCAAATTGGGCAGGGCGAGAAAGTAGGCTTGAACACCGGGTTGGGCCATCAGATCGCCGAGACTATCTTCGCTGATCACGCCCCCCGGCTCCAGGTAGCCCACTGACCCCCGCTCGCGATAGACCTTTTGGCAGTGGGCCGGGGATAAACCTGCCGGATTCAGGGCATAGCCCTTGCGGTCGGCCACCGCCACCCAACGCACCTGTTGTCGCCGGGACACCAACTGCCCCATTGCCTGGCCCAAACCGCCGTATCCCAAAATTCCTAACGCCAAAGGTTCCGTCATGGCCGTCGTGTGCATTAGTGCATCGTTCTTAGGATAAAACCCCCGTTCCCCCCTGGCAACTTGGGGAAGGCTATCCCCGTCTAGGATGGGAGATGAAATAGCGAAGGGGGTCCCATGGGGCACCGTCTTTTGGCTTTCCTAACCTTGGCTTTTGTCCTGCTAGAGTCGTCCGTTGCCCTGGCGCAGTTCCAAGGTCCCTTTAATCCTCCTAGCCCAAAGCCCAAACCCAATCTGGACCCCCAACGCGACCTCCTGCAACGGCGGCCCTGGTTACCCCTGCCGATGGCGCCTGGGCTAACCCCAAGCGAACAGATTGCAGCTATAGATACAGATTTTCGCCTGCGTTTTGGCCTGACGGGTCTGGAGCCAGAAAATCGGCTTTCCCTAGCCGAGATACAAGGGGTGCTCCAACAAGCGGAGGAACGGGGGCGGGGGCGCACAGCCCTGGTGTACTGGTGGTTGCGGGATGGAAATTTGACCGTGGCCCTGGTGCTCCCTCGCAAAGTCGCCGAGCAAACCACCTTCTTGCAAACCGTCAGTCTGAATGCCCGGGAGGTGCAACAAACGGTTGAGCGGTTTATCCGTTTCCTCCAGGACCCGCGCCACCGTTCCAACACCAACTACCGTGTACCGGGGCAAAGGCTCTATCACTGGTTGATTGCTCCCCTCGAGCCAATCCTTGCAAGGCATCAGGTGCAAGCCCTCCTCATCGTGCCGGACGAACACCTGCGGAGCCTTCCCTACCGGGCGTTGTGGACCGGCCAGGAACATCTGGTGGAACGCTATCGCCTCAGCCAGATCCCCAGCATTAATCTGGTGAATCTCGACTTGACTGGGCAAAAGATGGGTGGGCGAACGGTGGTCATGGGCAGCGAAGAGTTTGGGGGCCGCCAACCCCTCTTGCCAGGAGTCCGGGTAGAAGTCGAACAAATCGCCAAGCTGACCCAGGGGCGCCAGTACCTGAACCAGGACTTCACGGCGAGTAATTTTCTGGCGGCCTGGCAACAGCATCCGGGTTTTGCCTTTCATGTGGCCACCCACGCTGAGTTTTTGCCGACCCGCAGCTACCTCGAGTTCTACGACCAGCCCCTGGAGTTTAGCGCCCTACAGCAACACCTGCGGGCCAATCCAGCGGAGTTGGTGGTTTTGAGCGCCTGTCGCACGGCTATAGGGGATGTCCAGGCGGAGTTGGGTTTTGCGGGGTTAGCGGTGCGGTTGGGGGCCAAACGGGTTGTCGCTTCCCTCTGGCGCGTAGAGGATGAACCAACTCTGGCGTTGATGTATGACTTTTACCACCGTTTGCAGGTCCATGGCGAAACCATCCCCCCTGCAGAAGCCCTGCGGCAAGCCCAAATCAGCATGGCCCGTGGTCATAACCCCGATTTCACCCATCCCTACTACTGGGCGGCCTTTAACCTGATCGGCAATCCCTGGTGAAATGCTGAAATCCGCCCACTGCTGGCAACGGCTCTTCCCCTAGCCACACCTGGTCACCGGGGATGATCTCTCCGAGAATGTGAGCCGGTGGGCCTAATTGGCTAACTAACGCTTGGGCCGCCGGCGGTTCCAACGCCAACACCAATTCAAAATCCTCACCCCCGTACCAGAGCCATTCCCAGGCCTGTTGGGGAAAACGTTGGGCCAACAGGGGGTGCACGGGAACCTCAGGGCGCAATTTAGCTCCTACCCCACTGGCGCGACAAATCTGCCAAACCGCGTCCGCCAGCCCATCACTGGTATCCATTCCCGCCACCCGCTGGAGACCCAATTGCTGGAGCACACGCACCACATCCAAACGGGGCCGGGGTCGGCGGTGGGCGGTGAGCAAAACAGCGGTTTCCGGGGACGACTCGCCCTTGGTGAGAAGCACTAAGCCTGCCTGGGACAGTCCGTGATAGCCGGTGGCCACCAGCCAGTCCCCCACTCGGGCCGTTGACCGTTGGATACGCAGCTGCTCCAGCCACCCCACCGCCGTAATGCCAATAGACACCACCGGCGAGCGCACCACATCCCCCCCCCAAATCACCCCGCCATAGACCCCCAGCACCTCCTGCATCCCCCGATAGAGCGCCTCCACCCAGGCGACTGGCAACTCCGGCGGCAACCCCAGCCCCACCGTGATCCCCAACGGTTGGGCCCCCATGGCCGCCAGGTCGGAGTAGTTAGCCGCCACCGCCCGCCAGCCCACATCCGCCGCCGTCATGGTCAGGCCAGCCAGGGGACTCAGGGGACTGCTGCTGAAATGCACCCCTTCCACCAGCACATCGGTGGTGATCACCAGTTCTTTCCCCGGCGGTGGGCGAAACCAGGCGGCGTCGTCCCCAATGACCTCTGCCGGGCAAAAGGGATGTAAACGCTGCAACAGTCCCCCTTCGCCGATGTCCCCTAGCCGCACAGGGAACCCTTGGAACTGGGAATGTGCCCTAACCGCCGGGGGTCATAGTCCACAGCCTGGCGCAACGCCCGGGCAAAGGCCTTGAACGTGGCCTCAATGATGTGGTGGGAATTGATCCCCGCCAGTTGCCGGATGTGCAGGGTAATGGCGCTGTGGTTGACCAGGGCGACAAAAAACTCCCGCACCAACTGGGTGTCATAGGTGCCGACGCGCTGAGTAGGGATGGCCAACCCATAGCTCAAATGGGGTCGTCCCGAGCAGTCCAACGCCACCTGAATCAACGCCTCATCCAACGGGGCCAGGAAATGACCAAACCGGTGAATCCCCTTTTTATCGCCCAATGCCTGGGCCAACGCCTGCCCCAAGGTAATCCCCACGTCCTCATTGGTGTGGTGGTCGTCAATATGGACATCCCCTTGGGCTTGCACCCTGAGGTCAAACAACCCATGGGTCGCCAACTGGTGCAACATGTGGTCTAAAAACGGGATGCCCGTATTGGCTTCACAGTCCCCCTGGCCGTCTAGGTTCCAGGTCACCTGCACAGAGGTCTCGCGGGTCTGGCGGGTTACCGTGGCGATGCGCTGCATGACGAATCGGTCCCGGTGTCTTTTTCCATCTTACGCCAGTGCCACCCCCGTCCTAGCACCACCAGCACCAGAATCGCCGTATTACCCAGGACAATCAACGGCCCCGGCGGCAGGTTCAGGTAATAACTGCTATAGACCCCCAAAGCGCTGCTGAGCACCCCTACCCCCGCCCCGACAGCCATCATGCCCCACAGGTCCCGAGCCAGCACATAGCCCACCAGCGCCGGTCCCACCATCAACGCCATCACCAAAATCACCCCCACCGCCTGCATACTGACAATGATGGTCAGGGTCACCGCCACCAGCAGTCCCCAGTGCAACCAGCGCACCGGCAACCCCAGCGCCTGCGCCCCCACCGGGTCAAAGGTGACAAACAGCAGGGACCGATAAAAACGCACCAGTAACACCCCCAGGACCCCGGCCAGGGCCACCGTTTTGCCGATGTCTGCCCCCGTCACGCTCAGCAAATTGCCAAACAGGATGTGTTCCAAATCCCGAGTCGGGCGCAGCCAGCTAATTAGCAAAACCCCCAGGGCAAAGAAACTGGCAAAGGTAAAAGCCATGGCCCCATCCGCCTTGATACGGGTTTGCTGTTGCAGCCAGTGCATCACCCCTGTACTGAGCAGGCCGGAGACCAAAGCCCCCCACCCCCCATCCATCCCCAGCGCCAGGGATACCGCCACCCCCGGCAACACCGCATGGGCCATCACATCCGCCAACAGCGCCATCCGCTGCACCACCAGAAAACTGCCCACCACCGGACACAAGGCCCCCGTCAGCAGGCCCATCACCAGTGCCCGTTGCATGAAAGTCAACTGCAAGGGAGCTGTCAAAACGTCCCACATAGGGGTTATCTCACCGTGTTAGAACTGACAGGAGCCACCAAGCCACCGATGGTAAAAAACAGGCCGAACCCGCCGAAAAACAGGGGCAACAGCCACAGTTCGAAGAAATCGTTGATGCGCGCCCGGCTGGGGTTTTGGGGGTCGTAGAGCACCTCCACACGCTGGCCAATGCGGTAACGAGGCGGTGTACTCCCTGTCCGGGCCACCACTTCTAACCGGCGGCCATCGGGCAGGGTGTAGACCACGACAGGATAGTAGCTCACCGACCTCCGGTGCCCAATGCGCCCAGAATAGCGGTATCTCCGATAGGCGTAGTGGTCATCATAGTCTTCATCGGCTAGCCTTTGGCGCTCCAGGTCTACAACTTCGCCTGTCGTTTTAGCGGCGACTTGTACAAACTGCCAAGTGCGATGGGCATCCCACCCCGCAAACCCCAACATCGCCAGACCAATCAAGCAAAAGACGAGCCGGAACATGAACGCTGCCATCCCAACCCCACCGCCTCAGCGGACTCCCATCAGCAATGACCCGGCGCCAATCAGGAAAAATACAGCTCCCAATCCCCCGAACACGACCGGGAAAAGCCACAGTTCCCAAAAGCGGTTAATCTGGGCCTTCTGGGGATTTCGTGGGTCATACAAAACCTCGACCGTTTGCCCCACCCGAAACCGAGGCCAGCTACTGCCCACTTGGCTTTCAAAACGGATTTGCTGCCCATCGGCCAACGCAAATTCCACGACCGGGTAGTAAAGGTAGGAGGTAGAACCATCATGGGTATCCCTAGAGCGCCGATACTCCAGTGCCACCACCTGACCAGTTGCGGTCTCGGCCCTGGCCACAAAGTTACGGGTGTGATAAGTAAATCCCAAGCTGATGACGAGGAATAGACCACCCAATCCTGCAAAAATACTGCCGACCACCCAAACCAACTCCGGTGACGGCGGCCTCGCCATACTGATACCTCCCTGCCCTAACAAACAGGACTTAGTATAACCCTAGCCGGTTGTTTTCCTTCCCCGAGACCGCCTATAATGCTGGTCAAGTCCTACCCCCTTTAATAGTCCATGGGCGAAGCCAAACGCCGCCGAACCCAGGCGCAAGCCCCCAAAACCCATGCGCTGGCGCAGCGATGGCAGCAATTTCTGCAAATTACCACGCGCGGCACATGGGTGGGAATTGGATTACTGGTGGTCATCTGGGTAACAGTGCGCTTTATCGGACCCGGCTTGGGCTGGTGGCAGTTGGCCGGTGAATAAGGGGAGTCTGGCGTTCCTGCTGATGCAATCCCTCCCTGGCCATCCCTATTGTGCGTTTGCCGGGAACCCCTAGCCCTGGTCCCATGCCCACCTGATCGCCTAAGAAACTGACACCACACTTGGGCGCCCATTACCCATCTACGACTGGCATGTTGCCCATATGCTTACCGCGACGGCAGGCTTGTGTCACCGGTTTCCCCAGGTGTAGGGTTCGATTGGGGAAATTGCGCATCCCCTGTAAGATGGCTGCCCTGATGCAAGGTCAGTTGGGGGCGGGTTCTAGGCAAACCCCGGCGATTCAGGTAGGCCAACAATCCCCATCACGGGTGAACAGGTGACTGCCTGACTGGATGTCACGGAAACATTCCGCCCCTTGGTCAATGGCCCAGGCCAAATCTCACAAATCAGGCGCACCTTAGGTAAACATTCCAATTCGGTTACCCCATGAACCGTTGCGCTTCGGGGAAATGCAGTTGTTTTTTTGTCCCCACTGTCCTCCCCCACCAACCTCGTGCGACCTGGTCCTATACACCTTTCCGGGTTGCTGGGCCGGGGCCTGGACGGTTGAGTCCTACAGCAGTCAACTAGAAAACCGATTGTTCACCTCTGGTCAAGGCGATACTCACCAGAAGGTGCAGCTAGCCCAGGGCAATTGGTGAACAGTTGCGGCGCCTATTGCACGGCCCCGATGCACTGGGTTGGTAGCAACGCCCCCTACACCCTCAGCGCCCGTAATGCAGACCGGGACAGTCTGATACAACTGGTCCATCAAACCATCCAAGCCCGTCCCCGTTAACCCAAGGCCTTCAATAACCCGATCAACCCCTTGCCGGTCAACAGTTCTAAAATAATCAGCGCCACAAACCCAATCATCGCTAATCGCCCGTTCAACCGCTCGGCATACTCCGTAAAGCCCACCCGCGCCACCTCGTCCACATACATCCGGGGTTCAATGGCAAAGTTGTTCAACCGGCCCCCACTTTCGACGGTGTAACCCCGCGTCCGTGTCACGTCCTGCTGCGTCATGCTACCTCTCCTAAAAACATTATTCTATAATTTTAACGCGAATGTTAACTTTTGTAAAGGGGTTGAGGGATGGCTGCTTGTCTGGCGTTTGGCAAGACCATGGACCCCTCGGTGCCTGAGCCGTTTCAAGTGCCGGGATTTTGCAGTGAGCGGCGACGTATCCATCCCGATGGGCGGGTGGCTTTCGGGTCTGCCGGGGTGGGTCTGGGGGTGCCAGGAGCTTTGATGCTACTTCCGTTCAGCCCTCCAAAACGAAATGGCCCGAGAAGGCTTCAACCTGATGGCCCGGGCGGTTACTGGGGAGCGTTGGCCTTTTTCTTGACCGCCGCGATTGACAACAGTTGGTTATTTGCCAACGCCAGGGCACGAAAAAAGCCAGCAGGTGCACAACCCACTGGCCCTTGGATTCATGGCTACCCGGCGGGGCTATTTGCCTTCCGAGAAGTCGGCGTCAATTACATCCCCTTCGCTGGCGCTACTGGTGGACCCGCCGCCGCTGCTGGTGCTCCCGGCCTGCTGGTACAAATTGGTGCTGACCGCGTAGAGGGTTTGCTCCAGGTCGTTTTTCAGGGTCTTGATGCGGTCGTAGTTTTCCTGGTTGATGGCCTCCCGCAGGTCCTTGACCAGGTTTTCCAGCTTGGTTTTGTCCGCCGCCGGAATCTTGTCGCCGATGTCTTTGAGTTGTCGCTCCGCTTGGTAGGCCAAGGAATCGGCCTGGTTTTTCAGGTCCACCTTTTCCCGTTTCTCCCGGTCGGCAGCGGCGTTCAACTCCGCCTCCCGGATCATCCGCTCCACTTCCTCCTTGGGTAGGGTGGAAGCCCCCGTGATGGTGATGGACTGGGATTTACCAGTGGCCTTGTCCCGCGCCGTCACGCTCAAAATCCCGTTGGCGTCAATGTCGAAGGTGACCTCGATTTGGGGCACACCCCGGGGCGCCGGCGGAATGCCATCCAACCGGAAGGTCCCCAAGCTCTTGTTGTCCCGGGCCATCTCCCGCTCCCCTTGCAGCACGTGGATTTCCACGTTGGTCTGGTTGTCCACCGCCGTCGAGAACACCTCCGTCTTCTTGGTGGGGATAGTGGTGTTGCGGGGAATGATTTTGGTCATCACGCCGCCCAGGGTTTCCACCCCCAACGACAGAGGCGTCACGTCCAGCAGCAGGATGTCCTTCACTTCACCCGCCAGCACCCCGGCTTGGATGGCCGCCCCCACCGCCACCACCTCATCCGGGTTGACGCTCTGGTTGGGTTCCTTCCCCAGCATCTGCCGCACCAGTTGCTGGATCGCCGGGATGCGGGTCGAACCCCCTACCAGCACCACCTCGTCAATCTTGCTCTTGTCCAACTTGGCGTCCCGTAGGGCCTGTTCCACCGGACCCCGACACCGGTCGATCAAATCGGCGCACAACTGCTCGAACTTGGCCCGTGTCAAGGTCATCTCCAGGTGCTTCGGCCCATCTTGGGTCGCTGTGATAAAGGGCAGGTTGATGTCCGTTTGAGTGACGCTCGAGAGTTCGATCTTGGCCTTTTCCGCCGCTTCCGTTAGCCGTTGTAAGGCCTGCTTGTCCTTGCGCAGGTCAATCCCCTCTTTCGCCAGGAAGTCCTGGGCCATCCAGTCCACAATCTTCTTGTCAAAGTCATCACCCCCCAGGTGGGTATCCCCAGCGGTGGCCAGCACCTCGAACACCCCATCGCCCACCTCCAGGATGGACACGTCAAACGTCCCACCCCCTAGGTCAAACACCAGGATGGTTTCGTTGGCCTTTTTATCCAGCCCGTAGGCCAAGGACGCTGCCGTCGGTTCGTTGATGATCCGCAGGACCTCCAGCCCGGCAATCCGACCGGCATCCTTGGTGGCCTGGCGCTGGGAGTCGTTGAAATAGGCCGGCACCGTGATCACCGCCTGGGTCACCGGTTCTCCCAAATACTTACTGGCGTCATCCACCAATTTACGCAGCACCTGAGCGGAAATTTCCTCCGGCGCAAATTGCTTCCCCAAAACCGGGCAATCCAGCTTCACGTTGCCGTTAGCATCCCGCAGGACCTTGTAGGACACCTGCTTGGCTTCCTCGGTGACCTCGTCGTACTTGCGCCCGATAAACCGCTTCACCGAATAAAATGTGTTTTCCGGGTTAATCACCGCCTGACGCTTGGCAATTTGTCCCACCAGCCGGTCCCCATTTTTGGTGTAGGCCACCACCGACGGCGTCGTCCGAAACCCCTCGGCATTGGCAATCACTACCGGCTGGCCCCCTTCCATCACCGCCACCACCGAGTTGGTCGTGCCCAAATCAATACCGACAACTTTAGCCATGAATCCCTCGCACTCCTAAAAAAACATGTTCCTCTGGGATGATTCCCGTACTTTCTATGATGGGCGCTGGGGAGAAGCCTGCAAAGGTGGGGTTTCCGAACTCAGGTGTAGCGTTTTTGAAATTCCTCCACGATGTCCATATAGGCCAACTGGCCTGCCAGGGGCACCAGGTCTAAAAGAGGAATTTGCCGTCGCCCCCCCCCAATCTCCACCGGCATCTCCCGCAACAGGGCCAGGGCCTGCTCCTCCCGTAGAGGACCCTTTTGCACCTGCTCGTAAATCCGCTGCGCCAGGGGTTTATCCAACTTGGCTTCCCGCAAATACAGGTGCCAGTGGGCGATGTCCATGTACACCCGGTCGCCCAACTCCGCCGCCAGACCCTCAATGATACGTGTGACCTCTGGGTCGCTCATGGGGTGTCCCCCTCGGCTACGGCTCTAGTTTAGCCGACCGTGCCCTCCAGCTTCAGGGACAGCAGCTTGTCTGCCTCCACTGCAAACTCCATCGGCAGTTGGTTGAAGACATCCCGGCAAAAACCGCTGATCATCAACGCCACCGCCGCCTCCGGGTCCATGCCCCGTTGCTGGCAATAGAACAACTGCTCCTCGCCGATTTTCGACGTGGACGCCTCGTGTTCCACCCGCGCCGTGGGGTTGTGTACCTGGATCACCGGCACCGTGTTGGCCTGGGAGCGCGACCCGATCAGCAGGGAATCGCACTGGGTGTAATTACGGGCGTACTCCGCCTTGGGATTCACCCGCACCAGACCCCGGTAGGTATTGCGCGACTGCCCCGCCGAAATCCCCTTCGAGACAATGCGCGAGCGGGTATGCCGCCCCACATGGACCATCTTTGTCCCCGTATCCGCCTGCTGGTGATGGTTGGTCAGGGCCACCGAATAAAACTCACCCACCGAGTAGTCCCCCACCAGCACACAACTGGGGTATTTCCAGGTAATCGCCGACCCCGTTTCCACCTGGGTCCAGGAAATCTTGGAGTTCACCCCCTGGCACAGGCCCCGCTTGGTGACAAAGTTGTAAATGCCCCCCTTACCGTCCTTGTCCCCCGCATACCAATTCTGTACCGTGGAGTATTTAATTTCAGCGTTGTCTAGGGCCACCAGTTCCACCACCGCCGCATGCAGTTGGTTGGTGTCGTACATGGGGGCCGTACACCCCTCCAGATAACTCACGTAACTGCCCTCATCGGCGATGATCAGGGTGCGTTCAAACTGGCCCACCTCCCCATTGTTGATGCGGAAATAGGTGGACAACTCCAACGGGCACCGCACCCCCTTGGGAATGTACACAAACGACCCGTCGCTAAACACCGCCGAGTTCAGGGCCGCGTAGTAGTTATCCCCGATCGGCACCACCGAACCCAGGTATTTCTTCACCAGCTCCGGATACTCCTGAATCGCCTCCGATAGGGAACAGAAGATGATCCCCAGCTTGGCCAGGTCTTTCTTATAGGTCGTGGCAATGGACACACTATCGAAAATAGCATCCACCGCCACATTGGCCAGACGCTTTTGCTCCGACAGGGGAATCCCCAGCTTTTCAAACGTCTCCAGGAGTTCTGGGTCCACCTCCTCTAGGCTATTCAGCTTTTCCTTGGTTTTCGGCGCCGAGTAGTAAACGATGTTTTGGTAGTCAATGGGGGGATAGCTCACCTGCGCCCAGGTAGGAACAGGCATGGTCAACCAGTGCCGGTAGGCCCGTAAGCGAAACTCCAGCATGAAGTCCGGCTCCCGTTTCTTGGCCGAAATCATCCGAATAATGTCCTCGTTCAACCCCTTGGGGATGACCTCCGCCTCAATCAGGGTAACAAAACCGTACGGGTACGGACGGCTGACCAAGTGCTCCAGCGTGGACGTTTTCGTCGGTGTGGCTACCATAGACCCTCTTCCCTCAGGAGTTTCGCAACGCAGGTGTTGCTTTAGTTCTGATTATAGGATAATTAAGCAATTTGCGCCTTGTCAAAGTTCCTTTAGAATAGGAATAAAATCTGCGGATTCTCGTCACGTTGCTGGGGAGTCGACTCGTGGCACCGACGGAACAAGCGTCCACTAAGCAGGATATCTTAGCTCATTTATTGCGGCGGGGGCAAGCCACGGCCCAGGAGTTGGCGGCCCAGTTACACATTACGCCCCAGGCGATCCGGCGGCATTTGAAGGACCTGGAGCAGGAGGGGTTGATTCAGTACGTTACCCAAAGCGGTGGCATGGGGCGGCCCCAGCATCTGTACACCCTCAGTCGCAAGGGTCGGGCGCAGTTCCCCCATCGCTACGGGGAGTTTGCGGTGGATTTGTTGACCACGTTGCACCAGACCTTGGGGCAGGAGGCGGTCGGGCGGATTTTGGCGCAGCAGTGGCAGGCCAAGGCGGAAGCCTATCGTCAGGCCATGGGGGAAGGGGACCTGGAAACCCGCATTCAACGGTTGGTGCAGTTGCGCCGCTCCGAGGGGTACATGGCCGAGTTCCAGGTCATTCCCCAGGGTTTTCTGGTCACGGAGCACATTTGCGCCATTGCCCAGGTAGCGGAGAATTTCCCCCGGGTGTGCAAGCACGAGTTGGAGTTATTCGCCACGGCGTTGCCCGACTGTACGGTAGAGCGCGTTCAGTGGTTGGTCAACGGCCAGCACCAGTGCGCTTATCTCATTCGCCCCAAAAAACTAGCAGCGCTGATACCGCAGCCCCGGCAGTTGGGTGACATAGCCCCGGAGTTCCAGCTCCAGCAGGACATGGGCAACGGTGGAGGCGGGTTGTCCACTGGTAGCGACGATGACGTCGAAGGCGATGGGTTCGGGGGGAAGCAGCGCCCAAATAGCGGCCCATTCGGGAGGCAGCAGGGGCACAGTGGGGGATGACGTCGGTATAGCGCCCAGAGCCTCCAAAAATGCCTCTACCCCTAGGACCATCTGGGCGCCTTGTTGCACCAGCTGCAGACACCCCAAGGCCGCCGGATTGTCCAGGGAACCAGGCAGGACATATACATCCCGGTTGTATTGGCAGGCGAAGTGGGCGGTAATCAGCGCGCCCGACCCCGCTGGGGCTTCCGTGATCAGCACAGCGCGGCACAACCCGGCAATCAGGCGGTTGCGGCGGGGGAAATGCACCCGATCCGGTCCCGTACCGGCGGGATATTCACTGAGCAAAAGTCCCTGGCGGGCGATCTCCTGCTGTAGCCAGCGATTTTCCGGGGGATAAACCCGGTCCACCCCTGTCCCTAGCACCGCCCAGGTCCGGCCACCCGCCGCCAGACAAGTCCTGTGGGCCGTGGTGTCAATGCCGTAGGCCAGCCCGGAGACCACCCCCCAGCCCTGGTGCACCACCGCCTGTACCAGTTTCTCGGTCCATTTGCGTCCGTAGGGGGATGGTTTGCGCGTACCCACCACCGCCAGCAGGGGCGTAGTGCCCTCCAGTTCCGCTGGTTGGGGATGGCCCTGGTAATACAGCACCGGCGGCGGGTCGGGAATTTCCCGCAGTAAGCGAGGGTAATCCGGGTCGGCGGGCGTCCAAAAATGGGGATTCTGGGCGCGGCATTGGTCGTACAGCGCCTGGGGATCTAGGGTGGGGCGGGTGGTGACAATCCGCTGGACCAACTGGTGGCCCAGACCGGGAACCGTTAAGAGGTCCGATGCCGATGCCTGCCAGGCTTGAGCCAAACTCCCGAATTGCTGGTGGAGCCGTTGCAGCAAAACCGGTCCCATCCCAGGAATCCGGTCCCATGCCAACCAATAGGCCGCTTCCTTCGCCAAGTGCCTGCTGCCGCTGAATTGGCCGACTACTATAGCAGTGGATTTTAACCTTAACCTACAACCCCCAAACTATCCAGCGTTGCCAATACCTCCTGGCTGTGGGTGGCCGGGTTCACCTTCACAAACCGCGCCCGAATGATGCCGTCAGGGTCAATGAGAAACGTGTGACGTAGGGAAATAAAACCCAGCCACGACCCATAGGCCCGGCTCACAGCACCATCGGTATCCGCCAGCAGGGGGAACGTAAGACCTTCCTGGTCGCAAAATTGCCGATGGGTATCCACCGAATCCGCACTCACCCCCAAAATCTGCACCCCCCGTTTTTGGTACTCCGGCCAGTCCGCTTGAAACCGCCGCGCCTCCAGGGTGCACCCGGACGTGAAATCCCTGGGGTAGAAATACAGCACCACCCAGCGGCCCCGGTAATCCGAGAGGGACACCCGTTGGTTGTCCAGACTGGGGAGGGAAAAATCAGGTGCCGGTTGGCCGACTTCTGGCATCGTGCCCCCTAACGCCCAGGCCGGTTGTCCCCAGACCAAATAACCCGCCAACGAAATGGCCAAACCCCCCAGCAGCGTCCGCCGTTGCATCGGTGATACCTTGAAAATGACCGGTTTTATTCTAACGGATCGGCCATGTCCCCGGCCCAGGCGGAATCGGTACTGGTGACGGCAGCCCAGATGCGGGCCATCGAACAGACCCTGTTTGACCAGGGGTTACCGGTGGCGGCCCTGATGGAAAAGGTGGTGGCTCGGGTCACCCAACACCTATTGGCCAGGCTCTCCCCGGGACAAACCGTCGGCTTGCTGGTAGGACCCGGGCACAACGGCGCAGATACCTTGGCCATTGGCCGGGAACTCTGGCTCAAGGGCTATCCAGTGCGCATTTATCACCCCTTTGAGCGGGCTAAGGAGTTGACGCTCGCCCACAAAAAGTACGCCCACTACTTAGGCATTCCTTTCGTGGACAACCTGCAGGCCCTGGCAGACTGCGATGTGCTGCTCGATGGCCTGTTGGGTTTTGGCTGGGAAAAAGCCCTGGCGCCGGAACTAGTGGACCTGATCACCACGGTCAACACCTGGCAAAAGTCCGTCATCAGCATTGATCTGCCGTCGGGGTTGCACACGGACACCGGACAACCGCAACCGGTGGCCATCCAAGCGACGCACACCCTCTGTCTGGGGCTGGGGAAAGTGGGGTTGTTTTTGGAACCGGCGCAACCCTACGTGGGGACCCTTGTGCGCCTAGACCTGGACATTCCCCCGGCGACCATCGCGGCAGTAATTGGGGACACTCCGGCGCTATATCGGCTGACGGCTCCGGCGATGCGGCAGGCCCTTCCCCTTCCCAGGCCCATCACCACCCACAAGTACCAGTGCGGTCACCTGCTGTTGGTGGTCGGGTCCCGGACCTACGGGGGCGCAGCGGTACTGGCAGCTTTGGGGGCGCGGGCCAGCGGCGTGGGCCTGTTGAGCGTAGCCGTCCCCCAGTCGCTGCAGTGGCTCATCACGTCCCAGGTGCCAGAAGCATTGGTCATCCCTTGCCCCGAAACCGACCAGGGAGCCATCGCCCAATTGCCGGTGGACCTGGACCGCTATGACCTGGTGGCGGTGGGGCCAGGGCTGACTTTGGCAGCCAAACCGGTGGTGACGTACCTGTGGTCCAGCGACAAACCCCTGTTACTGGATGCCGATGCCCTCAATGCCCTGGCACCCTGGTCCCAAACCCGCTCCCCTTGGACAGTGCTAACACCCCATGCCGGCGAATTTCAACGTTTGTTTCCCGCCCTGGACGTAGCCGACCGACTCGGGGCGGTGCGTCAGGCAGCCCAGATGGCCCAGGCGACCGTTGTGCTCAAGGGGGCCAAGACCTTGATCGCCAGACCTAACGGCACGGTGGCCATCAACGCCGAAAGCACTCCCGGATTGGCGCGGGGTGGCAGTGGCGATGTGTTGACCGGACTGCTGGGGGGACTGCTGGCCCAGGGGGTGAAACAGCAGCGGGATTTAGCGGCGCTGACGGAGGTGGGAGTCTGGTGGCACGCACAAACGGGGTTATGGCTGGCCCAACGCTATGGCGAACTCAGCGTTCATCCCCAGCCGTTGGCGCAACATTTGGGCGTGGTCTTAGGGGAAATACTCCGGCATGGCCCGTAACCCGCAACTGACTTTAGTGACCGGCCCCACCCGTTCCGGCAAGAGCCGCTGGGCAGAACATTTGGCCGCCCAATCCGGGTTACCGGTGCTGTACGTGGCGACTGCCTGGCCCGACCCCACCGACCCGGAATGGCAAGCCCGACTTCAGGCCCATCGGCAGCGCCGCCCTTCCCATTGGCAAACCCGCGAACCTCCCCTGGACCTGCCCGCCCTGTGTGCCCATCCCCCGGCCCACACCTGCTTGCTGGTGGACTCCCTAGGCACCTGGGTGGCGCAGTTGCTGGAGCACCCCGACCCCCAATGGCAACAGCAACAACAGACCCTAGTGGCTGCACTGGCCCGCCTGCCCAACCCCACCATTCTGGTGGCCGAAGAAGTCGGGTGGGGGGTGGTGCCCGCCTCTGCCGCAGGACGTCTATTCCGGGACCGGCTGGGGGAACTGGTACAGACCATCGGCGCCATCGCCGGGCAGGTTTACCTGGTCACCGGCGGCTGGGTGGTCAACCTGGCCCAACTGGGGCAACCTCTGCCTAATGACTCGGGTTCTCCGGATTTTGCATCCCCCGCATGATGCGTGACAGTTCCGCCTTTTCATCTACCGCCACCCGCGTCGGCGACCCGCTGATGATCCGCTCCAGGTTGCGGAAGGAATCCCGGATTTCCGGCCCTTTGTCCGTAATCACGTACTCCCGGATGCCCTTGTCATGCCAGGACCCCCGCATCTTAAACACATTGATCGCCCGGGAAATTTCCCCGCGAATCTCCACATATTGCAGCAACAGGATGGTATCCGTGATGGTGGAGATATGGGACTCGGTAATGGAATGCAAACCCAGGAATTGGTCCAGGGTGTTGGTGAAAAACCCTGTAATTTCCTGCTGTTTGGCAAACCCCGTCACCCCGATCACAAATTGGCGGAAAGCATTGTTGCTCACCCCCCGCGCCAGGGCCGACAGGGAATCAATGGCAAAGCAGGAGGGGCGAAAACTGGCAATTTCCGAGCGAATGATCTGCAAGTGGTCCTCCAGCCCGGTGGATTCCGGATAGGCACAGATGATTTTCAGTAACCCCTGGCGTTCGTAGCGCTCAAAATCCACCCCCCAGGAGGAGGCATTGCGGGCCAGTTGGGAGCGGGATTCCTCATAGGCAAACAGCAACGCCCGTTCCCCCCGCTGACAGGCATGTTCCAAAAAACGGCTCACCAGCAACGTCTTGCCCGTACCCGTGGCCCCCGTCGCCAGGATGATAGAGTCTTTGAAAAAGCCACCGCCGCACATTTCGTCCAGCTTGGGAATGCCAGACGACACCCGCACATTGGAGGACCGTTGGGTCAACTGCATCGCCCCCAGCGGGAAAATACTCAACCCATCGTTAGTAATCGTAAACGGATATTCCCCCTTCATGTGGGTCGTGCCGCGCAATTTGAGGATTTCAATCGTGCGGTGACGCCGTTCCATCTCCAGCACATTGCGCAGAATCACCACATTGTCCGAGACAAATTCCTCCACATCAAAGCGGGCAATCGGACCGTATTCATCAATCCGCTCCGTGGTCATGACGGTAGTCACTTGCAGTTTTTTCAAGCGCGAGACCAGGATAAACAACTGATTACGGATCAACGAGGCCCCATTATTGGCGCTAAATTGCTGGAAAATAGCCGTTACCGAATCTATCGAAACCCGTTTGGCCTTGAATTTTTCCACGGCGTATTCAATGCGGGCAATTAAACCGGATAAGTCAAATTCACCAATGATTTGTTGCCCTTCCGGTTCCGGGGAAGCATCCAGGATAAACAGTTTCCCCTGATCGATCAACGCCTGGAGGTTCCAGCCAAAACTGAGGGCATTTTTGATAATGTCTTCCGGAGACTCCTCAAAGGTGACAAAAATCCCCGGCTCATCAAAGTGAATGATGCCGTTGTAGAGAAATTGCAGGGCGAAGATGGTTTTTCCGGTACCGGAGGTGCCACTGACGATGGTGCAGCGCCCGGCCGGTAATCCCCCGTGACTGACCTCATCAAATCCCTCAATTAACGTGCGAATTTTTTGCACCCCCACCGGGGTCGTTCTGCTGTCTGTCATAGTGATCCTGTCTGGTCCGACGCTTCCTCTTCTTCCACCAATTCATCATACAAGAGGTCTAGGCCGATCAAAACTTTTTCCCGGTCGGACAGGTCGCCAATGATCCGCCGCACGGGGGGTGGCAAAATCCGCGCCAGGGTGGGGGTGGCCAAAATCTTATCTTCTTCCGCTAAACGGGGGTTGGCTAAGATGTCAATGACCTTCAGGGTATAAACCCCCTTAAATTCCGTGGCTAAAATGTCCCGCAACGTGGCGAGCGCTCGCACCGAGTTGGGTGTGTTGCCGGCCACATAGAGCTTGAGAATATAAACCTTCTTGGTGCGGCGGTTCATCGGGTTTCTCCCCCAGACGGCGTTGCATTCATGGCCTGGCGATAGCGCTCGCATAGGTGGGCGATGACATCAATCAGAGTCAACCGGTAGTCTAACACCAATTCCTCGCTGCGCCCCTCTAATTTTAACTGTTTGGTGATCTCATCCATAAATTGCACATGAATGCCCACAATTTCCGCCACCGGTAGGTTTAGGACATAGGCCAGGTGGGTAAATTCGGCGATGCACTCGGCTAGGTGGGGGCCGTCCCGAAAATACAGCAGGATGATTTGGTGATACAATGACCGGAGCCGGTCCAGCCAGTATTGCCGTTGGTCCTGCGAAAGACGTCCCCAAAACTGTTGCGGGTTCCGACAGGGGAGGGGAGCAGTATCCATAGGTTCAAGTTAGCATTTGGCCGCCGGATTGACCAAAACAACCTGGGGCTTGAGCATCCCGGGGCCCATCTGTTGACCAATGCCTAAAAAACGCCCTTGTTCATCGTACACCCGCCACCAGGGGGATGCTTGCACGGGACCGTCCTGGGCTTGCCCGTGGCACCATAATCGCGCCTGGCGACCGGTTAAGGTTAGGGTTGGTAGGTGCTGGAGGTAGCGGTCAGGGGGGTCTGGCTGCCAGGTACGGGTTTGCAGGTGGGTGTACCATTGCTCCAGGGTCAGGCTCTCTTGCAGCTCCATCCCACCACTGGCGGTACGCTCCAAGGCACTCAAGGTCGCCGGTAGACCAAGCCGCTGACCAATGTCCCTGGCCAGAGACCGGACATAGGTACCCCGGCCGCAGTGGACCTCCAGAGTCAGCTCGGGAAATTCGCCCGGCTGCCAATCCCGCACGGTGAGGTCGTAAATCTCGACACGGCGATCTGGCATTTCCACCGCCTGTCCTTGGCGCGCTAGGTCATAGGCCCGTTGCCCTTGGATGTGAACTGCACTGAAGGCCGGGGGTTTCTGGGTAATCACGCCCACAAATTCCGGCAGTATCCCCTGGACCATCGCCAAGGTCAGGTCGGGCACGGGCCGCTGCGTTACGATTTCTCCCGCCAAATCATCGGTAGTGGTCTGCACCCCAAAGCGGATCCGCGCCCGGTAACGCTTCTCCGGCGGCAGAAAATTCACCAGTCGCGTCGCTCGCCCTATAGCAATTGGCAGCACACCCATCGCCCAAGGGTCGAGGGTGCCACCATGCCCCACCCGCCGCTCCCCCAACAGCCGTCGCACTTTCGCCACACAGTCGTGGGACGTCCAACCCGCCGGTTTATAAAGATTCAGAAAACCGTCCATCTAAGGGTGCCATGCGCGCGCTGATGGACCCACCAATAAAAGCAGAAAAGACACCGACGACTGGCCGTGTTTCGTCTCGGTGCCTTTCCTGGTTCGCTCCTCACACACACTGACTTTAATATACCAAGCCCTGCCGGACTTGTCACCAGGGAGATTGATAAAAATTTCTAAAACTAAACACCGTTTAGGGCGGTTATCCCGCAATTTGGCTAATTTTTCACCGCCAGTGCTCCACCGGGAACCAAATCCTCCAGGATAAAACGAATCCCCCTAAACCGCTGGATGACGGGATTGCTATGCCATTCTTGACTGACGAAATACTGCATGAGTTGGCCGGCGCGGCGACTGGCGGGGGTGTCTAGGAGTCCCAGGTAGTAACCGGCGCTGTGGTGGCTGTCGGGGCGGGCCAGTTGGGGCAGTTGATGCAGACGCTGGATGGTGCGCCAAACCTGGGTTTGCAGTAGGTGCCAAACATCCGTGTAGCGCATGTTGCTGAAGGTCTCGGCCACCAGGTCGTGCCGGTCCTGGATCAGGATGGTTTGCCCCCGCAGCCCTGCAGGGAGTTCCTCGAGCAAGATGACGGGGCCGTAGCCCAGGATGTGAATCTGCTCCTGCCAGCGGGTGTAGTCGCCAAAAAAGCGGGTGAGGATGTGGGTGGCCAGGCCGGTGATGATCAGCCCCTGGCTGTGGGCGGTCACCAGAATCGGTACGCCGGCGTGAATCCCCTGGGCCAGTTCGTAGGCCAGTCGCAGGGTCGCGCAGGAAGCCCCCGCCGGGTAGTCGCCGTAGAGATACTGCAAAAAGTCGGGCCAGGTGAGTTGGGCGATGAAGGGTAACTGCCGCAACAGGTCTCCGTCTAAAAGCCCGCTGCCGGTGGTAGCCTCTGGGAGATAGTCCCGCAGGTTGGCGTCTGGGGGGAGGGCCGGTTGGTTGAGCAGTTGCTGCAATAGGCGGCTGTAGGTGGCTAGGCGTTGGGCGGCGGCGGCATTTGGCTGCTGGTACTGCCAGAGTTCCGAACGTCCAAGAATGCTCTCAAGCAGGTCGCTTTGCCAGTCCTGGCTGGCGTTGTGCACGCCCCGTACGTGGGCATCGGGGGCCATGCGCTGGAGGGCCTGGATGTCCCGCTGTTGCTTGTCGGCGGTGGAGGTCACCCCGTTGATGTGCAGAATAAGACGGTTGCGCCCGGGGCTGGGGTGTAACTCGATAATGGCGCCGTCACAGGGCATGACCCACCTACTGGTTCAACAGCCATTGCACCAGCAGGCGCACCCCAAATCCCGTGGCCCCCGGCCCGCTGTAGCTGTTGCCCTTTTCGCTCCACACCGGTCCGGCGACGTCTAAATGCGCCCAAGGGGTTTTCTGCACAAATTGCTTCAAAAATAAGGCCCCGGTGATGGAACCGGCGCTGCGTCCCCCGGCATTTTTCATGTCGGCAATGGGGGATTTCAGGCTCTCAAAGTATTTTTCTTCCAGGGGCATCCGCCAGATTTTTTCGCCGCTGGCCTGGGAGGCCTGGAGCAGTTCGTTGGCTAGCTCGTCGCTGGTGCTCCACAAACCGGCGATGTCGTCCCCTAGGGCTACGATGCAGGCGCCGGTTAGGGTGGCCAGGTCCACGATGGCATCGACTTCCAGCTTTTCGGCATAGACCAGGGCGTCGGCCAGGGTGAGGCGGCCTTCGGCGTCGGTGTTGTTTACTTCGATGGTTTTGCCGTTGCTGGCGGTGAGGATGTCCCCCGGATGCAGGGCATGGCCGTTGATCATGTTTTCGGTGGCGGCAATGATCCCGTGTACCTGCACCGGCGGCTGCAATTGCCCCAGGACTTTGAAACAACCCAGTACGGCGGCGGCCCCGGCCATGTCCATTTTCATGGTTTCGATGCCCCCCTGGGTTTTGAGATTCAGGCCGCCGGAGTCAAAGGTGAGTCCCTTGCCGATGATGGCCAGGCGTTTTTGGGGGGTGACGGGGGGGGTGTAGGTGAGATGGATGAATTTGGGGGGGGTGTCGGACCCCTGGGCCACGCCGAGAAAGGCCCCCATGCCTAGGCGCTGGCAGTCTTCCCGCTCCAGGATGGTGACGTTAAAGCCGTAGGTCTGGGCCAGAGAAAGGGCGGTTTCTGCTAGGGTGGTGGGGGTGACCAGGCTGGCAGGGGCGTTGACCAACTCCCGCGCCAGGATTACGCCGGAGATGACTTTTTGCGCCCGCTCGATCCCTGCTTGCCCGTCGGCCATGGCCAAAAACGCTATGTGCTCTAGCACCGGGGGTTTGTCTTCCGGGTCGGATTTGAAGCGGTTGTCCTGGTGCAGGGCCAGTAGGATGCCTTCGGTGAGGGCAGCCGCTAGGGCGTCAGGGGGTTGGTCGCTGGGGGGGACATAGAGGGCCATGTGCCGGGCCTTTTGGGCTTTGGCGGCTTTGGCGCTGGCGGCGGCGGCCTGGCGATAGGGTTCTAGGCCGTTGGGTTTTCCTAGACCCACCAGGGCCAATTTTTTCACCGGACTGCCGCTGGGGAGACGGGTCACTTGTAGGCTGCCGGGTTTGCCCTTGAATTCGGTTTCGTTCAGCAGGTCCTGCAGGGCACCCCCTAGGCGTTCGTCAAGGGCGGCCAGGTCCCCCGTCAAGGCTACGTTGTCTTGCCAAAAACCGATACATAGCAGGTCCCCCGTCCAGTCCTGGGGCTGCGTCGCCACCGTCACCAGTTCCATTGTTTTCCCATCCCGAGCACACATTTCCCATTCTAGTCCCTGGGCCGAGCAGGTCGAAGTCGTACTGGTTTTGCCAAACCCGATACAATTGTTTACAGTTGGGTGACGACGGGAGTAGGGGTGTGCCGGGCGTCTGGGGACGGCTGTTTGGGTCGGCTTTGTTGTTTTGGTCGGGGTTGACGCTGCTGCTGCCGACGTTGCCCTTGTATTTGGCGGAGGTGGTCGGGGCCAGCGATGGGCAGATTGGCTGGGTGGTGGGGGCGTTTGCCTTGGGGATGCTGTTGTTTCGGGAGCCGGTGGGGCGCTGGACGGATACCCAGGGCCGTAAGCGGGGGATTCAACTGGGGCTGCTGGTGTTGGCGACGGCGCCCTGGGGGTATCTCTGGTGGCGGCAAATCCCGTTGTTGGTGGCGCTGCGGGTGTATCACGGGTTGAGTGTGGCGGCTTTTGCTACGGCCTATTTGGCGTTGGTGACGGATTTGGCGCCGCCGGTGCGTCGGGGACGGATTTTGGGGTATATGACGTTGGCGCAACCAGTGGGGGTGGCTCTGGGACCGGCAATTGGGGGGTATCTGGCGGACCAGGGGCAGTATCCGCTGATCTTTGCCCTGTCGGCGCTGCTGGGGACGCTCAGTTGGGGGTTGTGTACCTGGGGAGTGCAGGAACCGCCTCGCCGCCGGGTTGAGACGGGGCCATCTTTGTCCTGGGGGTTGCTGCTGACGCCTCCCTTGCGCACGCCGGCGTTGGTGTTTTTGCTGGTGGGGTTGTTGTTTGGGGGGTTGCAGATTTTTATTCCTCTGTTTATCAAGCGCCAGGGGTTGCCCTTGAATCCGGGGTTGTTCTATACGGCGGTGGCGGTGGCCAGTTTTTCTATGCGTTTGCTGCTGGGACGGGTGGCGGACCGCTGGGGCCGGGGGCAACTGATTACGGTGAGTTTGGGTAGTTACTGCCTGGCGATGCTGACGTTGGGGAGTCGCCCGGGGGTGCCGGGGCTGTTGCTGGCGGGGGTGTTTGAGGGGATAGGGGCGGGGCTGTTGATTCCGGGGATGGCCGCGTTGATTGCCGATCGTTCCCCAGCTCAGGAGCGGGGCCGCAGTTTTGGCCTGTGTCTGGGGGGATTTGATTTGGGGATTGGGCTGGCGGGACCCTTGGTGGGCCGGGGCTTGCAGGTGCTGGGGCTGCCGGGGGTGACAACGGTGCTGCTGGGGATTGCCCTGGCGGCGTTGACGGTGCATC
This sequence comes from Gloeomargarita sp. SRBZ-1_bins_9, assembly GCA_039794565.1. Lineage (NCBI taxonomy): Bacteria > Bacillati > Cyanobacteriota > Cyanophyceae > Gloeomargaritales > Gloeomargaritaceae > Gloeomargarita > Gloeomargarita sp. SRBZ-1_bins_9. The sequence goes on along the minus strand of JAUQVX010000001.1, from coordinate 146,705 downwards.
TGGTGGGGATGGGGAAAAACCCCCGGGATTCCCTGGCGTTTGCCTTGGCCAACGGCCCGGATGCGTACCGCGTTTCTTAAACGGCCTTAATGGTTTTGTGTTAATATCTTTACGAACCCGCCGCTAGGGCCGTCATGGGGAAAGTTCTGGTGCTCAATGCGTCCTATGAGCCGCTGAACATCACCACCTGGAAGCGGGCGGCTGTGTTGTTACTCAAGGGTAAGGCGGAGCAACTGGAGCACAATGGCAAGGTGATTTACCCCAATTTCCCCCTGCCGACGGTGATTCGCCTGCGCCAGTACGTCAATATTCCCCACAAGGAAATTCCCCTAACGCGCCGGAATGTTCTGCACCGGGATGGCCATACCTGTCAGTACTGCGGCTATACGGGGGAGGATTTGACCCTGGACCATGTGGTTCCCAAGTCCCGGGGAGGGGATGATTCCTGGGAAAACATTGTCACGGCCTGTGTGCGCTGCAATATTAAAAAGGGGAACCGCACGCCGGAGGAGGCGGGATTGATGCTGCGCCAACGGCCCCGTCGCCCCCATCGCAGTCTGTACTTTGAGGTGAGTAAGCACCTGCGCAACGGCTCCCACCAGGAGTGGCGCAAGTATGTCATCGGGCTATGAGTGGCAACTGACGGCGGAGCAGTTGCAGGAGCGTTATCGCCAGGGGGAGCGGCATTTCCGACGGGTGGACCTGAACCGGGTGGATTTGCATGGGCTGGCCTTGCCGGGGATTGTCCTGGAGCGGGCCAATTTGTACCGGGCGGACCTGTTTGAGGCGGATTTGACGGAGGCGAATCTGACAGGGGCGATTCTCTGTCGCTGCAACCTGGTGCGGGCGCGGCTACAACGGGCGGGGCTGCGGGAGGCGGATTTGATTTTTGCCAATCTGGGGGAGGCGCAACTGCAGGGGGCGGATTTGCAAGGGGCTTACCTGCGGGGGGTGGACGCCCTAAAGGCCCAGTTCCAGGGGTGTAATTTGGCCCACAGCAATCTTACGGAGGCGAATCTCCATTCGGCCAACTTGGCGGGGGCGGACCTGACGGGGGCGTTTCTGGTGGTGGCGATCCTCAGGGGGGTCAATTTGACGGGGGCGAATCTGGCGGGGGCGAATCTGGCGGGGGCTAGTATGCGGGGGGCCAATCTGACAGGGGCGAATCTGACGGGGGCGGTGATGCCGGATGGCACGCTCCATCCCTAGCCCGTGGTAGCCTAAAAGACAAACGCAAGGGGGGTGGCAACATGGGACGGTATGGGCTGCTAGGGTTGAGTGTGTTGGGGTTGGTGCTGGCGCTGCCGGTCCGGGCGCAAACGGCGGCTGCGGGTAATGGGGTTCTTGGCGTCCTGACTCTGGCGTTGATTACGGTTTTCGTACTGGTGATAGCCTTAATTCTCCTAAGTCAGATCGTTTACATCTGCAACCCCAACGAAATCCTGATTTTTTCCGGGCGGGAGCATCGCCTCAGCAGTGGCCAGAAGGTGGGCTACCGGGTGGTCTTTGGCGGGGCGGCGATTCGCATTCCCATCCTGGAGAGCGTGGACCGCATGGACCTGACTACCATGCCGGTGCAGGTGGAGGTGAAAAACGCCTATTCCGCCGGGGGTATTCCGTTGCAAATTCAGGCTATTGCCAATATCAAGGTCTCCAGCGACCCGGAGATTGTGGGGAACGCCATCGAGCGGTTTTTGGGGCGCAAGCGGGAGGAAATCATCCGGGTGGCCAAAGAAACCCTGGAGGGGAATTTGCGGGGGGTGGTGGCGACCCTGACGCCGGAGCAGGTGAATGAGGACCGCCTGCAGTTTGCCGACCGGATTTCCCGCTTCGTGGAACGGGATTTGGCCAAGTTAGGGCTGCAACTGGACACCTTGAAAATTCAAAGCGTCTCGGACGAGGTGGACTACCTGAACTCCATTGGGCGGCGGCAAATTGCTGAGATGTTGCGGGATGCCCAGATTGCCGAGTCGAACGCGGAACGGGAGGCGGAAGCGGCGGTGGCTGCCAGTCGTCGCGCGGCTGAGGTCGCCCAAAAGGAAGCCCAAGCGGCCATTCAGCAAAAGCAAAACGAGCACCGCAAGCGCAAGGCAGAGTTAGAGCTGCAAGCCCGCGCGGAAGAGGAGCGCACAGAAGCCATTGCCCAAGAAACTCGCGCCCGGGCCGAACAGGAATTACAGGCGATACGGGCGGAACTGGAACGGTTACGGCTAGAGGCGGATGTGGTGCTCCCGGCCCAAGCCCAGCGCCAAGCCCAGGAATTGTTGGCCCGGGGGGAAGCAGCGCACCTAGCCGCCAATGCTAAGGCCACCGCCGCCGTCGCCGAGATGCTCCAGGCCCTGTGGCAGGAATACGGTCAGGACGCCAATGCCATCTTGATCATCCAGCAACTGGAAACGCTTCTCCAGACGGCGGCGCAGGTGCCCCAGAAATTGCGGGTGGGCCAGGTGCAGGTGATTGACGGCGGCCAGGGCCAGACCTTGAGCGCGCTGATGCGGGCCTATCCCGATTTAGTTCGGCAGTTTTTGCACCAGGCGGACCAAACACTGGGGTTGAACTTGACCAGTGTCTTTCCCTCAACGCCGCCGTCTCAGTAGTGGTTGCCGGATTTGCGGTGGTGCACGGCGGTGACGGCGTGGGGGTCCAGGACTTTCCCCTCATCCACTACGGCATAGACCACCCAGTGGTCGCCGCATTCCATCCGCTGGGCCACCTGGCAGTGCAGGTAAGCTAGGGCCTCGGTGAGGATCGGACAACCGTCCGCAGTCGTTGTCGTCGCCACCCCATCAAACCGGTCCTCCCCCGGCCCAAAGGGTTTGAGGAAATGGCGTATCAGGCTACTGCCCTCCGGCAGGATGTTCAGCACAAAGCGGTCCCCGACATGAAGCAAGGATTCCACCGCTCGGTCTTTAGCCACCGCTACGGTGATGCCGGGAGGGTTGAAGGTGGCCTGGGAGACCCAACTGGCCAGCATGCCGCTGGTGAGTTCACCCCGCCGAGCCGCTAGGACACACAACGGACCCACAATCCGCCCCATGGCCTGTTCAGCCCGGGCTGCCTGGGCATCCGTAGGGCGAGCCACCTGTCGCCGTTGTTTCTGGCGCAGGGCCTGGGCAAAGTCGGTGCCCGTTTGTTCGCAGCGCTGTAAGTCGGCGTCGGTGGGGGCGAATTTGACGCGGATGGGTGCAAAGCCGAAGGGAAACCCGGCATCTCGCAGTCGGCCCGCCAGCAGGTCCACCGCCTCGCCGCTCCAGCCATAGGACCCAAACACCCCCACCAGGGTTGTACGCGGCGCTTGCTCCAGCACAATCCCCAGGGCGGTTTGCATTTGGGTCGGGGCGTGCCCCCCCAGCGTCGGCGACCCCAAGATAATGCCCTGGGCCTGGCTGACCACCTGGCGGATGTCCTCCGGACTGGCGAATTCACAGTTCAGGGATTCCACCCGCACACCTCCTTTGGTCAAGCCGCGCCCGATGGCCTGGGCTAGGATAGCGGTGTTGCCGTAGGCCGACGCATAAAGCAGGGCCACTGTCACCTCACAGCCGCTTTGCCGTTCGCACCACAGCCGGTACAGGTATGTCAATTCGGGTAGGTGATAGCGCACCAGGGACCCATGCCCATTGGCATAGCAGGTGGCCGGCCAGCGGCGCAACCGCTCCAGCACCTGTTCGACTTGGCGCACCTGGGGCGCGTGGATGCAGTCGAAATAGTAGCGGTAGTCCTCCAGCAGGGCCTCCCAGCCCTCGTCAAACACCTGGTCGCTACAGCGGTGGGCACTAAAGAACTTGCCGCAAAACAGCAGGCCCGTGCTGGGGTCAAAGGTGGCCAAACCGTTGGGAAAACGGGGGGTGGGAATGGGGATGAACTCCAGGGTGTGTCCTCGGCCCAGGTCTAGGCTGTCTTCCCCCCGGATGACCCGCGTTTGTAGGGGTTGCTGCGCCATCTGATCCGACAACCGCTGGGCCAACAACGACCGCAGGGTTTGCTCGCCCGGATTAGAGCAGACGAAGGTGACCTGGGGAGCCAATTGCCACAACCGTGCCAAGGTGGCCGCCCGGTTGGGGTTAATGTGCCCCAGAATCACGTAGTCAATCTGGTCCAGGGCCACATGGCGCTGCAATTCCGTCAGAAATAGGTCCGTAAAGGTTTCCCCCGGCGGGTCGATCAGGGCGATGCGCTCACCCTGAATCAGGTAGCTGTTGGCCGTCGTGCCCCGCTCCAGGGCGTATTCCATCTCAAAGCGCAACCGTTGCCAACTGCGAGAGCGCAACACCCAGGTGTCGGTGGCGATGGGCAAAACCTGCACATCCCGGGGCGGCGTAGTCACCATGCAACCAAAACCCCCAAAAATCTTTACTTTATTTCATTGTGCCGGACTCACCCCAACCAGGCCAGGATTTCCCGGAGATGGGGCGCCAATCCTTTATAGGTCAACGCCGCCGGAGACATGGACTGGATCGCCGACCGCAGCGCGGTATGGTGCATGGGGTCCTGGCGCAGGCAACTCACATCCCGGAAGTAGGTGCGGATAAAAAACAGGGCCGCCTCCACCGCCGGTAGCCCCCAGATCACCTGACGTTCGAGACGCAGGTACAGGCAGGGACATTGGGGGTCAAAGGTGCGTCCCCCTGGCCGGTCGGGATGATGGTTCAGCTCCGTGTCCGTGCTCAACCCCCAGGCGAACCGCACCATGGGTGGACCGGCAATCATGGCCTGCACCAGCGCTGCCCCCCGCCGGTTCAGAGGTTCCATCCCCGGCACCGGCGCATGGATCTCGGCAAAGCTCCGGCCAATCTTGTCCTGGGCCGCCCAGTGGTTGGGGAAACACAGGTGGATAACGCTCACCCAGTGCCGGTCCCCGGTGCGGCTGACCACACACAGGTCCTCCTGGATTTGCATCGCCAGGGCATCCAGGCCCGAGAGGTAGGCCGTCCCCCGGCAGCCAAAATCCCGGTCAAAGTCCAGCACCTCACCGGTTAGGTAGCAATGCAAGCGCCAACCAGCGGTGTGGTCCTCCAGCCGAAACCACTGGGGATATTCCTGGGGCAATCGCTGGGCGATGAAGGCCACCGCCGCCTGTTCCACCGGGGGGGTCAAGTTGCAGGTCTGCACGTATTTCGCCAAGTCCTCCTGGCGGGCTGCCTGTTTTACCTGACGGTAATGGGGAAAGTCGCTGTCTAGGTGAAACACCTGCCGGTCCCGTTCCCCCTGGCCGAAATCCGTCCCCAAGGGATACAGACCGGGTTTCACCTCATAGCGGCCCTTGGCCAGGGGAAAGTAGCGGGGCGCGTCGGGTAGCTGTTCCACCGGACAAGCAGGCATATCACTTGGGTACTGCCGCCGTCAACACCTCGCAGCCCGTTTCCGTCACCAGCACATCGTCCTCAATGCGCACCCCGATGCCCCGGAATTCGTCGGGAATGGGGGGTTGACCTTCCACTGGCTGGGTGTGGGGACCGATGTAGAGTCCCGGCTCCACCGTAAACACCTGTCCGGGGACCAGCAGGGTGGCCTGCTCCTTGGCCTGGTAGTAGATGCCCGCATCGTGTACATCCAACCCCAACCAGTGACCCGTGCGGTGCATGTAGTAGGGCCGGTAGGCCTGCTTTTTCTCGTCCGTTTCGTTGGCGATTGCCTCCGGGTCCCCCTGGAGCAACCCCAGGTCCAGTAACCCTTCCACCAACACCCGTACCGCCGTTTTATGGACCTGGTCGTAGGGCACCCCCGGTTTTACCACCCCGATAGCCGCCTGCTGCGCCCGCAACACCACCTCGTAGATAGCTTTTTGGGGCGGGGTCATCTGGCCGTTGACCGGAAACGTGCGGGTAATGTCCGAGTTATAGCAGCCCCAGGCGCACCCCGCATCCACCAGCACCAAATCCCCCGCTTGCATTTGGCGCGTGTTGTCTCCGTAGTGGAGGATACAGGCGTTGGGTCCCGAGGCCACGATGGAGGGATAGGCCGGGCGTCCCCCCTGCTCCTGAAACACCCGCTCGATAGCTGCCTGGAGTTCGTACTCGTACATCCCGGGGCGCACAATGTCCTGGGCGTACTGGTGGGCCTGGACGGCAATGGCCACTGCCTGCTTGATGCGCTCAATCTCCAGGGGACTTTTGACCATGCGCAGCGGGTGCAACAGGGGATGGACATCCGCCAGCATCGTCGGCCCGTACCCCTTGCGCTGGCGCAGGTGCAGCATTTTTTGCCAGAGCCGATACACCCGCCGATTCATGTCCTCATCCCGGCCCGGGTGGTAGTAGAGACAATCGGCCCCCTCCACGTACTCCGGCAGTTTTTGGTCCAGTTCCTCCAGGGAAAAAGCCACATCGCAGCCATAGAGTTCCTTGGCCGCCTCTGGCCCCACTCGGTAACCCGTCCAGACCTCCTTTTCCCAATCCTTGGGCTGGACAAACAGGATAAATTGATGTTCCGGATGGTGGGGGGCAAACACCGCTACCGCCCCCGGCTCGTTCAACCCCGTCAGGTAAAACAGATTGCCGTCTTGTCGGTAGGTGGCCTCCACATCGTTGTGCAAATAGGCCAAAGGGGCGCTGGGGAGAATGGCCACCCCCTGTCCCAAGACCTGCAAAAACCGGCGGCGGCGCTCGGCATACTCGCTGGCAGGCACAGGCGGATACAGACCAACCGGTGTGGTGACCATGGCTTCAGGCACGGGGTTTGGGTGTAGAGAAATTGTAGCTAAACAGATGAATCAAGGACCCCTGTTTGGGCAAGTCCCCCGGTCGAATCGTCACCTGGTCCCCCAACCGCCGCACCGTCATCTTGCCCATCAAGGCCAGGAAGTCCTCCACCGGGAATAGGTCGCATTGCTCATCGGCGGCCTGGGTGCGGAAATGGGTAGGGACAACGATTTTGGGATTCAGGGCCTGCACCGCCTCCGCCGCCTCCTGGGGGTTATAGGCCTTATCCCGCCCCCCCACCGGCACAAACAGCACATCCGGGTTGCCGAACAAAATCCGCTGCTCGACGCTAATAGGCGTGGCAATCCCCCCCAGGTGCAAAAAGCGAATCCCCCCCTGGGTCCAGCGCCAGCAGATATTGGCCCCGAAGCGCCGCCCCCCCATCCGGTCGCTAAAGGTCTGGAAGCCGGAGACCTGGAAATTGTTAGGCAGTTCGTAATCCCCCGGCGTGGCCAACACCCGCGGGTCTCCCGGCAAATCCGCCACATAGCCCGTATCCAGGAGCAGACTGCTGACCAGGACCAAATCCGCTGCCACCCGAGGGGGCCGGTAGCCTTGGGTACAACCGCTGGGCCGAAACGGATTCACCAGCAACCGCAGCCCCCCCCCTGTAAACAGAAAACACATGTGCCCCAAAAACTGGATAGTTACACCCGCCGGCGCCCCTTGGGCCAACACCCGCCCACTAGCCCACAACGCCCCGGCACCTACCAACATCGCCCGTCGTTTCATGCCCATTTCCCGTGCACATCGCCCTACAGCCTACCGCACTTTTCAGAAGTCTTCACCCCGGGCAGCGTTCCCGTCTCCCAGGCCGGGATTGTTAAAATTGGTAAAAACTTGTGAACGCCTATGACGACTGCCACCCAAATTGCCCCCGCCACAAGGGCGACAGCCGCCGGGGAAGCGGTAGTGGACATTGCCCACCTGAACCACGCCTATGGTCACGGGGCCTTGCGCAAGCAGATTTTGTTTGACATCAACCTGACGATTCGCGAAGGGGAAATTGTCATTCTCACCGGGCCGTCCGGTTCTGGGAAAACCACCCTGCTCACGTTGATTGGTTGCTTGCGGTCAGTGCAGGAAGGCAGCCTTAAGGTGCTGGGGCAGGAACTACACGGGGCCGGCAAAAACACCCTGATTCAGTTGCGGCGGCGGATTGGTTATATCTTTCAGGCCCACAACCTGTTGCAATTTCTCACCGCCCGCCAGAACGTGCAGATGGCCCTCGAACTCCACCCCCACATCCCCCCCGCCAAGGCGAAGGCGATGGCCGAAGCCATGCTGGCGCGCGTGGGTCTGGCGGACAAGTGCAACAGCTACCCCCACGACCTATCCGGCGGGCAGAAACAGCGGGTGGCCATTGCCCGGGCGCTGGTAGCCCAACCCCGGCTCATTTTGGCCGACGAACCCACCGCCTCCTTAGACAGCAAAGCCGGGCGCGAGGTGGTGGACCTGATGCAGCACCTGGCTAAGGAGCGGGGGGCGGCGATTCTCCTGGTGACCCACGACCACCGGATTCTGGACATTGCCGACCGGATTGTGCATCTGGAGGACGGTCATCTGGTGCTGGACCAAGGGCGTTGAGTCGCGCCCACAAAGCCGCATAGATTTCGGGGGGCACGGGGGCCTTGAGGGCCTTACCGAGGCGATTTTTCCGTTGGGCCTGCTGCAGACATTCCCGTTTAGGGCACAGGTAAGCCGAGCGGCCCATCCCCTGGTCCAACACCACCCGATGGGAAGGATGCAGCCGCACCACCCGCCAGAACTGCTCCCGCGGCCCTACCGTCCGGCAACTGATGCAGCGACGCCAGCCCGGGGGCATGGTCCGATTTATTCCTCCTGGGCATCCGCTTGTGCCTTTTGCCGCTCCCGTTCAGCGATGATTTCCTGAATCCGGGCGTCTTCCGCTGCCGCGTCGTACTTATTCTTGTCCTTGATGTCAATCTTCCAACCCGTCAAGCGGGCCGCTAAGCGAACGTTTTGCCCCTCCTTGCCAATTGCCAAGCTCAGTTGTTTTTCATCCACCAGTACATGGGCTTGGCGACCATCCGGGTCCACGAGTCGCACCGCTTCCACCTGGGCCGGACTCAGGGCATTGGCAATGTAAGTCGCCGGGTCTGGGGACCAGCGCACCACATCAATTTTTTCCCCCCGCAGCTCGTTGACCACCGCCTGGATACGGGACCCCCGCGCCCCGATACAAGCCCCCACCGGGTCCACATCCCGGTCCAGGGTATCCACGGCAATCTTGGTGCGCGGCCCCACGTTGCGGGTGGGGGGATTGGCTTCCCGGGCCACCGCTACAATCCGCACAATCTCGTCCTCCATCTCCGGCACTTCGTTGGCAAACAGGTACACCACCAGCCCCGCATCCGCTCGCGAGACCACCAATTGCGGACCCCGGTGCGGACCACTGTAGACATGCTTCAGGTAGAACTTGTAGGTCGCGCCGGGCCGGTAATTGTCGTTGGGCAGTTGCTCTTTCTTGGGCAGCTCGGCCTCCACCTCCGTCTGGTTGTAGCCGCTGGTGACCCCAACGATCCAGGACCCCCGCTCAAACCGGAGAATCCGCCCGGTGAGCACCGTCCCCTCCAGGTCCTGGAACTCCTCTTGGATCAAGCGGCGCTTCAGTTCCCGCAGCAACTGGTGGAACACCTGTTTGGTCTGCATCGCCGCCATGCGCCCCAGTTCCCGCCGGTCCTCGGGGGACACATCCAATACCACCGTGCCCCCCACCTGGGCCTCCGGGATAAAGGGTTTCACCTCCGCCAAGGCCACCTCATGGTCCGGGTCCTTCACCTCCTCCACGATGGTTTTCTCCGCCAGGATGCGGAAGCCCCCCTCCTCCAGGTCCAGCTCCACGTCAAAGTTGCGGAAATAATCATCGCTAAATTCCCGGACATGCAACTCCTTAGCCCGCCGGTGCTTTTCGTAGCCCTTCAGCAACGCCTCCCGGAGCGCCTCTTGCAATTCCGCCTTCGGCAGGTTGTGGGTGCGGCTGATCTCGTCAATCAGTTCCTTCAGATTCGGCAAAGCAATGATGGACATAGGCCCTATTCAGTTGGTTGTAGTTTGAGGTTTCAGTCGGGCTGGTCATCGGTGGTCAGGACTACCCGCGCCACCCATGCCCGCAAAAGACGCACTGTGCGGCCCCGCCGATTGAGCACCACCGCTTCCTCATCCCGGCACAGGAGACGACCCTGCCACTCCTGGCGTCCCCGGTAGGGCGTATGCAACTCCACCCGCACGGCAAACCCCTGAAAAATCTGGAAGTCCCGGTCGGTCACCAGTTCCTCCCCCACACCAGGGCTAGACACCTCCAGGACATAGGCATCGGGAAACCAATCCACCGCGTCCAGGGCCGGCGACAGGGCTTGGCTCATGCGCTCACAATCCTCCAAACCCGTATCCCGATGGGGATGGCGAATATCAATCCGCAAAACCGGCGGTACCTGGTCCCTATGGAAGGAAGCCCCCACCACCTCTAAACCCAGAGATTCCCCGATGGGCCGGGCCAGCGCCAAAACCTGCGGGATAACCGGATGGGTCATAGCACAGTCTCTATCCATCATAACACGGCCTGGGCAACCTGGGGCTGGGTCTCCCAGAGGGGCATGGCCATTTCCACCAAAGGCAGGGGAAACAAATAGGGCTCATCATACCCAACCCGCAGCAGGGTCAACCCCCGCGCCGGTGCCGCATATTTCACCTCCTCCCGCCGTTGCTGCTGCCACAGGGCCGTAAATTCCCCCACCGAGCGCCAGCCCCGCCCCACCTCCACCAGCATCCCCACCAGGAGGCGCATCATCCCGTACAAAAACGCATTAGCCTGCACCTCAATATACACCCAGCCCCCTTGTCGCCAACAGGCCACCTCCTGCACCTGCACCCAGGAGTGCTCCCGCCCCGAGTTACTGCGGTGAAACGCCCGCAATTCCCAATGCCCCACCAAGGGTGCCAACGCCGCCCGCATCCGCTCCACATCCAGCGGCGCGTAGTAATAGTGCCAGCAAAAGGGCGCACAAAACAGATTATTCTGTTTTTCCGTATACAGGCAATAGCGATAGCGACGCCAGCGGGCAGAAAAGCGAGCATGCCAATCCGGCGGCACCGCCACGCTCGCCCGCACCAGCACATCCGGGGGTAATCGCCCATTCAGAATCGCCGTCCACCGCTCCGGAGGAATCGTCTCCGGCGCATCAAAGTGGGCCACCTGCCCTGCTGCGTGCACCCCCGTATCCGTGCGCCCTGCCCCCACCACCGTCACCGGCTGTCCCAACACCTGGGCAATCGCCTCCTGGAGTACCCCCTGGACCGTCCGCTGACCCGGTTGGGACTGCCAGCCGTGGAAATGGGTGCCGATGTACTGCAACAGCAGCGCAACCCTGGGCAAGGCTAGACCAACTCGATGATCGCCATCTCCGCGTTATCCCCCCGGCGGGGAACCGTGCGGATGATACGGGTATAGCCCCCCGACCGGTTGCCATAGCGCGCCGGGGCTTCGGCAAACAGGGCATGCACTAACTGCTTGTCGTAGATGTACCCCAGCGCCCGTCGCCGCGCCGCCAAAGACCCATCTTTAGCCAAGGTAATCATCCGGTCCACCTCCGCCCGCACCGCCTTGGCCCGCGCCTTCGTGGTCCTAATGCGCCCATAACGCAACAGCGCTGTCGTCAAAGCCCGCAACAGCGCCTTACGCTGGTCGGCCGGTTTACTCAGCCGGGGAATCCGTTTGCCGTGCCGCATCGTCTCGCCCCCTCCCTAGGCCTTTTCCTTCGGTAACACAATACCCAGCCGGTTTTGCAACGCCTCGATCACCTCTTCCGCCGACTTCTGGCCGAAGTTTTTGATCTCCAGCAGCTCCTCCTGGCTGTAGTTAAGCAGGTCGGCCACCGTGTGGATTTGCGCCCGCTTCAGGCAGTTGTAGGCCCGCACCGACAGTTGCAACTCCTCGATGGGAATCTGGCCAATCTTATCCTCCTCGGAGGTTTGGCTGCTATCTGTCGGCTCCAGACCCGTAATCGTCCGCAAAGGCGAGAACAAATCCACCAGGATGTGGGCCGCCTGACTCACCGCTTCCTTGGGGCTGATACTCCCATCGGTGGTCACCTCCAGAATCAGGCGGTCCTTCAGGGTACCGTCTTCACCCCGGAACTCCTCCACCTGCCAGTTCACCTTGCGTACCGGCATAAACACCGCATCGATCTGGAGAAAATCCACCGACGTGCCATCTCTATGGCTGCCATCCAGCAGGCGATAGCCCCGGCCCCGCTCCACGTAAAACTCCATCTCCAGGGTATAGCCCTCCGCCAGGGTGGCAATGTACTGGGTTGGATGCACCACCTCCACCTCAGGGGGTAGCTTCAAATGGCCCGCCGTAATAATCATTGGTCCCTGCACCCGCTCGAGCCGTCCCAGTTGCCGTTCCGGGCTGTGGCTGCGCAGCACCACCTCCTTCAAATTCAGCATCAGTTCCAGTACATCCTCCCGCAGCCCCGGCACCGTGGAGAACTCGTGGGTCACCCCTTCGATATGCACCGCCGTGATGGCCGCCCCTTCCAGATCGCCAAGCAACACGCGCCGCAGGGCATTCCCTACCGTTGTGCCCTGACCCTGGTGCAGCGGTTCTAAAATAAAGCGCCCATACTGCTGTTGGCCCGACGTTTCCACCACCTCTACCTTAAACTGCGCCATAGCACCCTCCCGATGGGTTCAACGTTATACCCGCCGCCGCTTGGGGGGACGACACCCGTTATGGGGAATGGGCGTCACATCCCGGATGAGCGTAATTTCCAAACCCGCAGCCTGCAACGCCCGGATCGCCGTTTCTCGCCCTGAACCCGGTCCCGACACCATCACCTCCACCTGGCGCATCCCGTGCTCCATGGCCTGCCGCGCCGCATTCTCACTGGCCATCTGAGCCGCAAAGGGAGTTCCCTTTTTGGCCCCCTTAAAGCCGCTGGCCCCCGCCGAGGACCAGGCAATCACATCCCCTTTGGGGTCGGTAATCGTCACGATGGTGTTGTTGAACGTGGACTGGATGTGGGCAATGCCGTTGGGTACGTTCTTTTTCTGTTTGCGCGCGCCCCCTTTCTTCTGCGGTGCCATAGGTACAACCCCCAAAGCAATGCGTGGAGAACTGGATTACTTACTTCTTCGCCGTCGCCTTCTTCTTACCGGCCACTGTCTTGCGAACCCCCTTGCGGGTGCGGGCGTTGGTGCGGGTCCGTTGCCCCCGTACCGGTAACCCCAACCGATGGCGTCGTCCCCGGTAGCAGCCGATATCCATCAGGCGTTTGATGTTCATCGCCTCGATCCGGCGCAGGTCCCCCTCCACCTGGTAATTCTGCTCGATGTACTCCCGCAGGGCGGCCACCTCCTGGTCGGTCAGGTCCTTCACCCGCGTATCCGGGTTGACCCCCGTCGCCGCTAGGACCTGCCGTGACCGGGTTAACCCAATCCCGTAAATGTAAGTCAGCGCAACCTCGACCCGCTTGTCCCGGGGAATATCTACACCAGCAATCCGTGCCACCTGCCCCTCACAAATGCATTAACCTTGCCGTTGCTTGTGCTTGGGGTTCACGCAAATGACCATCACCCGCCCCTTCCGGCGAATGACCCGGCACTTTTCGCACATCCGCCGTACCGAAGCCCGCACTTTCATGACCCCTTACCCAAAAGCCACAGCAAAATCATTATCCTACCGGCAAGAGGTGTTCCTGTCAATAGGATTTATTTTTTCTTTAGCCGGAAGGTGATGCGGCCTTTGGTCAGGTCGTAGGGGGTCAACTCCACCTTCACCCGGTCGCCCGGTAGGATTTTGATGTAGTTGCGCCGGATTTTGCCCGAAATGTGGGCCAGGACATTGAACCCATTATCCAAGTCCACCCGGAACATGGCGTTGGGTAGGGACTCGGTCACGGTGCCTTCCATCTCAATCAGGTCTTGCTTAGACAAGCTGTCTCACCCTCCCTCTGCAAGAATTACCTACATCTATAGACTATCAAGTTGCCGCCAGATGTGCCTGGATCTGGGCGGTCACCTGGGGAATGGGCTGAGTACCGTCAATACGAATCACCCGCTGGCGGTAAAAATCCAACAGGGGCTGGGTTTTGCTGTAGTACTCCTGGAGCCGCTGGTGGATCACCTCCGGGGTGTCATCCGCCCGGTTTTGCTCCTTGGCCCGTTGCAGCAACCGGGGCAGCAGCACCTCCTCCGGCACCTCCAGGTTGATGATGGCATCGCAGGGTTGGCCCAATTGTGCTAGGAGTTCCTCCAGGGCCTCCGCCTGGGGCACGGTGCGGGGAAACCCGTCCAGAATCCAACCGGTCTGGGCATCGGCCGCCGTCAAACGTTCCGCCATCACCCGGATCACCACCTCATCGGGCACCAACTTGCCGGCGTCGCTGTAACTTTTCACCTCCTGGCCCAGGGGCGTTCCCCGACGGATGTGGTCCCGGAAAATGTCCCCCGGCGCCAGGCGCGGCACCCCCCACATCTGGGCCAAAATCTCCCCTTGTGTGCCTTTGCCGGACCCCGGCGGCCCCATCAAAATCACCCGTGGCATGAATCCTTCCTCGCGCAATAAAACAAAACTACTGCTTCATCATCCCCTCGTAGCGCTGGGAGATGACAAAGGTTTGAATCTGCTTGGCCGTATCAATGGCCACCCCCACGATGATCAGCAGCGACGTGGCCCCAAATCCCTGAAACGTGGTGACCCGGGTGGCGCTTTCCACCGCCGTCGGCAGGATGGCCACCAAGCCCAAGAAAATCGCCCCCAAAAACGTCAACCGGTTGAGTACCTTTTCCAGGTATTCACTGGTGGCCTTCCCGGGACGAATACCCGGAATCGTCGAACCCATTTTTTTTAGGTTCTGGGCCATGTCCACCGGGTTGAGAATCAAACTGGTGTAGAAGTAGCTAAACATCAAAATGAGCGCCAGATAAAACAGAACATACAGATAGGGGGCAGGTCCGGTAGGGGATAGATAGGTAGCAATTTGCACCAGCACCGGGTTGCCTGTAAATTGGGCTAAAGATGCCGGCAGCACCAACATGGCCGAGGCAAAGATAATGGGCATCACGTTCCCCTGGTTCAGCCGTAGGGGCAAGTAGCTTTGCTGCTCCCGATAGAATTTACGGCCCACCTGCCGTCGTGCCGAAACGATGGGAATGCGCCGCACCCCTTCCTGGACAAACACAATCCCCACAATCATGGCCAAAAAGGCCAGCACCAGCACAATCACACTGCCGATGTTGCCGCCGCTTTTGACCCACTCAATCGTGCGGTTGATGGAAACCGGCAACCCAGAGACGATACTCACAAAAATCAGCAGGGATGCCCCGTTGCCGATGCCCCGCTCGGTAATCACCTCTGATAGCCACATGACGAATAGGGAGCCGGCTGTGAGCACTAGGGCCGTTTTGAGCACAAAGGCCGGGCCAAAGTTATAGGCAAAGGGACGGACCCAGGTGCTAGCTAAAAGGGTGCTTTGCAAGATGGCCCACCCCAGCGCCACGTAACGGGTAATCTGGGAAATTTTGCGGCGCCCTGCTTCCCCTTCTTCTTTTTGCAAGCGCTCCAGGGCCGGGATGGCCGCCGCCAATATTTGCAGGATGATGGAGGCGTTGATATAGGGCAAAATCCCCAGGGCAAAAATCCCCAGGGTGGACAACCCCCCCCCGGCAAAGATGTCCAAAAAGCCGATGACCGGATTGCGGGCGATGCTCTCGGCAAAGGCCTGACGGTCAATGCCCGGGACGGGGATAAAGATACCTAGCCGGGCCACGATGAGAATGCCGATGGTGAGCAGCAGTCGTCCGCGCAGCCCCGCCGCCTGGGCCATCTGGGCAAAGGTTTCCTGCGCCGTAGGGGTGCGTCCCCGTGTAATATCCATACGCCCGTTTTTCCCGGAAATACTAGGTTACAATTCTATCGGAAAACGGCAGCGGTCGTGACGACGAATGGACTCCCTGGCGGGTTTGCCCTGGTTTTTGTTGGATGAAACGTTACAGTCCTGGTTGCGGGAGGATGTGGGCCGGGGGGACCAAACGACGTTGGGGTTGGGGCTGCAGGGGGAAGCAGAGGGGTTCTGGCAGGCTAAGGC
Source organism: Gloeomargarita sp. SRBZ-1_bins_9 (assembly GCA_039794565.1). NCBI lineage: Bacteria > Bacillati > Cyanobacteriota > Cyanophyceae > Gloeomargaritales > Gloeomargaritaceae > Gloeomargarita > Gloeomargarita sp. SRBZ-1_bins_9. The sequence goes on along the minus strand of JAUQVX010000001.1, from coordinate 130,891 downwards.
GGCAGGGGTCATGGCCGGCTTGCCGGTGGCGGCGCGGTTGTTTTACTGGCTAGACCCGAGGGTGGAATTTCTGCCCCAGGTGGAGGAGGGTAGGCCGGTGACGCCGGGACAGGTGGTGGCGTGGGTGCGGGGACCGATTAACGCTTTGCTGATGGGGGAACGGGTGGCCCTGAATATCGTGATGCGCCTGAGTGGGATTGCCACCTTGACTCGGCAGTACGTGGAGCAGTTGCAGGGCACGGGGGTGCAGGTGGTGGACACGCGCAAAACGACGCCTGGGTTGCGCCTGCTGGAGAAGTATGCGATTCGGGTGGGGGGGGGGATGAATCACCGGCTGGGCCTGGATGACGCGGTGCTGGTCAAGGAGAACCACATTGCCGCAGCAGGGGGAATTCGTCAGGCGGTGGCAGCTATCCGTCAGCATACCCCCCATCCGTTGGGTTTGGAAATTGAGGTGGAACGGCTTGAGCAAATTCCTGAGGCCCTGGCCTGTGAACCCCAGCGGATTTTGCTGGACAACATGACGCCGGAACAAATCCAGCAGGCGGTGCGCCAGATTCGCCAAAGCCACCCCCACGTCAAGATCGAGGCATCAGGGAATATCACCCTGGAGAATTTGGCGGCCTTTGCCCAGACGGGAGTGGACTACTTGGCCACCAGCGCCCCCATCACCCAAGCCCGCTGGCTGGACCTGAGTATGCGTCTTAAGGGGGGGCCAACGTTGTCCTGAGGTCCAGGACCAGTCCGGGGAGTACGTCTTCACCCTGGAGCGGCAAGGACCTGACTGGCGTGGTAAATGACTACGGTGCTGTTGGCAGGCAGGATAAGCCATCCCAGGCGGCAACCATTATCGCGGTACTCCTGCATCTTGGTCTGCACCAGGGCTGTATCGTCGGACGGGGAGACCCGCTCGATGACGAAGTCGGGACACAAGGGGGCAAAGCCGGCTTTTTCGGCAGGGGTTAAGGCGTCCCAGCTTGCTTTGGGCACCCAGGCCACATCGGGTGAACGAATCGCGCCATTGGACAGAGGAAAGCCTGTGGAAAAGACCATGCCCAGTTGGGTTTGCTCGTTCCACCACTCCAGGCGACTGAGGAAACGGGCGTTTTGCCTGCCGGTTAGGCGTAACTCGGGATTAGCCCGCACTAGCTCCTGAAATTGCTCGACGCCAAAACGCCACTGTGGGGGGGAGATAAACCGGTACAGGAGCAACCATACTGGGTGCAGCAGGGACTGCTGTGTTCCATCGCAAACTACTCCCCCAGCCGCTCTCTGTTACCATAACTGTCGTTGTGTCACCTGGTAGGCCCATGACCACCCTGTTGGAGTCGCCCGCTTTGATGAAGACCTACAGCCGTTTGCCGGTGCGGCTGGTGCGGGGGCAGGGTTGTCGGGTATGGGATGACCAGGGCCGGGAATATCTAGACTTCGTGGCCGGGATTGCCACCTGTACGTTGGGGCATGCCCACCCACGCCTGGTGCAGGCTATTAGCGAACAAATCCAGCAACTCCACCACGTCTCCAACCTCTACCACATCCCGGAGCAGGAGGAGCTGGCGGCGGTGTTGACCCGGCATTCCTGCGCCGACCGGGTGTTTTTGGCCAATTCAGGGGCGGAGGCCAACGAGGGGGCCATCAAACTGGCGCGCAAATATGCCCATGTGGTCAAGGGCTACACTCAGCCGGTGATCATCACGGCCCAGGGGAGTTTTCACGGACGCACCCTGGCGGCTCTGACGGCTACGGGACAAGCGAAGTACCAGCAGCACTTTGACCCGCTGGTGCCGGGCTTTGTCTATGTGCCTTACAACGACCTGGCGGCCCTGACCCGCACGGTGCTGGAGCTGGAGGAGGTGGCGGCAATTTTGCTGGAGCCGGTGCAGGGGGAAGGGGGGGTGCGTCCAGGGGAACGGGATTACTTCCAAGGGGTGCGCCGCCTGTGTGATGAACGGGGGATTTTGCTCATCCTGGATGAGGTGCAAACGGGGATGGGACGCACGGGCCACTGGTGGGCCTACGAACACCTGGGCATTGAACCTGATATTTTCACGTCAGCGAAGGGCCTAGGGGGGGGGATTCCCATCGGTGCGGTGCTGTGCAAAGAACCCTACAGCGTTTTTCAGCCGGGTGACCACGCCAGTACCTACGGCGGTAATCCCCTGGCCTGCCGGGCTGCCTTGACCGTGTGCCAGGTCATCGAAGAAGAGAATTTGCTCACCAACGTCCGGCAGCGGGGGGAGCAGTTGCGCCGGGGATTGGCCGCCTTGGTGGACCGTTACCCGGAGATATGCCAAGGGGTACGGGGCTGGGGATTGATTCAAGGGCTGGTGCTGCAGCCGGATGGCCCTTGGCAGGCGCTAGAGGTCGTTCGCCGGGCGCTGGTGCAAGGGTTATTGTTGGTCCCGGCGGGTCCCCAGGTGGTGCGCTTTGTCCCCCCCCTGATTGTCAGCGCGGCGGAAGTGGCCGAAGCCCTGGAGCGTCTAGAGGTGGCCTTAGCCCACGGGTAAAGGCTGGTGCTGGGCTTGGTAGTCCCGCACGATCCGGTAAAACTCTTCCCCTTCGATGGTCTCTTGTTCGAGCAATCGTTCCACCAACTGGTCCATCAGGGGCCGATGGGCGCGCAGGAGTTCCCGGGCCTGTTGGTAGGCCTTTTGGATCATGGCCCGCACCAGCTCGTCCACTTGGTGGGCCAGTTCATCGGAGTAGTTGGGCCGTTGCCACCAGTCGGTCGGTTCGTCCAGGGCCACCAGACCCAACTCCGACATGCCGTAGCGGGTGACCATCTCCCGGGCCAGCTGGGTGACGGTCTGGAGGTCGTTGCTGGCTCCTACGGTGACCTCGCTTTCGCCGAACACCTCCGCTTCTGCTGCCCGTCCCCCCAGGGTTGCCACCATTTGGCTGTACAACCAAGCCCGGGTGTATAGCCCACTGTCCACGCGCTCTTCGTTGAAAATTTGCTGGCTAAAGCCCCCTACACCGCCAGAGCGGGGAATGATGGTGACTTTGTTCAAGGGGTCGGTATGGGGCAATAGGGCAATCAATAGGGCATGGCCGATTTCGTGGTAGGCAATCAGGCGCTTTTTCTTGCCGTCCATCAGGGGGTTTAGGGTCAGGCCGATGGTGATGCGGTCAATGGCGTCCTCGATTTCAGCAGGGGTAATGGCCTCCTTGCGCCGCCGTGCCGTCAGGATCGCCGCCTCATTGAGCAAATTGGCTAAGGCCGCTCCCGAAAACCCCGGTGTGCGTCGGGCAATGGTTTCCAGGGAAACCTCCGGCGCCAGTTTTTTGTCCCGGGCATGGACCCGCAGGATGGCCAGTCGTCCTTGGAACGTGGGTAAATCCACAAACACCTGCCGGTCAAAGCGCCCCGGTCGCAGCAGCGCACCGTCGAGGACATCGGGCCGGTTGGTAGCGGCAATGACGATTACGCCAGTATTGCCCTCAAACCCGTCCATTTCCGTCAGCAGTTGGTTGAGGGTTTGCTCCCGCTCGTCGTTACCGCCGCCAATGCCGATGCCCCGCTGCCGCCCCACCGCATCGATTTCGTCAATAAAGACAATGCAGGGGGCCTGTTCTTTGGCCTTGCGGAACAAATCCCGCACCCGCGATGCCCCTACCCCCACAAACAACTCCACAAATTCCGAGCCAGAAATGCTCAAAAAAGGCACCCCTGCTTCGCCGGCAATAGCCTTGGCCAGCAGCGTTTTCCCCGTACCCGGTGGGCCAATCAGCAACACCCCCCGGGGAATCCGCGCCCCCACCGCTGTAAACCGGTCGGGATACTTCAAAAACGTGACGATTTCCTGGAGTTCCTCCTTGGCCTCTTCAATGCCGGCCACGTCATCAAACTTCACACCGGTTTTGGCCGCCACCTGAAACCGCGCCCGCGTTTGCCCAAAGCTCAAGGCCTGACCCGGTCCCCCCGGTGCATTGCTCAGGCGCCGCAGTAGGGCCACCACCAGCACCAGCAGGATCAAACCCACCAGCAGGTTGGCCAGGAGTCCCATCAGGGCATCGTTGGCGGGCTGGTCCACCACCGTCAACTTCACCCCCGCTTGGCGCACCTGCCGCAGCAGTTCCGGGTTCTGGTCAAACAGTTGCACCTCCAGGGGAGGGTCCTGGGCCGGTCGGTCCTTCAGCCGCACCCGCGCCACCTGCCGCTGCCGGAGAATGGCCATTTCCGCTACCTGATTCTGGCGAATTTTTTGCAGCAGTTCGCTGTAGCTCAGTTGCAATTGTCCCGTTGGCCGCACCTGGGCTTGCCCGGGCGTAGCCGTGGTCAGGGTTAAACCCAGCATCACCGCCCACCACCACCGCTGTTTGGGCAGGACCTGTTGCGGTACGGCCATAGCTCCTCAACCGACAAACCCCTACCCTTCTATCCTACCGTCTCCGGTTCGGGGCATGGCCGGCAGAATCACCAGATGGCGGTCGGGGCCCCAGGTAATCCAGCCCCAGTCCTGAAATCGTCCCAGCAGGCGGGTGCAGGTCACGCGACTGGTGCCGATGGCGTTGGCCAGGCTCTGATGGGTCAAGCGCACCTCCAGGCGCACCCCCTGCTCCACCGGCTGCCCCACTTCCTGCATCAACAGCAGCAGCAAATGCCGTAACCGCTCCTGCACCCGACGCTGGCCTGCCGTGATCACCAGTAGATGTTCCGTCTGGCGCAACCGCCGCATCAGGGGAAACAGCAGCGCCTGGGCCAAGGTACCCGAACGCTCCAGGTCCGCCAGGGTCAACCACACCGCGTACACGTCGGTCAACGCCTGCGCCTGGTGGGTCGGCAGACCCGTCAAAGGCAATCCCACCGGCATCCCCGGCCCCGCCAGCCCCACCAACACCTCATCACCGCTCGCCTGGGTCACGGTCAACTGCACGACCCCCTGGCGCACTTGCCACAGGCCGTCCCCGGTCAGGGGAAGATACGCTAAGCGGCCAAAAAAACGTTCGCAGCGCGCCTTACCCGCTAACTCCAGCGCCGTTGCCACCCATTCACGCCAACTCGCTCCTGGGGCTGGTCGCGCCGCTATGGTCATGACTGCTTTCCCTACACGCCGGCTGGCCTTTACCTTAGCCCCTCAACATCAACACCATGTAATGAAAACGTTAATCCAGGGTTAAGGGGGTGTACACCCGTCCTTGGGGCGCGCCGGGCAAAGGTAGCGTCTGAGTGACTGGTTCCTGGGGAGCGAACAGAACCGGAGTGGGAGAAGGGTCCGGCGACAGGCCTAAGCAGGTCAGAGGTTTGACGCTCAAAGCCGACCAGAGTTCTAGGGGAGTCAAGGCGCCAGTGACCACCAAGCCCGCCCAGAGATAGGGCAAGGCGACGCCGAAGCCGGGAATGCCTGGGGGCGCCAGGGCCAAGGGTACCATTTTCTCCTCATAGGTGTAGGCTTGATGGTCAACGGCAATGGCGTCAATCACACCGGTTTTCACTCCCCGAATCAGGGCCTGCCGGTCGTCGGGGTTCCCCAAGGGTGGGTCGAAGCGTAGATAGGGGTTATAGCCGCTCAAGTGGCTGCTATCCCACAGCAGGTGGGTCCAAGGGGTACTGGCGGTCACCGGCAAACCCGCATCCTTGGCTTGGGCTACCAGGGCGACGGCACGGGCAGTCGAAAGGCGCATTAGGTGCACCGGCGTTGGATACAACCGCACCCACTCCAGAATGCCGGCTAACACAGCACTTTCGGCCGCCACCGGCATCTCCGGCAACCCCAGCGTAACGCTCCACACCCCGGGCCGGGCTACGCCATGACTCACTTCCGCCCGGGGCCACAGTAGCAGGGGTTTGCCCAGGGGTCGGACATAAAGCAGGATTTGTTGAAGCAGGTCCCAGCGCACACAGGGTCGGGCTTCCCCAAACCCCACCACCCCCGCCTGGGCCAATTCCCGCAGTTGTGCCATCTGTTCGCCCTTGGTCTCCTGGGTCAAGGCCCCCCACAGATGTAGGTGTACCGGGCACCGGCTTTGTTGCTCCTGCCACCAGGTGACTGCCGCGGCATTGTCCAGGACGGGCTGGGTGTGGGGCAGTAGCGCGACTTGGGTAAAGCCCCCCGTCAGAGCCTGGTGTATTAGCTGGGCCAGGGTCTCGCGCCCTTCGTAACCCGGTTCGCTGCTCTGGCTGTAGAGGTCCACCAGTCCCGGTCCCAGCCAGCACCCTTGGGCCGGATACTCCGCCACCCCTTCTGTCAGGGGAAGATGAGGGCCAACAGCGTGGATTTTCCCCTGCCGGAGCCAGACATCGGTGACTTCCTCCCGCTGGGTCAGGGGGTCCAGCCGACGCACCTGTCGCAGCAGCACCTCCCCCTTTAAGGCTCCGGGCGGTAGCCCAAGTCCCGCAGTAGATGGGGTGTTTCCCGCCATTTGGGTTCCACCTTGACAAACAGTTCCAGGTACACCGGACCATCCACCAATTTTTGCATCTCGGCGCGGGCGCGGCTGCCAATGGTTTTGAGCATTTGCCCCTGGTGGCCGATGATGATGGCTTTTTGGGACGGCCGCTCCACGATGATGGTGGCGAGGATGCGGGTAACCTTGGGCAGCTCTTCCACCTGGTCAATGGTGACCGCCACCGAATGGGGCACTTCCTCGCGAGTTAAATGTAAAATCTGTTCCCGGATGAGTTCTGCCATCAGGAAACGCTCGGGCTGGTCAGTGACCAGGTCGGGGGGGTAGTAACAGGGGCCGGGGGGCAGCATCTGTAACAACCGCTCCTGCAAAGTGGGAATCCCCTCCCCCGTCAAGGCCGAAAACGTCAGCAAGGGCGCCTCCGGCAACAGTTGCTGGTAGCTCTGGATGATGGCCGCCGCCTGGTTTGGGGGTTGGGCGTCACATTTGTTCAGGCCAAGCACCACCGGGGTTTTCTGGGTGGCCAGCCAGTGGGCGATGAACTGGTCCCCGGCCCCTGCCGGTTGACTGCCATCCACCAGAAACAGCACCAGGTCCACGGCTTTGACCACCCCTTGGGCGTTTTGCACCAGGATTTCTCCCAAACGGTGGTGGGGCTTGTGAATGCCCGGTGTATCTACCAGGATGATCTGGCCCTGAGCAAGGGTGAGAATGCCGCGCAGCCGGTTGCGGGTGGTCTGGGCCACCGGTGATGTGATGGCCACTTTTTGCCCCACCAGACGATTGAGCAGGGTGGATTTCCCCACGTTAGGGCGGCCAATCAGGGCCACAAACCCAGAGCGAAAATCCTCACTCACGGCTGTTGGGCTTGGCACACCAGGTCCAGGGCGCGACGAACGCTTTCGGGGAAAATCACCACCAGATCACCGCTGCGGGCCTGGCGGAGCGCCGTTTGTATCGCCTCAGTTTCATCGAGGATAACCTGCATCACGGGGTTGTCCCGTCGTTCCTGCACCCCCCTGGCTATCCAATCTGCAGCCTCTCCCCGCCGGCGGCCTCGGGTATCGTCGTCCTCCTTGACAATCAGCTGGTCAAACAGGTGCGCCGCCACCCGCCCGATTTCCCGCAGGTCCTCATCCCGCCGGTCCCCAGGCGCCCCGATGACACCGATGCGCTCTCCTTTACGCCAGGTGCGAACAAAGTCCCCCACCGCCCGGTAGCCGTGGGCATTGTGGGCGTAGTCAATCAGGACAAAGAAGTCCCGGACCGGCAACAGATTCATGCGGCCTGGGGTTTGCTCCACCGACGCCTGGAAACTGCGCAACCCCTGGCGAATCTGCTCCAGGGACACCCCCACCCCATAGGCTGCCAGGGTCGCCGCCAGGGCATTGGCCACCATAAACCGCACCGTCCCTCCCAGGGTCAAGGGTACCTCCTGAACCGGCAACAGCGGGGTGTAGCGTTCCCCCTCCACCAGGAGGATATCCCCGTCCCGCACCGTGGCCCCTAGACCCCCCTGCTGCTGGTGCTGGCGCAACACCGGATGGTCTGGGTTGAGACTAAAGTAGGCCACCCGACTTTTCACCCGCCGGGCCATGGCCGCCACCAGTTCATCCTCGGCGTTGAGCACTGCCAGCCCCTCCGGTCGCACCACCTCCGCCACCACGCTTTTGACCATGGCCATTTGCTCTAGGGTGTCAATGTCGTAGCTGCCCAGGTGGTCGTCGGCCACATTGAGCACCACCCCCACCTGGCAACGGCTAAAGGCCAACCCCGACCGGAGAATGCCTCCCCGGGCACTTTCCAAAACGGCAATCTCCACTGTGGGGTCGTTGAGAATCAGGCGAGCGCTCTGGGGACCCGTGTTATCGCCCGGTTCCACCAAATGGGGGCCGATGTAGGTGCCGTCGGTCGTCGTATAGCCCACCACGCGGCCCGTCTGCTGACACAGGTACGCTGTCAAGCGGGTGGTGGTGGTTTTGCCGTTGGTACCCGTGATGGCGATGATGGGAATCTCCCCCGTTTGCCCTTGGGGAAATAGCAAATCCAGAATCGGGGCGCAGACATTGCGGGGAGTACCGGCGCTGGGTTGTAGGTGCATCCGCAAACCCGGGGCGGCGTTGACCTCCACGATGACCCCGTCTACTTGGCGCAAGGGCTGACCGATATCGGGGGTGATCACATCGATTCCCGCAATGTCCAAACCCACCCAGCGGGCTGCCCGTTCACACAGCCAACGGTTTTCCGGGTGTATCTGGTCGGTACAGTCCACCGCCATGCCGCCGGTGCTCAGATTGGCCGTGTTTTTCAGGTAGGCGATTTCCCCAAGGCGCAGGATGGTATCTAGGTGATATCCCTGCTGGCGCAACACCCACTCGCTGGCCTCGTCTAATTCGATGCGGGTCAGTACGTTAGCATGGCCTTCCCCTCGGCACGGGTCCCGGTTTAATTGGTCCACCAGTTCTCGAATCGTGGAGCGCCCATCCCCCACCACATGGGCTGGAAGGCGCTGGGCCACCGCCACCACCTGTCCCCCCACCACCAGTACCCGGTAATCGTTGCCTGGGTGATAGCGTTCTACCATCACCGCGCCGCTTTTGGATTCGGCCTTGGCCCGGTTGTAAGCCTGCTCCGCGTCCGAGTAGGTACGGATGTTCAACGTAACCCCCCGGCCATGGTTGCCGTCTAGGGGTTTGATCACCACCGGAAAGCCGCCAGCGATGTCAATGGCCTCCGCCAGGTCATCCCGCCGTCGAATGACCTCTCCCTTGGGCACCGGCATCCCTGCCGCCTGGAGCAGCCGTTTGGTGCTGGCTTTGTCCCCGGCCAATTCCACCCCCAAAATGCTCGTCCGGTCCGTTTGGGCAGCCTGGAGCCGGCGTTGATGGATGCCATAGCCCAGTTGCACGATGTCCCACGCCGGCAGGCACACCCAGGGAATCCCCCGGCGTTCCGCCTCCTGCACCAGGGCGTCGGTGGTGATGCCTAGGGAAGCGGCCTGCCGCAAGTCCCGCAGTTCGGCCAGGTCGGCCTCCAGCTCCCGCCGGGGGTAACGCCGTCCCGCCGCCAACGTATCGCAAATGCGCACTGCTGCCCGGCCAGCGTAACGTCCCGCTCGTTCATACTGGTACTCATACACCACGTTATAGACCCCAGGGGTGGACGTCTCCCGGGTGCGGCCAAAACTTACGGGCATCCCCGCCAAGGTCTGCAATTCCAGGGCCACATGTTCCACCACATGGCCCAGCAACGTCCCCTCCCGCACCCGTTGGAGGAATCCCCCCCGGCAGCCCGGCGAGCAGGCATGTTCCTCCAGGGACGGCAACAGGTCCACCAGGTCCGCGTAGAAGCCGCGCAGTTGGTCCGTATAGCGGTCCTCCCAGTCCTCCAGGTCTAGCCGCAACACGATCAGCCGGTGCCGCCGGATACTCCAGTAATTCGGCCCCCGCAGGATCAACATCTGTAGGATGCGCATCGCCGTCCCCCTAGGCTTTGTCCCCATTGTACGCAGGCAGCCCCAGGGGACTTGGCTATCTCGGCTACGGTTTCAGGCAGCCACTTGGGCTATGGGCGCCCACTGCCACCGGTCCCCCTGGATCAGGGTGTGGACCTGGAACGCTGGCGACGGTTCGGGATAGTCCAGACGGTAGTGGCTCCCCCGGGATTCCCGCCGCCGCAGGGCGCTCTGTAACACCAAATAGGCACAGTCCAAGAGATTGCGGGTCTCGCTCCAGAGGCGCACCAGGGCAAAGTCCTCACTGGCGGGGGCCAATGCCGGGAACGCCCGTCGCCACGCCTGCACCTGTTGCAGCGCCAGGCTGAGTCCTTCCTCGTCTCGCGCGATCCCCGCCCGCCGGCCCATCAACCGGGGCAATTGCTGCCGCACGGTCTCTAACCACGCCCTATCCACCGCACCAGTGACCAGAGCTGGAGGTTCCCCTGACGGCCAGGTGCCCAACTCGATGGCGGCCAATTGCCCCCCGAACACCAGGCACTCCAGCAGGGAATTGCTGGCCAGGCGATTGGCCCCGTGGACCCCTGTGCTGGCCACTTCCCCAATGGCGTACAGACCGGGCAAGCTGGTGCGGGCTTGCAAATCCGTCCATACGCCTCCCATCCAGTAGTGGGCCGCCGGTGCCACCGGGATCAACTCCTTGCGGGGGTCCAAACCCCATTGGCGGCAGGTGTTCAGGATATGGGGAAACCGGTGGGCCAGCCGGTCCGGGTCAATGGGGCGCATATCCAACCAGACATGGTTTTGGCCGGTGCGCTGCAACTCCTGGAAAATGGCGCGGCTGACAATGTAGCGGGGGGCCAATTCCCCCTGGGGGTGATAGCGCAGCATAAACCGCTCCCCCTGGTCATTCAGCAAATAGGCCCCTTCCCCCCGTACCGCTTCGGAAATAAGCAAGGCCGGCGCTCCAGGAATTGCCAGGGCCGTGGGGTGAAACTGGACAAACTCCACATCCCGCAGCGTCGCCCCCGCCCGCCAGGCCATGGCCACCCCGTCCCCCGTACTGGCCGGCGGATTAGTCGTTGGTGTAAACAACTGTCCCCCCCCACCGGTGGCCAACACCACCGCTCGCCCTCGCCAGGTCTGCCACCGGCCCTGGTACCACACCCACACCCCTCCACACCGATCCGCCTCCACCCACAGATCCACCGCCAGCGCCCGTTCCAGCACCTGGATGTGGGGTTGCTGCAGGACCTGCTCCGTCAGGGTACTCACCAGTTCCCGCCCCGTACTATCGGCAGCATGGAGAATCCGGGGCCGGGAGTGGGCCGCCTCCAGCGCCAAGGCCAACCCCTCCCCATAGCGGTCAAAGGCCACCCCCAATGCCAACAGCCGCTGGATACAGGCCGCCCCCTGGGAAACTAAAAATTCCACCGCTGGGAGGTCACACAACCCCGCCCCCGCCTGCAACGTATCCTGCACGTGCAACGCGTAGGAATCCTCCGGGTCCGTGACCGCCGCAATCCCCCCCTGCGCCCAACCGCTGGCCGACAACTCCAGGGGGTCCTTGGTCAGCAGTCCCACCCGCAGGTCTTTCGGCAGAGATAGCGCCCCGTACAAACCCGCCGCGCCACCGCCGATGACTAGGACATCCCAATCTGCTGGTGGCACGGTCATCTGGTCCTTAGCGGTAAATCCCGTTATTGATCCGGTCAATCACCAGGGCCGCCTCCGGTTCCGTGACGGTAAAGGCATCCAGATGGGACCGGAGAATTTCCTTCTGCTGATCCGTCAGGCCGGGGATATTCAGCACGTCCTCCACCTTTTCGTAGGGGGCGTTCGCCACGATCAACTTGGCAATCGTCGGGTACATGCCCCGCAACTTCTTGAAGGCCGTGATGTTGGTGTTGTTGAGGTCAATCTTCTTACCGTAGGCGGTTGCCAGTTTGGCCTCCACGTTGTTGAGACCCGGGCGGACACCCTCCGTCCCTGCCCAGACCGGCTGCTGTAAACCCCACCACAGGGCCAGGGCCACCCCTAACCAGCACAGACCACGCCACAACGCTTTCATCGCCAGCCACCTCCCAACACAATTACGCCTGCTGAATAAAAAAACTTTATCTCCATCTTAGAATGGGGCGGGGGGGGTTGAACGGAACCAGGGCGGCAAGTCTAACCCCTGGCGCTGGGCGTAACTTTGGGCGGTATTGAGCAACAACTGGGCCACGGTCATGGGTCCCACCCCCCCCGGCACCGGTGTCAGCCAACCAGCCACCTGTTGCACACCGGCAAAATCCACATCCCCCACCAGGCCCTGATCGGTGCGGTTAATGCCCACATCCACCACCACCGCCCCAGGTTTGACCATCGCCGGGGTAATGAGTCCCACCCGTCCTACTGCACTCACCAAGATGTCGGCCTGACGGGTCAGCAGGGGCAAGTCCGTCGTGCGGGAGTGGGCCAGGGTCACTGTGGCATCCGCCGCCAGGAGCAACAGCCCTAGGGGTTTACCCACCAACGTACTGCGTCCGACCACCACCGCCCGTTGGCCCGCCAGGGGAATCCGGTAGTGGTGCAACAGCCGCATCACCCCCGCCGGTGTACAACTTGGCAGCCCTGGTTCCCCCCGCAACAGCTTGCCCAAATTCACCGGATGTAAGCCATCCACGTCCTTATCCGGGTTGATTGCCCGCAGCAATTGGCTACCGTCTAAGTGGTCCGGCAGGGGTAATTGCACCAAAATCCCGTCAACCCGCTCGTCCCGGTTCAATTGGTCAATCAGGGCCAGTAACTCTGCCTGGGAGGTCTCCGCCGGGAAATGCCCCCCAAACGTCGCCATCCCCACCTGGGTGCAGGCTTTTTGTTTCTGTCCCACGTAGGCGGCGCTGGCCGGGTTTTCCCCCACCCAGAGTACCGCTAAGCCGGGGGGACGGCCCACCTGGGGGGTTACCGCCGCCAGCCAACTTTGCAACTGGGCCTTGATCGCTTGGGCTAAGGTTTTACCGTCCAGGAGTTGGGCCGCCATCTGGAATCGCACCTTGCAGTTTGGATCAAGTTATCATGGCTAGCGAACCAGGCGCTGCCAGCTTAGCATAAGGAGAGATTCGCACCGCACACGCCATGGCCTACAAAGGCATGATTCTGGCCGCCGGCAAGGGCACCCGCGTCCGGCCGATTACTTATACCATTCCCAAGCCCATGATTCCCATTCTGGAGCGGCCAGTGATGGAGTTTTTGGTGGACCTGTTGCGGCGACACGGCATTACCCAGATCATGGTGAATGTCAGTCACCTGGCCCACCAGATCGAAAACTATTTCCGGGATGGGCAGCGGTTTGGGGTGCAGATTGCCTACTCCTTTGAGGGGCGCATCGTGGAAGGAGAACTCATTGGGGAGGCCCTGGGGTCGGCAGGGGGCATGAAACGTATCCAGGAATTCAACCCCTTTTTTGATGACACCTTTGTCGTGCTGTGCGGGGATGCCCTGATTGATCTGGATTTGACGGCGGCCATTCGCTGGCACCGGCAAAAGGGAGCCTTGGCCACCCTCATCACTAAACCCGTCCCTTGGGAAGAGGTATCCAACTATGGGGTGGTGGTCACCGACACCGACCAGCGCATTTGTCTTTTTCAGGAAAAACCGGCCCCCGACCAGGCGCGCAGCAACCAGATCAACACGGGGATTTACATTTTTGAGCCGGAAATATTCGACCACATCCCCAGTAACCAGGTGTACGATTTGGGTAGCCAATTGTTCCCCCACCTGGTGGAAATTAACGCCCCCTTTTACGCCCTGCCCATGGAGTTCGAATGGATTGATATTGGCCGGGTTCCCGACTACTGGCGCACGGTGCAAATGGTGCTGCAAGGGCAGGTCCCCCACGTGCCGATTCCCGGCCAGGAAATTCGTCCCGGGATTTATACGGGGTTAAATGTGGCGGTGGACTGGTCGAAGGTGCATATCCAGGGACCGGTGTACATCGGGGGTATGACCCGCATTGAACCGGGGGTAACCATTATCGGCCCGGCGATGATTGGCCCCAACTGCCGCATCTGTCGCAACGCCTGCGTGGAACGGAGTATTATTTTTGAGTACTCGCGCTTGGGGGAGGGGGTACACCTGAAGGACAAGTTGGTGTTTGGGCGCTACTGTGTGGATAAAAGCGGGGCGACGATTGACCTGCAAAAGGCGGCGCTGGATTGGTTGATTACCGACGCCCGCTGTGAAGAACCCGCCCCCTTGGTCCCCAGCCGACTGGATGTCTGAGGTTGACCATGCTTACCCCCCTTGCCACCCTAGAGCAACAACTAACAGCAGCTATTCGCCAACTCCTGCACCAGCCCGATTGGTCGCCGACAGAACCCTTGGTGGTCCCCGCCAGTCGTCCCGAATTCGGCGATTTCCAGTCCAACATTGCCCTGACCCTGGCTAAACCCTTGCAGCAGAAACCCCGGGACCTGGCAACGGCGATTGTGGCCCAATTGCCCACCGAGACGCCCTATGAACGACCGGAAATCGCGGGGCCGGGGTTTATCAACTTCCGCCTGAAACCCAGCACCGTCACGGCCTGGCTGCAGCAGCAGATGCAAGACCCCCGCTGCGGTGTTCCCCTAGCGGCCCAGCCGGAGACGGTGATTGTGGATTTCTCCAGCCCCAACATTGCCAAGGAAATGCACGTGGGCCATTTGCGCTCTACCATCATTGGGGATTGCCTGGCCCGCTTGTTTGAGTTTTTGGGGCACCGGGTGCTGCGGCTCAATCACGTGGGGGATTGGGGCACCCAATTTGGCATGTTGATTGCTTATCTCCAGGAGGTTCACCCAGAATTTTTTACGCAAAAAAAAGCGGTGGATTTGGGGGATTTGGTGACCTTTTATCGCCAGGCTAAACAGCGTTTTGATAGCGATGAGGCCTTCCAGAACCGGGCCCGACAGGTGGTGGTGCAGTTGCAGGCAGGGGACCCGGAGCTGATGGCCGCCTGGAAATTTCTGTGTGAACTGTCGCGCCGGGAGTTCCAGCAAATCTATGACCTACTGGAGGTGGAACTGCAGGAGCGGGGCGAGTCTTTCTATAACCCCTTTCTGGCGGAGGTGGTGGAGGAATTAAAGGCTAAGGGCTTGGCGGTTCTGGACCAGGGGGCCTGGTGTGTGTTTTTGGAGGGATTTACCAATGCCGACGGCAGCCCCCTACCCCTGATTATCCAAAAATCCGATGGGGGTTATAACTACGCCACGACAGACCTGGCGGCTTTGCGCTACCGGGTGCAACAGGACGGGGCACAGCGCATTCTCTACGTAACCGACATCGGCCAGAGCCAGCACTTTGCCCAAGTCTTTGCCACGGCCCAAAAAGCGGGCTGGATTCCGCCGGGGGTGCAATGCCTCCATGTGCCCTTTGGGTTGGTGCTGGGGGAAGACGGCAAAAAATTCCGCACCCGGTCGGGGGAAACGGTCCGGCTGAAGGATTTGCTAGAAGAGGCCATCCGGCGGGCGCAACAGGATATCGAAGCGCGTTGGGCCGCCGAACAACGCCAGGAATCGCCGGAATACATCCAAAATTTGGCGCGGGTCATCGGCATCAGCGCCGTCAAATACGCCGATTTGAGCCAAAATCGCCTGAGCAATTATGTGTTTAGTTACGACAAGATGTTGGCCCTACAGGGCAATACGGCACCCTACCTGCTCTATGCCTACGTGCGGGTGCAGGGGATTGCCCGCAAGGGAGGTGTTGATTTCACCCACTTTGTGCCGGAATGGGCGCTCACGGAGGCGGTCGAATGGACCTTGGCCAAACATTTGCTCGCCTTTCCCGATGTGATTGCCCAATTGGCGGTGGATTTGTTCCCCCATCGCCTGTGCCAGTACCTGTTTGAACTGAGTCAAAAGTTCAACCAGTTTTACGACCAATGCCCGGTGTTGGCGGCCCCGGAACCGGAGCGTTCGTCCCGTTTGGGCCTGGCCTATCTCACTGCTAAAATTTTGAGGTTAGGGTTGTCGCTCCTGGGGATTCGCGTGGTCGAGCGCATGTAGCACCGGAAGGAGGTTGGTATCATGAAGCGCTGGGTAGTGGTGTGGGGTGTGGTATGGGCCTTGGCCTTGGCGCCGGCGGGGTTGACCCAAACGGTCAATGTGGAGGCGTTGTTGAAGCGGGCAGTGGAGCGGGGGCAAAGGGGGGATTTCGAGGCGGCCATTTTGGAGCTGAACCAGGTGTTGAAACTGGCCCCTAATAACGCGACGGCCTTTATCCTGCGGGGGGTGGCCTATACCAATCTGGGGAATGCCAAGCAGGCGCTAGAGGATTTTACTAAGGCCATCCAACTGGACCCTAGGGCAGCAGCGGCCTATGCCTACCGGGGGGTGGTGCGGCGGCAGATGATGGACTTGCCGGGGGCGTTGGCGGATTTGAACGAGGCCATCAAGTTGGACGGCAAGGCGCCGGATTTGTATGCCTTCCGGGGGGCGCTGCATTCGGACAACAACGACGTGGCCCAGGCGCTGCGGGATTTTCGCCAGGCGGCCCAACTCTACCAGGAACGGGGTGACACAGAAGGGGTCAAGGACATGCAGGCGTTTATCCAAGCTTTGGAACAACGGGCGCCTCAGCCTACCCAACCGGCTAAGTGATGGCGGAACGGGAACCCTGGTCGGCCCTGGTTTTATATCACCTGTTCAAGTGGTCGGCGGTGGCCCCCGCTTTTTGGGGCTATTTCCAGGGGCGGGTGGAGGGATTTGAGCATGTACCGCGCCGGGGACCCTTTGTGGCGGTGTGCAACCACGCTAGCGATTTTGACCCACCCTTGGTGTCCTGTGCCCTGGGGCGACCGGTGGCTTACATGGCCAAGGAGGAACTGTTCCGGGTACCGCTGCTGGGGACCCTGATCCGCTGGTACGGGGCCTTTCCGGTACGACGGGGCACCTCTGACCGCCAAGCCGTTCAGGCTGCTTTGGATGCCCTCGCCCGGGGCTGGGCCGTCGGCATTTTTCTGTCGGGAACCCGCACCCCCGATGGCCGCGTGACGGAACCCAAGCTAGGGGCCGCCCTGATCGCCGCCAAGGCCCAAGTCCCCCTGTTGCCGGTGATGCTTTGGGGCACCCATGCGATTCGCCCTGGTGGGAAAGGCTGGCCTCGCCCTACCCCCGTCACCGTGCGGATTGCCCCCCTGCTGCCCCCACCCCCGGACACGCGGCGGGAAACCCTGGAGCAAGTCACTGGGGACTGTTGTCAGATTTTGAACGACCTGCACGCCCGGGGCCGCTAGTGCGCCACCAGTTCATCACCCCCGTCCCGATAGCCCCCAGGACCAGCAGACCAATCGCTGGTTGCCACAGGGGTTGCCAGAGCTGCAGCCAGGTACGCCCCAGCCCCGGCCATACCCCTTGCCCCAACACCGCCACCATCCACCAGGCAAACCCCAGCAGCACCACCGCCACATCCAACAGCAGCAACATTGTCCAACTAGGACGCATCGCCCAACACGGCCGCCGTTTTTTCCCGGTCCAACTTAAACATCAACACCGCCAAGGGGGGCAGGCACAAATCCAAGGAATAGGGTCGGTTGTGGTAACCCCAGTCCTCCGTCCATTTGCCCCCCAAATTCCCCATATTGGTGCCGCCGAATTCCCGGGCATCGCTGTTGAAAATTTCCCGGTAAAAGCCCGGCTCCGGCACACCAATCCGGTAGTGGGAATGAGGCTGGGGCGTGAAATTGCACACCACCACGATGTAATTGCTCCGGTCCTTGTCGTAGCGGATATAGGACACCACGCTGTGGCGGTTATCCGAACAATCAATCCACTCAAACCCCTCCAGGGTGAAGTCCTGGGTATAAAGGGCCGGCTCGCTGCGGTAAAGATGAATGAGGGTTGCCAGATAATGCTTGAGCACCTGGTGGCGTTCGTACTGCAGCAAGTGCCATTCCAGGTCTGTCCAGACATTCCACTCCTGCCACTGGCCAAACTCCATCCCCATAAACAGGGTTTTCTTGCCTGGATGGGTGAACATATAGGCAAACAAGGCCCGCATGTTGGCAAATTTCTGCCACTCATCCCCCGGCATTTTGGACATCAAACTGGCCTTGCCGTGCACCACCTCGTCGTGGGATAAAGCCAGCATGAAGTTCTCGCTAAAGGCATACCAGATGCTAAAGGTGATGTTGTTTTGGTGGAACTGGCGGAACCAGGGGTCCATGCGGAAATAGTCCAGGGTATCGTGCATCCACCCCATGTTCCACTTCAGGTTGAAACCCAACCCCCCCACGTAAGTCGGCCAGGAGACCATCGGCCAGGCGGTGGATTCTTCGGCGATGGATAGAATGCCAGGAAAGTAACTGAAGATTACCTGATTCACCTGGCGCAAAAAGTCCACCGCTTCCAAGTGCTCCCGCCCACCGTACTGGTTGGGTACCCACTCCCCATCCCGGCGCCCGTAATCCAAATACAGCATCGAGGCCACCGCATCCACCCGAATCCCGTCAATGTGGTACTTGTCGAACCAAAACAGGGCGTTGGCCACCAGGAAATTGCGCACCTCGGGACGCCCGTAATCAAACACCAGCGTACCCCATTCCTTGTGTTCCCCCTTGCGCGGGTCGCCGTATTCGTACAGATGCGTGCCGTCAAAATAGGCCAAACCGTGCCCATCCTTGGGGAAATGCCCCGGCACCCAGTCAATGATCACGCCGATACCGTTTTGGTGGCACTGGTCCACAAAGTACATAAAATCTTGGGGCGGGCCGTAGCGGGAAGTCGCCGCGTAATAACTCACCACCTGGTAGCCCCAAGACCCGTCGTAGGGGTGGTCCGCCACCGGGAGCAATTCGATATGGGTAAACCCCATTTCCTTGACGTAGGGAATCAGCTCGTGGGCCAACTCCCGGTAGGTCAAATAGCGGGCACCCGGATTCCACTCGGAAACCGCCACCGGTTCTTCCCCGTTGGGCGTCGGCACCTCAAAAGCCCGGTGTAACCAGGACCCCAAATGCACCTCGTAAACCGCGATGGGTTGCGTCAGAGGGTCCGTGTGGCGGCGCCGTTCCATCCACTCCTGGTCCTGCCACTCGTAGGTATCCAGGTTGGTGACAATAGATGCCGTTTTCGGGCGCACCTCCTGGCGAAAACTGTAGGGGTCCGATTTTTCGTAAATGTGCCCTTCCCAGTTTTTGACCTCGTATTTATATTTGGTACCTTCCCCCAGCCCCGGAATAAACAGCTCCCAAACGCCGGTATGACCCTTGCGCATCTGGTGCCAGCGCCCATCCCAGTTATTGAAATCGCCGATGACCGAGACATTACGGGCATTGGGCGCCCACACGGCAAAATACACCCCCTGAACGCCGTCAATTTCCGTGATGTGGCTCCCCAGTTTCTCGTAAATGCGATGGTGGTTGCCCTCAGCAAACAGGTGCAGGTCAAAGTCGGTGAGCTTCGGGGTTTTGAAGCTGTAGGGGTCGTAAAAAACCCGCTCATGGCCCCTTTCGATGACCCGCAACTGGTAGTTGGGCAACTCGGCAAAGGGCAGCAGGCACTCAAACAGGTGAGGGTCCTGCCGGGTGGTCATGGGAAATTCCTGGCGCAGGGTCGGGCAGCGCACCCAGGCCGCCTCCGCATGGGGCAAATAGGCGCGGATGTGCCATCGAGTCTGGCCGTCAATGGTCACCGGATGGGGTCCAAGCACCGCAAAGGGGTCGTGGTGTTGGTTGCGCACCAGCAATTCCACTTGGTCTTGGGGTAGCGGGGGTAACATAGTCATGCCAAAACACGGGCCTCACAACGACTCGGTTTAATCCTAAATCTAAAGAAACTTGGAGAATGGTATCAAATCCCCTGCGTCGGTGCCATGGGAAGTTCACCCGTCGGCCTTAGAATAGGCTCAGGTAGCAAGGGGGGAGTAAGACTTATGTTTTATCTACGGGGTGGCGGTATGCTGCTGGCGCTGGTGTCCCTGGGGATGCTTGTTCCTCAATCGGCGGTCCAAGGGAATCCCAAGCGCATTACCTTTTACTGCGGTACTAGTCAGGGAGCACCGGCGACCCTGGTGCGCTCCGGCAATCGAGTGGTTCCCATCATCCGCTGGACCTCGAACACCTTTGCCGAGAGCGGCTATTCCAACGAGCGGCGCTGCCGGGAGGTGTCCCAACGCTTCCAGACCTATTACGACGACGGCACCCTGAGTTTTATCACCACCGGGCGGATGAACGGCCAGAATGTCATTTGTGTCGCCCGCAGCCATGGGGGTCCCTGCGCGGGGTTGTTGTTCACCCTCAGACCAGGGGTCAATCCGACCCGGGTGATCAACCAACTGTTCAATATCCGCACCCGCGCCTCCGGTCCCTTGAACGAAACCACGGCTCGGCCCTACGTGGATTTCCAGGAATTGCTCCAACAGGTCGAAGGAACTGAACTGACCCCCTAAACCTTGAAGGTCCGTTATTGGTGGTTAGGATGGTTGGCCCTGTTGCTGGGCGGGGGACTCTGGCAATGGCACCGTTCAGCCTCCTCCTCCCCGCTGGACACCCTTACCCAGCAGGCCCGGGAGATTACGGTCCAGGTGCGAGTTGGCGCCAGTGGGGGTTCGGGGGTTTTGCTGGCCCGCCGCGACCAGATTTATACCGTGGTGACCAATCAACACGTGCTCGATAGTGACCCCCAGGCCACCCGCTATTCGGTGCGCACCCCCGATGGTCAATGGCATAGCGTCCGCGCCCGGCCCCCTATACCTACCACCACCGATGTGGCCCTGCTGGAGTTCACCAGTGCCCAGTCCTATAGCCTGGCCTGTCCCCAACCCCGTCTGCCTCAGGTCGGCGACCCGGTTTTCGCTGCGGGTTTTCCTTTCCCGACTGAGGAACACCCCGACCCGGGTTTTGTTATGACAACTGGCCACGTGCGCCTCATCCTGCCCCAACCCCTGGAGGGCGGCTATCGCCTCGGCTATACCAACCCCATTGCCAAGGGCATGAGCGGCGGGCCGGTGCTCGATCAACAGGGGCGATTGGTGGCCCTCAATGGCATGCACCAACCCCTGTGGGGCAGCCTTGACCGTTACCTCAGTGGGGAAACACCAGCCCCCCACCTGCAGAGCCAACTGGCCGAGCTGAACTGGGGTATCCCCATAACCGCCATCTGGCTATGGGTAACCGAACTGACCCCGTCTTGCCTAGAAAGACCCCCTTTCACGGTAAAATAAAGGCCACGGCTGTTGTGGAGGTTGGCTATGGGGTATCGCGCGCTGTTATCCGTATTGCTGATGTGCTGCTTGATACTGGTCTCGGCCTGTTCGACGGCAGCAGTGGGGACGACCACCGAAGGGTTGACCTACGAACAAATTAAAAGTCTGACCTATGAACAGGTCAAAGGAACCGGTCTGGCCAACAAATGTCCCCAGCTGAGCGATTTTGCGCGGGGTTCCCTGGCCCTCGAACCCGGCAAGACCTACCGGGTGACGGACTTGTGTTTAGAACCCACCAGCTTCTTTGTGAAGGAGGAAACGACCACGAAACGCAAGGAACCTACCTTTGTTCCGGCCAAGCTATTGACCCGGGCCACCTCCTCGATTGATGCCGTGGAGGCAGATTTACAGGTGAGTCCCGATGGGGTGTTGACCCTTAAGGAAAAAGAAGGATTGGATTTTCAACCGATTACCGTCCAACTGCCAGGCGGCGAGCGGGTACCCTTCCTCTTCACGATTAAGGAGTTGGTCGCCCAAACGCAACCGGGTGCGACGGTGATCAATACCTCCACCGATTTCGAGGGCACGTTTAAGGTTCCTCCCTACCGCTCGGCTCTGTTCCAGGACCCCAAGGGCCGGGGGGTGGCGACGGGCTATGAAACCGCCGTGGGGGTGCCGGCCAGCCCCGATGCTCCGGAGTTCAGCAAGGCCAACGTCAAGATTGCGGAAGTGGCGGAGGGACATATCTCCCTACAGGTGGCTCAGGTAGATGGTTCCACGGGCGAAATTGCTGGCACCTTTGAAAGTGAGCAACCGTCGGATACGGAATTCGGCGCCCACGAACCCCACGATGTGAAAGTGCGGGGCGTCTTTTACGCTCGCGTCCGGCCAGCGGCCTAGGGGCTTGTGCGGATACCCCACCGCCCTCTTCGTAAAATCACCCTTGTCTGGGGAGGAGGACTTTGCTAGTCTGAAAGAGCTGGAGGTTGCTTGATTGCGACCCCTGGGCTTCCCCTAGGCCAATGGATACCCCCTACAATGCCGGTTACATCGGAACAGGACGATGTTAACAGCAAGGCCCAATCCCTGGCTTGGCTGAAAGCGTATCGGGCTACCCAATCGGTAGAATTACGGAATCGGCTGGTGCAGGCCAATATGGGTTTGGTGAGGCGGGAGGCCCACCGCTTTCACCGATGGTGTCAAGAACCCTTAGAAGACCTGATCCAGGTGGGTGTACTGGGGTTAATCCAGGCGATTGAGCGCTTTGATGTGGAGCGGGGGGTGGCCTTTAGCAGTTTTGCCTTGCCCTATGTGCGGGGAGCGATTCAACACTATTTACGGGACCAAAGCTCGTTGGTCCGTTTGCCCCGGCGGTGGGTGGAACTCCAGCAACGGGCGGCCCAGGTGATAGAGCAGTGGCGGCAGGCCCAGGGGCGGGAACCCACGGCGGCGGAATTGGCCCAACAGTTGGGCATTACCTTGCAGGAGTGGCAGGAAGCCCAATTGGCCTGGCGCAATCAGTCCCTGGTTAGCCTGGATATGTGCGTCGGCGAGGAAGAGGGTCGGCCCCTATTCCTGGGGGATCAGGTGTGTGACCCGGAATACCGCAGTTTCCAGTTGGCCCAGGAGGACCGTATTCGCCTAGAACAGTGTTTGGTTCACCTGGAAAGCCGCACCCGGGAAATCCTGGAATTCATCTTTTTCCATGAGTTCACCCAAAAAGAAGTGGCGGATTGCCTGAAGGTGAGTGTGGTGACCGTCTCGCGCCATCTGAAAAAAGGATTGAGGCGCCTACGGGAATTGCTGTCCGAGGCGGATTGATAATGGGGATGTAGGGTGGCCAGGCTAAATGGTGGCTTGTTTCCCTGGCAGCAACCCCCGGGATGACCGTGCAGCAGGTGGGGGAAACAACATTAACGGGGTCAGGCCTAATTGGGCCCACCCGATCGCCACCGTTAACCTTGACGCTGCCAACTGATTTCAGGCGCCGGTTTGCCGGGGGCTGCGGCGTTGGTCAGGGGGACTTAGCTGTCACTGGGGATTTCTAAGTCGTCCGGGTCCACAAAGTGACAAATGGCATCATCAATACAGATCACGGCCCAGCCGGCGGCATTGATATTCACCAGGGTATAGGGGGCTTCATCTACAAAAAAACCCTTGTGATTGCGAGTCCCCGGTTTGACCTGTACCGTCTTGCCAATCATATCACACCTCCAGCGTTTGCATCGTAGTAGAAGAATGTGAAATTAAGGTTAGCATCCCCCATCCGGTCTGAGGAATAAAGTTTTCTAAAAAAATTTGACCCATTATCAAACCTAAAACCCCGTTTGTAACAAGGCTGCAAGTGAAATCACTTTATCCTGGGCATTTATACCTAAAAAAATAGGGTCCAAAGGAGGAAGCAGAGGCGTTTGGCGCTGATTTTTGTCATATTTTTTAACGGGTTTTCTCAGGATGTTTTCACCCAGATCGTTTTCAGATTGACGAACTCGAGCAGGCCGGCTTCCCCGAGTTCCCGACCGTAGCCGGATTGTTTGAGGCCGCCGAAGGGTAAACGGGGGTCGGATTTGACCAGGCCGTTGATAAACACGGAACCGCATTCCAGTTCGTCGATCAGCCGGGCTTGTTCCTGGGGGTCGCGGGTCCAGGCGCTGGCACCTAAACCGAAGGGGGAATCGTTGGCCAGTTGAATGGCGGCGTCCAGGTCCGGGACGGTGTACACCAGGAAAACGGGGCCAAAAAATTCGATGTCCCGGGCACTGGGGGGCAAATCACTCAAGAGGGTAGGGGGGTAAAAGAAACCGGGGCCAGGGGGTATCTGACCGCCGCACCAGCATTTGGCCCCGGCTTGGATCATCTGGGTCACGTGACGGTGCAATTCCTCCCGCTGGGCCTGGGTGGCTAGGGGTCCCAGTTCGGTGGTGGGGTCGAGGGGGTCACCCATTTTGACGGCTTGAAAGCGCTCCACCAACCGGGGCAGGACCAGGGGGGCAATGTCGGCGTGAAGGATTAAACGTTTGGCGGCAATGCAGGATTGGCCGTTGTTGAGCAAGCGGGCGGTGACGGCGGTGGTCAGCGCTGCTTCCAGGTCGGCGCTGGGTAGGATGATCAACGGGTCGCTGCCCCCCAGTTCGAGGACGGTTTTTTTCAGGGCGCGTCCGGCCGCCATGGCCAAAGACCTCCCCGCTGGTTCACTGCCGGTCAGAGTAGCGGCACGGATGCGGGGGTCGGCCACCAGGGCAGCCACCCGGTCACTGGGGATGAGTAGGGTTTGCAGCACACCGGGGGGAAAACCGGCTTGGGTAACCAACTGTTCAATGGCCAGGGCGCACTGGGGCACATTGGAGGCGTGTTTGAGCAGGACCACGTTGCCCGCCATCAACGCCGGCGCCAGACAGCGAAACACCTGCCAGAAGGGGAAATTCCAGGGCATGACGGCTAGAATCGGCCCCAGGGGTTGGCGGCGAATCCAGGTTTGGGCGACGGTGCCGTCGGGTAAACGCTCTAACGGTCCAGCCTGGTCCTGGAGGAAAACAGCTCCCTGCTCTGCGTAGTACCGGCAGACCCAGGCGCATTTATCCACTTCGGCCCGGGCCGCCTGAATGGGTTTGCCCATCTCCAGGGTCATCAACCGCGCCCATTGCTCCCGTCCCTGGGTCAGGGCACCGGCCAAGCGGTGTAAACCGGCAGCCCGTTCCGCCAGGGACCAGCGGCGATAGGTGGCAAACCCTGTCACGGCCAGAGCCAGCTTGGTTTCCAGTTCTGCCTCGCCCAAGGGGGTGAAGGTCTGCAAAACGCGGCCGTCGTAGGGGTTAATGCTGGCAATGGTCACGGTGGCAATTGCTCATCGTCGTTGGGTTTTACTATACCTTGCCCGCTCCCCAGACCAGGCCCTTTTTTAACCGGGTGTAACGCTGGCGGGGGGCCGAAAGGTCAGGAAATAGTGGTAGGGATAAACGGGGGCATCCTGGACCAGGACAAACCCCAAGCCGGTCAGGAGGTCGATCACCTGGTCTTTGGGTAGCCGGTCGACCAGGGGAGGACCCGCCGGGGAGGGAACCGGATGCCAATCGATCACATGCACGCGCGCCCGGGTGATGCGGCCCACCGCAGCCAGAAACGCCTGGGGCTGAAGCAACTCATGCACCAGGTTGGCGAGCAAACTCACATCCACACTTTTGTCGGGCAGGGGGATCGCCGTCTCCTCACATGGGCGCGTTTCCACATTGCCATAACCCTGGGCGACAGCTCGTTCGCGGCATCTCTCCAGCATCCAGGGGGAGCTATCGAGGGCATAAACCTTGTGCACCCGCTCCGCCAACGGCAGGGTGAAATAGCCTGGCCCACAACCTATGTCCGCCCAAACCTCCTGCGCCCGGGGTTGGGCCACCTGGAAAAAGACATCCAGGCTCTGCCAGGTTGCCCGTTCAGGACTTAATAGGGCTTGCCAATTGGTCTCCGGGAATTTGAAGGCCATCGGGAACCTAGGGACCGGTCAGTTTCGCGGGGTCTGTTCAATTGTGGCATACAGGGGGTTATCAGGGGTGAGGCCATGGTTGCCCTAAGGTCGCGGTTACATCAATCTGTCCCAGGCCAGCCCCAACCCCATGCTGAGCAAGGCCGCCGCCAGGGTATTGAGCACATTTACCCATTCATTGGTCAGCCAGGGGTAACGGGTTTGCCAGGTCGCCCCCACCCAGCTTTCCAACAAGTTGGCAACCAGGGCCGCCAGGGTGCAAATGGGGACGCCCGCCCCAGCCGTCAGACCCAGGCCATAGCCCACCAACGCCATCACCAGACCGGCCGCCAGACCCGCCAGCGTTCCCTCTAAACTCACCGCCCCTTCCGTTCCCCTGGGCACCGGTTGCAGCGTGGTCAACAGAATTGTCGTGCGTCCATAGGCCTTGCCGATTTCACTAGAAACCGTGTCGGCCAACTTAGCGGCAAAACTCCCCACAAACCCCAACTGCCATAGCCCTCTCCAGGCCGGAAACACCAGGGTAGCCAAGGCACACAGGGTGCCGACCGCCGCTGAACCCCAAACATTTTCGGGTCCCCGCGCCCCCCCCCGTTTTTCCGCGATGCCGGCCGCCGCTTTGTGCCCGTAGCCGACCTTGGTGACCACCGACCCCACCCCAAAATACACCAAAACCACCAGATAACCCCGCCAGCTCAAGGTCCCCCACAACAGCACCCCCAGCATCCAGGCATGCACCCAGCCCCAGCGGGTCAACACCGTCGGCGGCAGGAACAACCAGGGGGCAACCAGCACCGTGTTCAACAGAACGGCCTGCGCCCAGGCGTGGCTCCCCAACCAAGACAGCGGCATCAATCTAACCCAAAACTGACCGAGACCACCGCCGTAATGTCTTTTTCTTTAGAGGAGGTGTCGTAAATCCCGTAATCGCTCACCTCGGTGGAATAGCGGGACGTAATTTGAAACACCCCCGTATCCACATTACGGACTCGGCCCACGCGGCTGCCCGTTGCTCTGGCAATACTCTGGGCGCGATTTTGGGCATCCCGCACCGCCTCCGCCACCATCTCCACCCGCAGCTTCGCCAAATCCCTGTAGAGGTACTGGGGGGGGTCAGCAATGATGGGGATCCCCTCATTAATCAAATTATTGGCTCGATTGACCAGCGCCGTAATTTTGTCCATCGCTGCCGAACTCACCTTCACCCGCTGCACCAGCCGGTAAGCCAGGATACGGCCCGTGTCCCGCCCGTTGATGTTCTCCTGGAGGGGGGTGTTTTCCAAAGCCGCAAACACCACCTCCTCTTCCGGCACTCCCTCCTGTTGCAAAAAACGCCGGATGCGCTCGGTGTAGGTCGTCACCTGTCGGTAAGCCGTTTGCAGGGAAGGGTCCTGGCTTTCCACCCGAAACTGCCAGACAATGTAATCAGATGTGATCGCCCGCCGCGCTGAACCGGTCACCCGCATCACCTGGTTACCCCGCTGCAACCCCTGCACCGCCTCGGCCGCAACCACACTACTGATGACGAAGGCTACCGATAGAGACACTAGCCCCACCAGCACCTGGGGAAGCGGTTTGCCCTGTTCCTTGGTCTGCATAGATAGTTAACCCCGCCACCTTCCAGCATAAAATAAACCCCCGGTACAAAGCCGAGGGTTCCGCAAAACTTTACGAACTTATGGGCTTAATGGGAATAGGTCGCCCCCCGATAACGGAACTGCTGCGGCGTCCGCTGGGGTAATGGCACCTGCACCCGGTGGGTTTTCCAGGTCGCCCCCCGGTATTTTCCACCGACTTCCCCTTCGCTCACCGGCACCACCGACGGGTCGTGCTCATACACCGCACCGTGGAAATGGTATTGCATGGCCTCTGCCCTCCTGCTCAACCCAACTCCTGTCCAGACAGCTGTCTTTCTGTATCTAATTATACTGTTTATTCCGAAAAAATATGCTCTGGTGGGGTTGCGGGTGGTTAATTTTTGTGAACGAGCGGGTGTGATGCTGGTACTTGCTGAACGAGCAGGACCTACTCTAAAGTCGTGCTAGACTCCCCAAGGGCTGGGCGAGAGCAACGCTGGCGGTGGTACGAGTTGCCTTGGATTGCTATCGGGTCCTAGGTGTTCCGGCGCAAACGGCGGTGGAGCAAATCCATCCTGTGCTGGCTCAGCGATTACAGTCGGCGGTACGGCCTGACTATTCTCCCCTGGCGACCGCCGCCCGCCGTCGAGTCATCGAGCAAGCTTATCGGATTATCTTAGAGGCGAGCACGGCAGGGGATCAATCCGGGGAAAATACGGAGATGCCGGTCGCGCCGGTGGTGTGGGTGGAGGGGGAGGAATTGCCGGGGGCCTTGGCCTTGTGGTTGGAGTGGGGGGAGTACGAGCAGATTCTCAAAACCGGTCAGGCGGCTTGTCAAAACGGCATTCCCCCCAGCATTTACGGCGATACGGTGCTGACTATGGTGTTGGCCTATTTGGAACTGGGGCGGGAGCAATGGCAGCGACAGAATTACCAGCGCGCCGGGGTGTATCTGGAGCAGGGCTTGGCATTGTTACAGCGTACAGGGGGGTTGTTTCCCCATCTGTTGCAGGAGTTGCAGGTGGACCTGGCGCGGCTGCGACCCTACCGCATTTTGGAACTGGTGGCTTTGCCGTTGGAAGACGAGCCAGGCCGACGGGCAGGGTTGGCCCTTTTACAACAGATGTTGGATGAACGGGGGGGCATCGAAGGCACGGGTGATGCGGCAGCAGGCCTGGGGGTGGAGGAGGGGATTCGGTTTCTGCAACAGTTGCGGCCCTACATGACCCTGGCGGAGCAGTATGAGTATTTTGGGCGGGAGGCACGGCGACCTTCAGCGGTGGGGGCTTATCTGGCGGCGCAGGCGGCCCTGGGCTTGGGGGTGGTCCAGCATCAACCTCAGCGGATACAGGAGGCAGAAAATTGGCTGCGGTTTCTGCACCGGACCCAACCCGTGCCCTTGGAGTTGGCCGTGACTACCCTACTGTTGGGCCAAACGGAAACCGCGCTGACCTTTTGGGAGCAGTACATTGCCGGTGGGAACGTGGAACCCCCAGTGCAGGAGGTGCGCCGGGCAGCTCCCGACGAGCTGGTTGCCCTGTACCGCTATGCCCAGCGCTGGCTCCACCGGGAAATTCTCCCTTTTGCTCGGGGAGTAACGGCGGCAGCGCTCGCTATCCAGCGTTACTTTGATGACCCCCAGGTGACAGCAGTGCTAGAGTGCTGGCAAACTCCCGCAACAACTGCGCCGCCTCCTACCCCCTCCTTAGCCAGCAGCCCTTTCCGTTCCCGGCCTCGGTCCCGGCAGTCCCCTTGGCTGGTTACCAGTGGTGTGGTGGCGGTGACCACGGCGGTGGGTCTGGTGTGGTGGCTGCGTGCGTCCCAACCGCCCCGATTACTCATTACGCTCGAGCAACCGCCGGTGCCCATACCTACCCCGCATCCGCGTCCTACGCCGCCCACGGTGGACCTACGAGCAGCGGCATTAGAAACCTTGACCACCTGGCAGCGCATCAAGGCCCAGGCGTTGGGGGCGCAACGGGCGATTGACCAGCTTGGCCATATCCTGATGGACCCGGCCTTAAGCCAGTGGCGGCAACGGGCGCAGCAACTGCAAGCAGAAGGCATTGTGGAAACCCACACTCTCAAACGGCTGGAAATCGAGCACCTGCAGATGGGCAAACCGAAGGAAATGGTCGTGGAGGCACGGATCGAAGACCAGGTGCAGGTGCAAGGGCAGGACATGGGCCGCAGCACCTATCGCGCCCGTTACGAGTTGGTCAAAGGGGACTCTGGCTGGCGCATTCGCCGCATTTCCCTGCTGCGCTGAACGCTAAGATACAAAACATGTTGACTTTTCAGGATGTCCTGGCCCAGTTACCCGGCAGCGCCCAAGGGGGTGGTAATCCCATCCTTACGGGTATAGCCAGTGTTGCTGAAGCCAAAGCCGGGGAATTGACCTTTGTGGAGGACCGGCGCTGGTTACCTCAACTGCAACAGACCCAGGCATCAGCTGTTATTTTGCCCCTAGACCCAGAATTGCAGGCTATTGCGGAACAGCGGGGGTTGGCCTGGGTAGCCGTGCCTGACCCACGTTTGGCCTTCGCCCGGACCATTAGTTGTTTTTACCAACCGGCGTCTTTGCCCCCGGGTATCCATCCCACGGCGGTGATTGACCCGACGGCGCAACTGGCCCCAGGTGTCCGGGTAGGTCCCCAGGCGGTGATCCAGGCAGGAGCGGTGGTGGAGGAAGACGTGCAAATCGGGCCGGGGGTGGTGGTGGGACCCCAGGTGCGCATCGGCGCCCGCAGTATCCTATACGCCAACTGCACCGTGTATGAGCGCACGGAAATTGGGCCGGATTGCATCATCCACAGCGGGGCGGTCATTGGCAGCGATGGCTTTGGGTTTGTGCCGACGCCTGCCGGGTGGGTAAAGATGCACCAGTCGGGACGGGTGGTGATTGAAGCGGGGGTGGAAATCGGCGCTAACACCTGCATTGACCGGCCTGCTGTCGGCGAAACTCGCATTGGCCAGGGAAGCAAGCTGGATAATTTGGTGCACATCGGCCATGGGTGCCGGCTGGGGAAGCACTGTGCCCTGGCAGCCCAAGTAGGCTTAGCTGGCGGCGTCATCCTGGAGGACTGGGTGGTGTTGGGGGGACAGGTGGGGGCGGCCAACCAACTGCGGGTGGGGGAACGGGCGCAGGTGGCAGCCAAAAGCGGTTTGCATCAGGATGTACCGGCAGGGAGTGCCGTCGCGGGTTATCCGGCGATTCCGTTGCCCCTGTGGCGCAAGGCCATGGCCGTGGTCCAGCGGTTACCCGACATCTATCAGACCTGGCGGCAGCTGAAACGGGAAATGAAGGGATAGCTCGTTTCTTGCCAGTTGTTTCCCGAAAAAGTTAACCCTCTGCCAGCAACGCTGACTGGGTTTAAGCATGGGGCCGTAGTCCATCACCCCTGTTTGATGGGTCACCGGCGCGTCAATGTGTAAAGATTTGCGTCCACTACAAAAGCAGTACAAATCTCCAATCGCTGACAACTGGCGCTGACGCGTCAAACGCTCCCGCTGTCTGTCCCCACTTGCTACGGAAGTCTGTGGAAACAACAAAATGATTATTCCGCTTATTCCACCGTCACGGACTTGGCCAGGTTGCGGGGTTGGTCCACATCTAAGCCCTTCTGAGCCGCAATGGTATAGGCCAGAAGTTGCAGCGGGACAACGGTGACAAACGGTGAGAGCAACTCCGGCACATTGGGAACGGTCAGATTGACCTGAAACAGATCGGGAATCTCCAGGTTGGCAGCGGTGCCCACACCGATAATTTGCGCTTCCCGCGCTCGGGCCTCCTGCACATTACTAATCGTCTTTTCATAAACGCTCCCGGGCATGGCAATCGCCACCACCGGTACATTCCTATCTAACAGAGCAATGGGACCGTGTTTCATTTCGCCGGCGGGATAGCCCTCGGCATGAATATAGCTGATTTCTTTCAATTTCAATGCCCCTTCTAACGCAATGGGAAAATTGATCCCCCGCCCCAAATAAATCACATGTTGCACGTCCTGAAATTGATGCGCTACCTGCTCAATCACCGGCATCTGGCTCTCTAATATCCACTCCACATGGTTGGGGATTTGCTGTAAGTTGGTAAGATACAGTTCTTGCTTGTCCTGATCCATCAAACCCCGCTGGTGGGCCATGTCCAGCGCCAGTAGGTAAAACGCCAGTATTTGCGCGGAAAAGGTTTTGGTGGCCGCCACTCCAATCTCAATCCCTGCCCGGGTGTCAATCAAATAGGGCACCAATCGCCCCAGGGTGCTATCAGGCCGGTTGGTAATCCCCAGCAACCAGGGCGTACCGGTCAGGGTGCGACCGGCAACCAACGAAAGGGCCGCTAGGGTGTCCGCCGTTTCTCCCGATTGGGTAACACCGATGGTCAGGGTACGGGGCGTGTAGGGGGGCGGAGCATAGCGAAATTCGGAGGCATAGTACACATGGGTGGGTATCTGCGCGACCTGCTCTAGCAGATATTTCCCCACCAGACTGGCGTGCCAACTGGTGCCGCAGGCGACAATGTGAATTTGCTCCACCTGCCCGTATAACTCCTGCACTGGCCCTAGCGCAATGTTCCCCTCCAGTAAGTGGGACTCCAACCCCTGGCGCAACACGGCTGGCTGCTCGTGGATTTCCTTGAGCATGTAGTGCTTGAAGCCGCCCTTTTCCACCGCCAGGGGACTCCAGGTCAACCGCTGGGGATAACGCTGCACTCGTTGCCCAGCGAAGGTATAAACTTCTACCCCCAAAGGCGTCAGGCGGGCCAGTTCCCCGTTTTCCAGGGGCAAAAACGCCTGGGTATGGCTGATCAACGCCGCCGTATCCGACGCGCAAAAAAATTCCCCCTGCCCTAAACCCACCACCAGGGGCGCTTGCTGGCGAGCTAGGACAATTTCATCGGGGGCATCGGCGCTGATGGCGGCAATGGCAAAGGCCCCCTGTAAACGGGACACGGTCAACCGCATCGCCTCCAAAAAGGAGTGACCCTGGCGCAGGTAACAGCCCACTAGATGGGGAATCACCTCCGTATCCGTATCCGAGGTGAATAGGCACCCCTGGGCCGTCAGTTCCTCCCGCAGGACGCGGTAGTTCTCGATAATGCCGTTTTGTACCACAGCCACCCGCCGGTGGTTATCGGTGTGGGGATGGGCGTTGCGCTCCTCCGGTTTGCCGTGGGTGGCCCAGCGGGTATGGCCAATGCCGACATGGGCTGACACCGAAGGCAGTTGCGCTTGTAGGTTGTGCAATTTCCCGGCCGCCCGCAGTACGTGAATTTCGCCGTCGCCGAGCCAAGCGATGCCCGCCGAGTCGTAGCCCCGGTATTCCAGGCGGCGCAGACCCTCCATGAGAATCCCCAAGGCCGGTTGCAACCCCACATACCCCACAATGCCGCACATGGCACGCACCCCCACCCACTGTTAAGCCGATAGTATAGCGCGCTGCACCTCAAACGCGACCCTTTCCCCGGCAACAATACCGGCTGATTGGCTTGTGGGTTAGGATGAATAGGTCGTCTAGTCCCCTAGGATTCCGTCGGTTGGGCCATGTCCTCCGCCAACGCCCGTACAATATCCCCCCGGGTCAAAATGCCCACCACCCGGTTTTCTGAATTCACCACCGGCAAGCGCCGCACGTTGTGCTGGTGCATTTTGTGGGCGGCAACGGTCAAGGATGCCTCGGGATGAATGCTGATGGGATGGGGAGTCATGACATCGGCTACGGTCGGTCCGAGCACCTTGTGCAATTCCTGCCGGTAATGGTGCGGGTTTTCCAGCCAGATCACCGCATCCATGAACCAGAAATATAAAGGCGGACGCAAACCCTCTTGCCGGTGAAGAATATCCAGCGTGGATAACACCCCCACCAACTGATGCCGCTCATTGACCACTGGTAAACCGCTAAACCCCCGCTCCGCCAGGATTTGAATCGCCTCCTCAATGGGTGTCCGGGGATAGACCACCACCGGGTCGGGGGTCATCGCCTGGGCAACGGTCTTGGTCATGGATGGCGCTCCGTGCTCGTCATCAGCATCTTAGCGCAGGGACGGCAACCAGCGTTGAGCGCCGGGGGTTTGGGCGACCATCTGCCGCTCCCGATTGAACAACATCACCTCCAATTCCAGGGGTTGACCGCCGTGGGCCTGGAGATACTGCCGGGTGCGGTGCCGGATGTGGTCCAGGATCAGGTC
Organism: Gloeomargarita sp. SRBZ-1_bins_9; assembly: GCA_039794565.1. Taxonomy (NCBI): domain Bacteria; kingdom Bacillati; phylum Cyanobacteriota; class Cyanophyceae; order Gloeomargaritales; family Gloeomargaritaceae; genus Gloeomargarita; species Gloeomargarita sp. SRBZ-1_bins_9. The sequence goes on along the minus strand of JAUQVX010000001.1, from coordinate 97,682 downwards.
GTACAGGGGTCGCACCTGCAGGGGCTGCACCTGGTGCAAGTACTGCATGGCCGCCTCCACCGTCGGTTGGTCGAGCAGCTTTTGCAACACCGGCAGGGGCAACCCCACCCGCACCCCACAGGCCACCAGGATTTCCAAGCGCCCGTCCGCCACATGGTGATGGGTGTGAAAAATCCCCCCCGCCAATTTGATCACCTTCCCGTAATAGCCCAGCAAAGTGACGCTCCGCAGCCCGAGCCACGCCGCCTCCACCAACAGTGGTCCCAACCAATTCCCCGTTTTCACCAAGACGGATTCGGGAACCCCCCAGGCGCGCGCCAAATCCAACCCGTTTTCCCCCACACAAAACACCAGGTCGCCCTGGGGAGCTTTGCGGCGCAACTCCTCCCGAAACTGTTCCAGCTGTTCCGGCGCACTCACTGGATGGGCTATCCCGCTGGTGCCCAATAGCGCCAACCCCTCCACCACCCCAAAGGCCGCGTTAGACGTTCGTTCAGCTAAGCGCCGCCCCTGGGGCAGGATGATTTCCACCCGTAGGGGTCGTTCGCTGGTCAGGTGATGGGCCAAAAGCTGGCGGGCATAGCGATAAATGGCGGCCTGTCCCGTTTCCCGATGCCACCCCACCCCATAACCCCCCACCAGGGTCAAGGGTTCTGCCGACGGCTCCCCCCAGGACACCAGCGCCCAAACCGGCGTATCGCGGGTCAGGTCCAAATTATCCCCCGGCTGGGAGCGGGTCATGGCCAGCACCGCCCCGGTGGACAAGGGCACCACCTGCTCAATGGGAACCGTCGCCTTGGTTGGGGGGTTGAGCAAATCCAACTCCACCTGGTCAAGCACCTCCTGGGTGCGTAGGAAGTGCAAAGCCGCCACCGCGCTGGCACAGGCAAACACCGGCAAGGTGTAACCCGCCTTAGCCATAGACCCCAGGAAATTGGCTCAAAACCGCCACCAACTGGGCAATGTGCTCCGGTGTATGGCTGCTCATCACCGACAGGCGCAACCGACTGGTGGGCACAGTAGGGGGACGCACCACCCCGGCCAACACCCCCGCCCGGAGCAGTTCCGGTTCCAACCGGGCCGCCGTGGCCGTATCCCGCAGGGGCAGGCAAACGATGGGGGATGGAACCGACGACAGCAGGGGCAATCCCGCCTGGGTTAACGCCTCCCGCAGGTGGTGGACATTGCGCCAGAGCTGGGCCTGTCGTTGGGGTTCCTGCTGAACAATGGCAATGGCTGCCAACGCGGCTGCTGTATCGGGAACCGAAAGCCCGGTGCTGTAGACCCAGGTGGGTGCCCGGTGCCGCAGATAGGCGATTAACGCCGCACCGCCAGCCACATAGCCCCCCATGCTCCCCAGGGCCTTGCTGCAATTGCCTACCTGGATTAGGGGCCGCCCTTGACAACCCGTCGCCACCACCCAACCGGCCCCCTGCGCCCCAAACACTCCATTGCCGTGGGCCTCATCCACCAGCACCATGCAGTCGTAGGCATCCGCCAGGTCCAGCAGCGCCGGCAACGGACAGGTGTCCCCATCCATACTGAACAGGCTTTCGGTGGCAATCAGGGCGCGGCGATGGTGCCGGCGATGGGTAGCCAGCAATTGTTCAAGGTGGGCCAGGTCGTTGTGGCGATAGGTGTACACCTGGGCCTGGCTTAACTTCGCTCCCTGTTGCAGACAACTGTGGTTGTAGGCGTCTTGGAAAACGGCATCCGGTTTGCCCACCAACGCCACCACCGTCCCCAAACAGGCTGCATAACCACTGCTAAAAACCAGGGCGTCCTCTGTACCTTTCCAGCGAGCTAGGGCCGTTTCCAGCTCCCGGTGCAACTCCCGCTGACCGCTCAACAGCCGCGAACCCGTCGTCCCCACCCCATAGCGCGCCATAGCCTGGGTTGCTGCCGCCACCAACCGGGGGTCCCCCGCCAACCCCAGATAGTCATTGCTGGCGAAGTTCAAAACGGCGCGATGCTCCATCTGCACCACCGGCCCTGGAGGACCCGTCACCGGTTTGAGCGTTCGTTGCCAGTGCGCCCGCCGAATCGTGGCCAGGGCTTCTTCTAGCCAGCGATAGGGGTGACTTTGGACAACCGCCATCCCTCAGGTCGTCTCCTCCGCCGGTGGAGCCATTTTAGGTAACAAGCGCTGGACATCAATCCCCGTGGCCGCCCGCACCTGCTCCCACCAGGCTGCCGTACTTGTGGCCGTTGCCGGGTCCAACACCGTCATCCGGTCCACCTGCACCTGGGGAACCGTCGCCGCCAGGGCCTGGAGCAGGGGTTCGAGCTTTTGGAGCAGGAAAATCTGCCGCGCCTGATCCCCCGCCTGTCGCCAGGTGGTCGCCAACTGCCGCATCCCTTCCACCAGGGCCTTGCCCTCCTCCACAATCTGGGCCGCTGCCGCTTGCGCCGCCTCCATCGCCTGTTGACATTGGGCCGCGGCTGGAGCCACCACATCCGCTTGGAGTTGTTGGCGCACCTGGGCAATTCGCTCCCGCTGTACCGCCAAATCCGCCTGCGCCCGGGCAATCTGCGCCCCCACTTCCGCCTGCACCTCCGCCACCAGGGCCTCCCGCCGGGTCAGGGCATCGCGAATCCGCCGTTGCACCTCCGCCTCCACGATCTGCATCTCGGCGTCCAATTGGGCAAAGACCGTCAGACGGGCATTTTCCGCCGCTTGGATAGCCGCCTGGGCCTGGGCCTGGGCTTCAGCAATCCGGGCATCCCGCAACAATTCCGCCCGCTGCTTGCGCCCTATCGAGTCCAAATACCCCACATCGTCGGAAATGTTTTGAATCTGGAGCGTGTCCAGCACCAGCCCCAACTTCCCCAAATCCTCCTCCGCCTCATCCTGCAGGCTGCGCACAAAGGCCAACTTATCCTCGTTGACCTGCTGGGGCGTCAGACTCGCTAGCACCCCCCGCAAATTCCCCTCCAGGGTTTCCTTGGCGATGCGTTTAATTTCCTCCCGCGTTTTGCCCAGCAGTCGTTCGATGGCGTTGTGGATGATGGGTTCCTCGCCGGCAATTTTGATATTGGCCACCCCCTCAACCCGCAGGGGAATCCCCCCCTTGGAATAAGCCCCCACCACCTTCAGCTCAATAATCAAATTGGTCAAATCCAGGCGCAACACCCGCTCAAACAAGGGCATACGTAGGCTGCTGCCGCCTTTGACCAACCGGTAGCCCACCCGTCGCCGCAAAGAGGGCACCCAGCGCGTGGTTCCGGCAAAAATCAACACCTCGTTAGGCTGGCAGATGTAGTAGAGATTGCGCACCGCCGCCACCACAATCACCAGGGCAATCGCCAGGATGACTAAAAACTCCATAGCTCCCTTCCCAACCGGTCGGTTGTCCTGATCATAGCGGTTCGGCGGCAGCCGCTTCTCCGACTACGATCACCGCCGGCGCTCCCACCCCCGCCTGGGCCACCACCTCCCCAATCGTCGCCAGGGTTCCCCGCACCCGCCGCTCCTGGGGCCAAGTCCCCCACTGCACCACCTGCACCGGCGTTTGCCCATCTCGGCCAGCCGCCATCAACTCCTGAACAATCTCCCCCAAATGGTGCATCCCCATGTAAATCACCAACGTATCCGCCCCCTGGGCCAAAGCCGTCCAATTGACCGGCGGGCGCGTCTTGTCCACCGCCTCGTGACCGGTCACCAGGGCCACACTGGAGCTGTACTGCCGATGGGTCAAGGGCAACCCCAGAGCCAACCCCGCAGTAATGCCGGGCACCACCTCCACCGGAATCCCCGCCTGGTGCAGCGCCGCCACCTCTTCGCCTCCCCGCCCAAAAATAAACGGGTCCCCGGCTTTGAGCCGCACCACCCGCTCGTACTGCTGTGCCTTGGTCATCAGCAACCGGTTAATTTCCCCTTGGGACCAACTGTGCCAACCCCGGTACTTACCCACAAAAATTCGCTCCGCCCGGGGATTGATCATCGCCAGGATGGGGGGACTGACCAGGGCATCATAAATCACCACATCCGCCAACTCCAACAGCGTCTTCCCCTTGAGCGTCAGTAAACCGGGGTCCCCCGGACCCGCCCCCACCAAATACACCCGACCGGTCATGCCACCTCAACCCCAACCCGGATTTTTCAAATGTACTATATCCCGACCGACATTTGCGACTTTTTTTTTTAGATTTCTGTCACCCGCGCTCCCATTTTGGTAAGATCAACTATAATGCAACAAAGCGTTACAAACGATACAGGAGTCGGCCCATGTTTTTGCCGGTGCAGGAGACGGCATTGCCCCAGGACCTAGTGGGGGCGATTCAGGCCTTGAAGCGGGAGTTAAACGCCGTCATTTTAGCCCATTACTATCAGGACTCCCAGGTACAGGACGTGGCCGACTATGTGGGGGATTCCTTGGGGTTATCGCGGCAGGCGGCCCAGACCAAGGCCGATGTGATTCTGTTTGCCGGGGTGCATTTCATGGCGGAGACGGCCAAAATTCTCAACCCCGACAAGCGAGTGTTATTGCCGGATTTGGCGGCAGGGTGTTCTTTAGCCGACAGTTGTCCCCCAGACCAATTTGCGGCGTTTAAGGCCCAGTATCCCGACCACCTGGTGATTTCCTACATCAATTGTTCGGCGGCCATCAAGGCCATGAGCGACATTATCTGCACCAGTTCTAATGCCGTGGCCATCGTGCAGCAGATTCCCCCAGACCAGCCGATTCTGTTTGCGCCGGACCAAAACCTGGGGCGCTATGTGATGAAGCAAACGGGGCGGGAGATGGTGCTCTGGCCGGGCAGTTGCATCGTCCATGAAACGTTTTCTTATCAGGAATTGGTGAAGTTGAAGGTGCGCCATCCCCAGGCCCTGGTCATTGCCCACCCGGAATGCGAAGCGCCGGTGCTGGAGATGGCCGACTATATTGCTTCGACCACCGGGTTACTCAAGTACGTCCAGCGCAGCGACGCCCGGGAATTCATCGTGGTCACCGAACCCGGCATCATCCACCAGATGCAAAAAGCCGCCCCGGACAAGGTCTTTATCCCTGCCCCTGCCAACAACGGCTGCGCCTGCAACCAGTGCCCCTACATGCGCTTGAACACCCTGGAGAAGGTCTATCTGGCCCTGCGGGATGGGCAACCGGAAATCACCGTCCCGGAAGACATCCGCCAAAACGCGCTCGTGCCCCTGGAACGCATGCTGGCCATGAGTACCGGCATTGGCTAGGGAACGGGACTAGGCGTTCGGCCAGCTGGGAGATGCGCCATCCCTAGACAAGCAGCTCGGTGACGGGACAGGCGAAACCCGGCAACAGGGGCGATGGGAGCCTGTCCTGGGGGTACAGGGTCACGGTCAACTGCCAGGTCCGTTCAGTGCGGCGATAAACACTCACCTGTCGGCTTAGCCAGTCCACAATCCAGTACGCCAGCACCCCACGGGATGAATAAAGTTTTAATTTCACCTGACGGTCGCGACAGCACCTCCTCCACCCAATCCGGCGCTCCCCGCCAGTGACCCGCTGCGTGTTGCCCATGGGTGCGCGGGTCACCAGCAACTCCCCATTTCACGGCAAGTAGGCCAGGTCCGCGCTGCACCAAGCCAGGGAAGCCCTCATGCCCCCATCCCCAACCAATGCGCCATGCGGTCCACTGCTTCTTGCAACCGCGCCGGGGGATGCACCAATGCAAAGCGCACATAGCCCTCCCCCCCCGGACCGAACCCGGCTCCCGGCGACGCCGCCACTCCCGTTTTCTGCACCAAGTGCTGACAAAACTCTAACGACCGTTCCGCCCAGGCCGGGGGCAACGGCGCCCAGATATACATCGTCGCCTGGGGAACCGGCACCTGCCAGCCCATGCGTTGCAACGCCGCCACAAAGGCATCCCGCCGTTCCCGGAACGTCTGCACCATCTTCCGCACCCCCGTTTGGTCCCCCAGCAGCGCCTGCGCCCCCGCCCGCAAAATCCCCGCGTACTGGTTGAAATCAATCACTGCCTTGACCCGCCGCAGCGCCAGGATCAGCTCTCGATTGCCGATGGCATAGCCCAGGCGAAACCCCCCCATGTTGTAGGACTTGGAGAGACTAAAAAACTCGATACTCACCCGCTTGTCCCGGTCCGCCTGCAACACCGACGGGGGCAACTGTTCCCCGAACACCAAATCCGCATAGGGAAAGTCATGGCAGAGCACCAGGTCATAGTGCCGGCAAACGTCCACCGCCGCCTCAAACACCGCCAGGTCCGCCATTGCCGTTGTGGGGTTATGGGGATAGGACAACACCAGCAGCCGCGCCCGACGCCATACCGCCTCAGGAACTTGACCCAAATCCGGCAAAAACCCCTGGTCTGCCCGCAAACGCAACGGGTACACCTGCCCCCCCGCCAGGGCCACTCCCCCCGCATGGGACGGATAACCCGGGTCCAGCAAAATGGCGTAATCCCCCGGATTGAGGACCGCCAAGGGCAAATGGGCTGTCCCCTCCTGGGAGCCAATTAGGGGCAAGACCTCCGTTTCCGGGTCCACTGGCACCCCATAGCGCCGCTCATACCAGGTGGCTGCTGCCCGGCGAAACTCCCGCGTGCCATGAAACAGCAAGTACCCATGGGTGCGGGTATCCTGCAGGGCCTCGGCAATCACCGCCAGGATGTCTGGGGGGGTGGGCAAATCCGATGACCCTAGCGACAGGTCAATCACATCCATTCCCTGGGCCGCCGCCTGGGCCTTGGCCTGGTCCATATCGGCAAACACATTGCGCGTCAGGGGCGCCAGTCGCTCCGCCAGTCGTACCATGGACCTACTCCGCCAGATGCTGGGTCAACGCCTGGGTCAACTTGGCTGGATTGAGCACCCCCTCGTGGCGCCAGACCACCTCCCCCCGGCGAAACAGCAACAGGGTGGGAATGCCCGTCACCTGGTATTGCCTGACCGTTGCCGGGTTCTCATCCGCGTGCATCTTCACCATTTTTAGTCGTCCCTGCCACTGGGGGGCCATCTCAGTCAGGATTTGGGTCATCAAGCGGCAAGGGCCACACCAGTCCGCCCACACATAGACCAACACCGGTTCTGTCGCCTGCTGGACCTCTGCCGTAAAGGCCTCCTCCCGAATTGCCACCGGCCCTGCCGTCATAAACCGTTACCCACATCACCAACCGTCCTAAATGTTATTGTCGGCGATGGGGGCGCTGGGATGCAAACGGCCAATGTTGGCGCACCAGGTCCCAACGGGAGCAATCCCAGTAGTCAATTTGTTGCCCAATTAACCCCTGCTCATTCAGGGTCAGTTCGCTGCGGCCGGTAACGCTCACCCGGGGTTGCCAGGGCAAAGGCGCCGTCCACCGCATCGTCCAACGGGTGTGGATCACCGGTCCCTCCTGCCAGATGTCGTGCAACACCAGCTCAATATCCCGAAACCAGGTCGCCAAAAAGGCAATCATCCCGCGAAACTGCTCCCGCCCCCGCACCCGCATCACGGGATCAGCAAAAACCAGGTCTTCCGCGTAAATGTCGTAGGTTTGGTCGCGGGGAAACCGGGCGTAATCCTCCCGCAACGTCGCCAGCACGTCCATGGCTTTAGCAGCGCTATCCCAACCCCTACTCTAGCACACCGCCGCTAAGGTTAAGAGAACCTTAAAAAACCAGGCTATAGCCCGGCCCCTATTGACCTTTCCTTTACTACAACCTTATAGATTCAAATTTCGTATTTGTTGCAGTTGCGGAGGTAGGGAATGGCTCGCAGTTTAGAGAGCGTGTTGCAACAGCATGTAGCGGGGTTACCGGGGCTGCTGGCGGTATTGATCGGGCGCACAACCGATGACCGGACCCTAGCCGAAATCAATTACGACCCGGAGGCGGTGGCGGATATCCATTCCCTAGGGGCTTATGCCAGTGACCTGGTGCGGACTAATGCACGGTTTTGTCAACTATTTGACCCCCAGACGACCGCCGACTACATCCTGGCGGGGTCCGGACGGATTCGCCTACTGGTGAGAGCGTTTCCCCGGTCGCCCTACTTTGTCCTGATGATGACCCGGGCGACTACGGAACTGAAGCTGGTGACCGAGCGGTTAAAAGCCATCCTGATCGACGCGCAACCCCTATTGCCGGACCCCACCGACCAGGTCAAGTCCAGGGCCCAGTTATTGTTGGACTACGCCCGGCGCTATGCCCCCGACCCTAACTTTGTCCTGTTGCGTTTGTCCCTCAAGACCGGTTTGCACCCGGACAAGTTGGCCAAGGGACATTTAACGGCCAATGAGGTACGTCTTCTGAGCCAGGGGGTCAAGGAGTTACTGGGGGTTGAACGGCTGCCTATTGCCGTTGAATAAGTCGGCAGGAGGGAAACCCATGCTCGAGCAACTGATTGTGGACCGTTCCCGCAAGTTGGTGGGTTTGTTTGGCGAACCGGTGATTTTCCACTGCCACCACTACAACCTCTTTTTGCAGCAAACGATTGAAGACCCGGCCTGGATCGACGGGGTGACGATCCTACGCCAGTCAGCCCAGGAGATATTTTTCAGCCTGTTGCAGGGGGCCTTTGGGAAGCTAGGGGTCACCCAGGCGGTCCAACGTTGGCAGGTGGCCCGGCAACTGTTTAGTTTCTTGGGATTTGGGCAAATAGACGGGGACATTTCTCCCCAGGGGGCCGACATTGAACTGCGCCATTCCCACTACGCGCAAGGGTGGCTGGGCAAGTATGGGGCAACCCTTCAGCGGCACAAACCCATTGACCACGTGGCGGTGGGCTATGCTGCAGCGGCCTTAGATGCCATTTATGGGTCCCTGGGAGATTACCAGGCCGAAGAAACCCAGTGCCAGGCGGTGACCCGGGGGGACCACTGTGTGATTCGGGTGCAACCGGTTGCGACCCGCCGCCCCCTGACCCCCAGTCCGGGTATGGGACGCATCATTGACCAACCGGCGTCCATTGCCCGGGCCAAGACCTCGGTAGACTACGAAGCCCTGAATGAAACCTTGTGGGGCTTACCGTTGGCGGGGGATGAGCAGGGGCAGATTCGGGCGTTTAATGTACTGCTAACCCGGATGCCGGCGAATTACTACAACCGCATTCAGTACCGGTTTCTGGATGCCCTACGGGCCGTGAATCCTGCCCTGGAGGAAGTCGGCTGCGAACTGCTGCGGGAATCCGGCCACGTGTGCGTGTTTTATACCTTCGGCAACATCATGGCGTCGGTAGAGTGGGAAAGCCTGGTGCAGCCCCTGATCCAAAACGACACAGACTGGATTCACGGGGGCTATGCGGTCGCCAGCAGTCTGGGGTGGGGCCGCTGGGAACTGGTAGAAATTGCCAGTGACCAGTCCTGTCGGGTGGTCATTGACGGCAACTACGAGACCAACTACTTCCTGGCTACCTATCCCCAGAGCGCAACGGGGGCCTGTTTCTTTGCCCAGGGTGCCGTACCGGCCCTGATGAACCTGGTCTATCGGGGTCACATTGCCCAAAAACCGACCCTGGACGAAACGCTTTACAACAATCTCTTCCGGCGGGGCAACTGTTTCCGGGGCCAGGAGGTGCGCGCCCGGGAAAAGGGTGACCCCTGGTGTGAATTCATTGCCACAGCCAACTGAGCCATGCAACTACACCTGCTCCAACGACGGGAGTGTGGGGGAGGGTGGGCGATGGATGTGGTTTTACCCCGTCCCCTGACCCTGGCGGAACTGGTCACCCTGGCAACGATCGGGCAGGGCACCTGTCGGGTGTTTGGCACCTTGGTGTGGATGGACCTGCCGCAGGGACGGCTAGTGGCTTCGACTGTGGCTCCGCGTTTGACCTTACGCCTGCGCCGGGGACAGGATGTCGTGCTCAGCTATCTCCAGACCCTGCCAACCGAGACGTCCGTTGGGGACCTGGCCCCAGCAGCCCTCGCCGCCTCCAGCGTCTCTCCGGGCAATTCGGTTCTTTAGGTATGGGCCTTGATGCCTACAGCTATGGCCTACACCGGTGCCGTGCCCGTGCTACCATGTCCCCACACCAAGACTTCTGAACCAGGGGATGGTTGGGCTGTCACGCCGGTGGTTAATGACGCGGCTAGGAAGTCTGCCCATTGCTGTTGGGCTTACCGGTTGCAGCCTGCGGCAACCTACGGCGCGGGTACCCCAGTTGGTCCTAGCTACGCCCGCTGGACCGGCCACCTTTAACTACCCATTGAACACCTCCTTCTACAGCGTATTTGGGTTCATTTACGAAGGACTGTTGCAAACCAATGGCCTCACCTTGGCGTTGGACCCCGGCTTGGCTGAGTCCTGGGACATCAGTCCTGACAAAAAGCGCATTGTGTTTACCCTGCGGGAGAACCTGCGTTGGTCGGATGGGGCGCCTTTGACCGTTGAGGACGTGGTGTTTTCCTTCCGCGATGTCTATCTCAACCCCCAGATTCCTTCTGGTATTCAGGACATTTTGCGCATTGGCCAAAGCCGGGCCTTTCCAACGGTACGTGCCCTCAACAACCGGCAGGTGGAATTTCGCATCCCCGAACCTTTCGCCCCGTTTTTGCGGTTTGTGGGGGGTATTGCCATCCTACCGGCCCACCTGTTGCGACCCGGCATTGAAACCGTAGACGCCCAGGGCAATCCCCGGTTTTTGTCCATGTGGGGCATTGACACCCCGGTTGAGCAAATTGTGGGTAATGGTCCCTACGTCATGGAGCGCTTTACGCCGGGGCAACGGGTGGTCTTTCGCCGCAATCCCTACTACTGGCAAAAAGATGCCCAGGGCCAGCCCCTACCTTACATCGAACGCATCATCTGGCAAATCATTGAATCCACCGACACACAGCTGCTGCGTTTTATGTCCCAGGAGTTGGACGCGGTTGAAGTGGCTCCTGAGGCCTTCCAACTGCTTAAAAAAGAAGAAAAACGCCGTAATTTTACGGTCTACAATGCCGGTCCGGAAACCCTGAGCACCTTCATTGCCTTTAACCTAAACCGCGCCCGCAACGCCCAGGGAGTACCGCTAGTAGACCCGGTGAAATCCCGCTGGTTTAACAATCGCAACTTTCGCCAGGCGGTGGCCTATGGGATCAACCGAGAGCGCATGAAAAACACCATTTTTCGGGGGCTAGGGGTGCTGCAGGATTCCCCCATTCACCCGGCCAGTCCCTACTACTACCAGGGCGTCAAGCGCTACACCTACAATCCCCAAAAGGCGCGGGAGTTGCTCCAGGCGGCAGGTTTTTCCTGGGACGTCCAGGGGCGGTTGCGGGATGACCAGGGCAATGCGGTGCGTTTCACGTTGCTGACCAATATCGAACGCCGAGTTCGTCCGGCCATGGCTGCCCAGATCAAACAGGATTTAGCCCAACTGGGGATGCAGGTGGATATCCAAACCATGAGCTTTAATGCCTATGTGGAACGGTTGAACAAAACCCGGGATTGGGAGTGTTATTTGGGGGGATTTGGGGGCGGTGGCATTGACCCCCACAGCGGCTTTAATATCTGGTACAGTCGGGGGAGCTTGCACACCTTTAATCAAGGCCCCTTGCCGGGACAACCCCCCTTGAAGGATTGGTCCCCCAGCGATTGGGAGCTGCGAATTGACGACCTGATGGTGCGGGGTTCCCAGGAAATGGATGAAGATAAACGCCGGGCCATCTATGCCGAATTCCAACAACTGGTGCAAGAGGAATTGCCGTTTATCTATCTGGTGAATAACTTGAGCTTGCAGGCGATTCGCAATCGGGTCAAAGGGATTGCGTTTTCGGCCCTGAGCGGCCCCTTTTGGAACCTGCCCCACCTGCAACTCGAGGACTAGTCGGCCCAACGGAATCCGGCAAAAATCTGGCGCACTCCCGGTAAATACCAGTTGCGAAAACTAGGCCGTTTTAGGTAGGGATGGGTAGCCCAACTGCCCCCCCGCAGCACGTAATGATGTCCATCGAAATAGGCCGCCGAGTAGCCCTGGTAGGGATAGGGGGCGAAATGGGGATAGGGGGCAAAGGGGGAGCAGGTCCATTCCCAAACCAACCCCCGGTAGGGCAACCCCTGGCGTGCCGCCGTTTCCCACTCCCATTCCGTCGGCAACCGTTTGCTGATAAAGCGACAATAGGCCTCCGCTTCGTAATAGCTCACGCCGCAGACCGGTTGCCGGGGCGATGCCGGTTGCTCGTACACAGGCCGGGTTACTTGCTCCTGTTGCAGCCACGCCCAGCCCGCCTCCGACCACCAGCGTTTTTCCCGATAGCCACCCGCTTTGATAAAGGCCTGAAATTCCTCCTGGGTCACGGGGTGGGCGCTGATGCGCAAGGGACCCACGGTTTGGGTGTGGGGGGGACGTTCATTGTCCAAGGCGGCGATGTCGTCACTGCCTACGGTAACCGACTGACAGTCCAGCTCCCAGGGCGTCGAACATGCGTCGATCTCCGGCAATGGTGGCGGTAAATTGCCCTGGAGCGCCCGCAGCAGGCAAATGGTTTCCTGGTGTTGCATTTCGTGCTGCACCACCCAGTACCACAGGCGCCGGTTGTCTGGCGTGACGTGGGTGAGCTGGGCCAGGACCTTCTCCCGGATGGTCTGGACATAGGTCAGGAGAACATGGCGGGGGGGCAAAAGGCGGCTGCGTTCGGCTTTGGGGTAACCATCTGCCCGAAACAGGGGGGCCAACTCCGGATAGGGTAAAGGCTCACCCAATAACCACAGGGCTTCCGTGTAGGCGATATGGCCCACATGCCAGCCGATGGGACTGAAATCCGGGTGCACCTGCTGGACCCACTGGGCATCCGTCAGGGGGGCAATCAAAGCTAGGGTTTTTTCCCGGCAGTCGGTGTAGAGTTGCCGCAGTTGCTCAACAGCCACCATGCCTAATCCAGGATTTTTTCCAGGCCGTAGACCAGTTGCTTGAGTTGGCGTACCTTGCGGATGGCCAGCAAAACACCGGGCATGTAACAGCGGCGGTCCGTAACGTCATGGCGCAGGGTGTAGATTTCGCCGGGCGCCCCAAACATAACTGCCTGATGGGCCAGCAACCCCGGTAAGCGCACGCTGTGGATGCGGATGTTTTCTGGACCGATACCCCCGCGTACACCAGCAAGGGTTTCCGTTTCTTCAACTTGGGGGGGGTTGTAGGTTTTGCCCATCTCGGCCAGCATTTCCGCCGTTTTCAAGGCCGTACCGCTGGGGGCGTCAGCTTTCTGGTTGTGGTGCAGCTCGATGATTTCCACGTGTTCAAAGTAACGGGAGGCCTGGATCGCCGCCTGTTGCAACAGCACCATGCCGATGGAAAAATTAGGAGCAATAATGCAACCGATGCTGGCTTTGTCGCAAAACTCGGCCAAGTCCTGGATTTGCTCGGCGCTCAGGCCCGTTGTGCCCACCACCGGATAGACCCCGTAGGCAATGGCCGCCCGCACATTGTCATACACGCTGCGGGGATGGGTAAAGTCCACCATCACGCCCGGCTGTTTTTCCTGGGCCACCAGGGCGCACAGGGACTGCAAATCGGACGTAATGGGCACTTCCAGTTCTCCGATTCCGGCGACCACTCCTACATCTTCCCCCACCCGCTGGTGGTCCACCGCCCCCACAAGCACCATGTCCGAACTGGCGGCCACTGCCTGCACCACCTGACGTCCCATGCGCCCTGCCGCGCCAGTCACAATCACCGGAATGCGCTCATTCATAACTTATCTGCTTTCCCCTTCCCCCCTCTGGGCTATTGTAAAGGCACCTGGAGCCAGGGGAAAACGTCGTCAGGGGTGGTTAGGGCACAATGGAAGAAAAACGGGAGTTACCAAACGATGAGGCGCTCGGTGCAAGCGGGGAAAAAGCGGCGGTGGTGGCCCTGGGTGCTGGCTGCTTCGGTGTTGGTCGGCGGGGTGGGGGGGGGTAGTCTCTGGTGGTTCCAGCAGGCCCGTCGCCCAGAAACAAAACCCTTTGTGGTCACGGCGGAGCAACCCCGGCTGTACTGGCTGCAGGTGCGACAGGGGCAAGAGATGTTGGTAAGCGACCCCCTGCCCAACGCCCCCAAAAACGACCCGGCAGCGGCCCTGCGCCAAGCTCTGAACCTGTTGCTGAGTACCCCCAGCGGCGACCGAGTTAGCGCCATTCCCCCCGGCACCCGGCTGCTGGGACTGGAGATTAAAAATGGGGCGGTGTACGTGAATCTCTCCCGGGAGTTCACCAGCGGCGGCGGCAGTTATTCCGTCATCTATCGGGTGGCCCAGGTCATCTACACCGCCAGCAGTTTGAATCCCCAGGCCCCTATCTACCTGCAAATCGAAGGTCAGCCAGCCCCCCCCATCGGTGGCGAAGGTCTGGTTGTGGATTACCCCACCACCCGCCGCCAGTTTGCCCAAGACGCCGGGCTGCCCTTGCTCTAGCCCTGGATGGTGTGGATTTTGAGAAAGTTGGTGGTCTGGGCCTGACCGAAGGGAATCCCCGCCATTACCAGCACCTTGTCCCCAGGAATCACATACCGCCGCTGGAGCAAATCCCGTTCCATCTCCCGGAGCACCTCCATCACGTTGTCCGTAAACCAGCGGGTCAGCACCGGGCGGACCCCCCAGTACAGGCTGAGTTGGTTGTAGATATGCTTGTGGGGCGTGTAGGCCACGATGGGTTTGCGGGGCCGTTCAGCAGACGCCAACCGGGCCGTGCGACCGGAGTTGGTAAACACCACAATGCAGCGCAAATCCAACGTGTCCTCGATGGCGTGCATAGCTTCGGTAATGGCGTCCACATCCTCACTTTGGTTGGCCGGATAGTTGGCAAAGCGGGTCGCCGGCTCCACCTCCATAGCAATCCGGGCCAGCATGCGCACCGCCTCCACCGGATAGCGCCCCACCGCCGATTCCCCCGACAACATCACCGCATCCGTCCCGTCCAGGATAGCATTGGCCACATCGCTGGCTTCCGCCCGGGTGGGCCGGGGGTGGTGGATCATACTCTCCAGCATTTGAGTAGCTGTAATCACTGGCACGCCCCTTTGGTTGCACAGGTGAATGATGCGCTTTTGGATCAGGGGCACCTTTTCTGGACTCATTTCCACCCCCAAATCCCCCCGGGCCACCATCACGGCGTCGCACTCGGCAATGATGGCCTCAATATTGGCCACCGCCTGGGGTTTTTCGATCTTGGCCAGCACCGGCACATGGGCCCCCCGCTCCTGGAGCAGTTGCCGCAACTCCCGCACATCCTCTGGCCGCCGCACAAAACTCAAGGAGACGCAATCTACCCCGTGGGCCAAGCCGAACTCCAAATCCCGCTTGTCCTTTTCCGTCAGGGCCGGCAGCCGCAGGTTCAGCGTGGGGAAATTCACCCCCTTGTGGCGGTGCAGCGTCCCCCCCTTAACGACCGTGCAGTGCACCCGCTGGCCCTCCACCCGTTCCACCCGCAGCTCCAACAACCCGTCATCGAGCAGCACTGGCGTTCCCGGCGTCACCTCCTCCGCCACGTGGGGATAATCAATGCCCACCGTCTGGGGTTGGCCGTCCTGCGTCCCGACCGGCACCAGCGTCAACGGCATCCCCTCCGTCAGCGGCAGCCCCTCCGACGGCAGGTCCCCCACCCGAATTTTCGGCCCCTGCAGGTCCTGAAGCAGCATCAAAGGCAAATCTAATTCCGCTGCCGCTGCTCGCAAATGTTCGATGCAACGGGCGTGGTCCTCGTAGGTCCCGTGGGAGAAATTCAATCGGGCCACATTCATCCCTGCCTGGAGCAACTGACGGATCATTTCCGGGGAATTGCTCGCCGGACCCATCGTAGCGACGATTTTGGTGTGGTGAAGTAAAGGCCTGATGGGTTCCATCGCTAGCTCCAGGGGGGGCCAATTCACTGCTAAACTAACACAGCTTTTGCGCCATGGCAGCCGGTTTAGGGCAAAGAAAATCTAAAAATTGGCCGGCCAATCCCCGTTAAATCTCGGTTAAAACGTAGCGGCGACAACCATGGGACGAGCACCCCTGGCATTGCGATAGTTTTGGTAGGCAAGGCGAGCCAAATTCTTACGGTAAGATATGTAGAGTGCTGTTGACCGGACAGACCCATGAGCATTGTGACCCTGGTGGAAGCCATTTGGCTATTCAGCGCCGTTGCCTTGATCGTGCTCATTCTCTTGCACAGTCCCAAAGGGGAAGGGATTGCCGCCATTGGGGGTCAGGCCCAGCTATTCAGCAGCACCCGCAGCGCCGAAACCACCCTCAACCGCGTCACCTGGAGTCTGGCGGTGGTGTTCATGAGTACCACTGTGATCCTTTCGGCCGGTTGGCTCCCCGGTAGCACCCTTCCCGCCCCCAAACCCGCCGAAACCTCTACGCCACCCCAGACCCCGGCGGTGCCCATTCCGCCAGAACTACCCGCTGGCCCCTCTGTGCCGACGCCTGTAACGCCGTAGCCACCCGCAGAGCTGCCAGACTCTTTTCCGGCGTAGTGTACAGGGGCGTTCCCCGAGTCAGATGGTCCAGCACCTGGCGCATGTCCTGGTGAAACAACCCCTGTCGCCCCGGTAAGGTCAGGGTCTGGCGCTGCGTTGGTGTGACCCACTCCCCCTGGTCTCCCTCAAAAAGGACGCCCCCCTGGGTGCCGTGCAAGCTGAAATGCCGCTGGTCCTCCCAGATGGTTTCCCCCTTGCCGTAGGTCAATTCCACCAGCGCCCCCCCCACAAAACCCAATAGGGCACTGCACCGGCAACTGCGGTAGTAACCGTCTTGCGTATCGGCAAAGGCCGCCTCGCAGAACACCCAGGCCACCGGCCCCAGCAAATCCAACAGCCGATTCACCCGCGCCAGACCCGCCACCAGGGGAAAACCAAACCACTGATGGTGATAGGTCCACTTGCGGGGCGCCGGATACTGGGCCACCAGGTTCACCGACCGTCCGTAGGTCACCGTCCCCAGCTTAGGCAGCACCTCCTGCAGCGCCTGGTGAATGGGGCTGAGCAACTCAATGTGCTCCACATGCAAAAACACCCCCTGCGCCCGGGCCTGTTGCACCAGTTGCGCCGCCTGCCCGTAATCCAGCGCCAAGGGATACTCCACCACCACCCCTTTACCCGCCGCCACCGCCTGGCCCACGATCTCCCCATGCAACCCATTCACCGTCGCCACGATGACAACGTCCACCTGGGGGTGCTGGATCACCTCTTGCCAGTCGCCGCAGGCTGCCGCCGGATACCGGCCGATAAACTGCTGCACCCTTTCCCAGGTGTGCCCGGCCACCGCCACCAACCGCCCCCGTGGGTCCTGGGCCAGATATTCCGCCCGCCGGCTGGCCGCATACCCCGTGCCAATCAGACCAAACCCAATCGTCATGACCGCCGCCGCTGCCAGACCCGCCAACCCACAAACCCCAGCAACAGAGTCGCCACGGTAACATACACCGCCGACCCGGGAAGCTCCGCCAGCGCCAGGGCCACGCTACCGGCCCACAGGGTCAAGCTATAGATCACCGTCACCGTTTCCCGCTGGGACAGCCCCGCCCGCAGCAGCCGGTGGTGTAAATGGCGTTGATCTGGGAAAAAAGGGGATTTACCCCGCCGCAGCCGGTCAATCACCACCCAGGTCATATCCAGCAGGGGCACGGCCAGGATGATGTAGGGCAACACCACCGCCGCCGTCGTCACCCGCTTTACCAGACCAATGACCCCCATCGCCGCCAGGGTAAAGCCCATGAAATAGGCCCCCCCATCCCCCATAAAAATCTGCGCCGGGTTGAAGTTATAGCGCAAAAAGCCCAAGCATGCCCCCGCCAGGGCTGCCGCCAACAACGCTGCCGCCGGTTGCCCCAGAAACTGCGTCACCACCAGGAGCACCACCGCCGCAATCCCTGAGACCCCCGCCGCCAACCCATCCACCCCATCCACCATATTGATAGCGTTGGCCATCCCCACCAGCCACAGCAACGTCAAGGGCAAACTCCAGCTCCCCACCGACACCAGCCCCAGCCCCGGCAGCGTCACAAAATCAATCCGTACCCCCCAGGCCCACACCGCCCCCGCCACCACCATTTGCAGCACCAGCCGCACCCCCGGCGACAGGGAAAACAGATCATCCACCAACCCGATCAGGAAAAACCCCAGCCCCCCCACCGTTGTCGCCCAAATTTGCGCATCTGCCTGCGCCCGCAGCGGTTGACCCTGGGCATCCACAAACCCCCCCGCCCACCACACCACCAGCAGCGCCAGCACGTAACCGACAAAAATGGCCACCCCCCCGATGCGCACCATCGGTTGCCGGTGAATTTTGCGCTCATTGGGCAGGTCCACCGACCCCACCTGCAACCCCCACCGCTTTACCCAGGGGGTGACCCCCAGCACCACCCCTGCAGCCAGCAGAAACGCCAGCAGATGGTAGGGCATCACGACACCGGCACCACCTCGCGCTGGGGCAAATGGCTATACAGGGGAAACCGCCGACACAGGGCCGCCACTCGCTCCCGTCCCGACGTATCCCCCGGGTGATACAACCGGTGAGCAATGATCGCTGCCACTTCGGCAAACTCCGCCTCAGCAAATCCCCGGGTCGTCATCGCCGGCGTCCCCAAGCGAATCCCACTAGTCACAAATGGCGGTTGCGGGTCAAAGGGAATCGTGTTTTTGTTCACCGTCACATTAATTGCCCCCAGCAGGGCATCCGCCGCTTTCCCCGTCAAGCCCGTGGGTCGCACATCCACCAGCACCAGGTGGTTATCCGTACCGCCGCTGATTACCGGCAACCCCCGTTCCTGCAACCCCTGGGCCAGCACCTGGGCATTGCGCACCACCTGCTGGATGTAGGTGCGAAAATCCGGGCGCAACGCCTCCCCAAAGGCCACCGCCTTCGCCGCAATCACATGCTCCAGCGGCCCCCCCTGAACCCCCGGAAACACCGCCTTGTCCAGTTTCTTGCCCAGTTCTGGGTCATTGGTGAGAATCAGCCCCCCCCGGGGTCCCCGCAACGTTTTATGGGTCGTCGTCGTCACCACATGGCAATGGGGCAAGGGACTAGGATGCACCCCTGCTGCCACCAACCCCGCAATATGGGCTATATCCGCCAGCAAATAGGCCCCCACCTCGTCAGCAATCGCCCGGAAAGCCACGAAATCAATCTGGCGGGGATAGGCCGAATAGCCGCAGATGATCAACTTAGGCCGATGTTGCCGCGCCAGGTCGCGAATCTGGTCATAGTCCAGCCGGTGGGTTTGGGGATGCACCCCGTAATGCACCGCCCGGAACCACATCCCCGACAAATTCACCGGCGAACCGTGGGTCAAATGTCCCCCGTGGCTCAAATCCATGCTGAGAATCGTGTCCCCCGGTTGTAGCAGCGCCAGAAACACCGCCTGGTTCGCCTGGGCGCCGGAATGGGGTTGCACGTTGGCGTGGGCCGCCCCAAACAGGGCCTTCGCCCGGTCAATGGCCAACTGCTCAACCGCGTCAATCACCTCACACCCACCGTAGTAGCGCTTCCCCGGCAGACCTTCCGCGTACTTATTGGTCAGCACCGACCCCTGGGCCGCCATCACCGCCGGCGACGCAAAATTTTCACTGGCGATCAACTCCAGGTGGTCCCGCTGCCGTTGCAACTCCTGGGCCAACAAATCCGCCACCACCGGGTCGGTTGCCGCCAACTGCGCTAGGGCAATATCCGTCACCGTTTTCCCCCCAACTGAACTTCCACGTTACACTTAAGGATGAGCGTTTACCGCCGTATCCCTGTCCCATCATAGCCTGATTGGGGGAAGCCTATGGAGACCTTGCCGTTGACCGTGGAAAACGTGGAAAAAGTCCTGGACGAAATGCGCCCCTACCTAATGGCCGATGGGGGCAACGTGGAGTTGGTGGAAATTGACGGCCCCATTGTGCGGCTGCGGTTACAGGGAGCCTGTGGTGCCTGCCCCAGTTCCACCATGACCCTGCGTATGGGCATCGAACGGCGCCTCAAGGAATTTATCCCAGAAATCGCCGAAGTCGAGCAAGTCTTTTAGGACTCCACCTCCACCGCCTCGAAATGCAACCCCGGCGCCACCTCCCCCAGCACCACCGTATCGGCCACCACCGCCGGGGGCAATTCTGATTTGGGCGCCGCCTTCTCATCGGGGAGCCAACCCAACAGCGGTAGGGGCAACAGGCTGCTGAGATTGGTAATGGTGATCAACAGCCACAGCCGGTCGAACCGGGTTTCCGTAATGCCCAGCAGGTGGGTCAACAGCGCCCCCAACTCATGGGCCACCCCCCCCGCCAAATTCAGCACCGACATCAACAGGGCAAACAGGCTGGCCTCAATCCCCGGGGGACACAAGCGCGCCGCCAGCACCAGCACCGGCATAAACCCGATTTCCCCCATCACCGTTAAGATGGCGCTATCGCCCAAACTAAACCAGCGGTCAGGAATCCCCAGCCACCGGTTGGTGTGGGTGACCAAAAGTAGGGTGGTCATCCCCAGGGCGCTCGAGAGCACCGTCGTCCAGAACAACAGGCGACGAATTGGCACCTCCCGCAAATAGCGTTGGAAAATCCACACCCCCACCAGGGCCGCCACACTGGTCACCAGCCGCACCCGGCCCAAAAACTCCGGCGGAAAGTGCAACTCATTGGTCACAAAAAAGAAAAACGCGCTGTCGGACGTGGGTGTCGCCTGCCAGAGAAACAAAAACGCCGTCGGCAGGAAAATACTGGGTTGGCGTACTGCCTGCCACAGTTGCCGCACCTGGTGCCCCATCTGTCGCACCATCTGCTGGGTACGGGGCTGGGGTCGTTCCTGCACCCACCAAGCCCCTAGGGTCACCAGCACCGGGAACAAGGCCGTAAGGGCAAACACCGCCCGCGTCCCCAAATGCTCCAGCAAGGCTCCGCTGAAATAGGCCGTGAGCACCCCCCCCAGGGCACTGGTTCCCCAACACAAGGATTGCAGCGACCCCGTATGGCTCTGGCCCGCCCCCCGCACCCGTTCCACCACCAACGAATCGGCAATCACATCCCCCAGCGCCGTGGCCAAAGACGCCAAGGTAATGGCCGCCACCGCCTGCCCAGGTCGCTGCACCCACGTCGCCAGCAACCCCCAAGCCGTGGCCCCCAGGACCCCCGAGAGCATCAAATAGGAGCGTCGCCGGTAACCTGCCAGGGGTAGTCCATCCGCCACCAGCCCCAGCAGCGGTTTCACCATCCAGGGCAACGCCGCAATTCCCGTCAAAGCCGCCACCGTCGCCGGCGTCAGTCCCAGCTCGTCCTTGAGAAAAAAACTCACCGCCAGCCGGGCCAGACCAATGACCCCCTGCACAAAATACACCAGTAGAATCACCAGCAACTCCGGCGTTGGCTCCCACCCCAGCAACAAACGCCGCTGTAGCCAGGCAGAGCAACGTTGCCCAAGTGTTTCCATCGGTAAACCCTAGGTAAACTTTTCAAAATTGTATAGGTTTTTTCACAAAGCCTGGGGTTCCCCCACCCGGCAATCAATAAGGGGCCACAGGACCTCCCATGACCCCACACCCCCTACAAACCAACTGGGCAAACCGTTACCGACGGGGCGGCAAGAAGGCTATGGGATTCACCGGCCCCCGGCCCGGCTTGCGGATTTCAAAGTGCAGGTGTGGCCCGGTGCTAAAGCCAGTGCTGCCCATCTCCGCAATCAACTGCCCCTGTTCCACCCGTTGGTTGGGCCGCACCAACAGACGATGGTTGTGGGCATAGTAGGTGACGCTGCCGTTGTCATGCTGGATTTTCACCAGATTGCCGTAACCGCCCGAATTCCAACCGGCAAAGATGACCGTCCCCGGCGCAGCGGCCACAATCGGCGTCCCTACCGGCCCGGCAATATCAATCCCCTGGTGCATCCGCCCCCAACGCGGTCCAAAACCCGAAGTGATAATGCCCCGCGTCGGCCAGATATAGCTCCGGAAGAAGCTGGGGTCTTTGGGGAGAAACCGGTCAATGTTTTCCAATGGGGGCAACGTCAAAGCTTGCCGGTCATCCGCAGTGCCTTCCGATGGCAGGGGCGGAAACACAGGCGGCAGGATGGCCGATAGGTCCTGAACCGCTGGTTGCCGCCGTAGGTTATCCGTATTCAGCTCACCCAGGGCATCCGTTCCCTGGAGGGGATTGACCGGCGGTGTACTGGGCCGTGGTGTCGGCGCTGAGGGCGTGGCCAACCGGGGCGCACGCAAATTGGCCAACACCTGGGGCACAGGCCGTTGGGCCGTAGCCGGGGGCAGCAAGGCCGGACTGGGGATGCGCAACACTTGACCCGGATAGAGCAGGTCAGGATTTCTCAGGCGATTCCAGCGCACCAATTCCGGCAACGAAACCTGATAACGGCGGGCAATCTCGCTCAAGGTATCTCCCGGTTGCACCCGATAGGTCCCCAGGTACTTGGGTGAGACCTCCTGGGCACTATGCGCCACCAGCCGGGGTGCTTCCATTAGCGTCGTGGCCTGGGCCGGTAAACGTCCCTGTCGGGCCAAGGCCTGTCGCCGTACCCGCTCCAGCAGGGTTTCCGTGCGATTAGGCGCCGTCGAACGGGGAGGAATTCGCAGCACTTGACCCACCGCCAGCACCTGATTCGGTTGCAGGCCGTTAAAGCGGGCCAGTTCTTCCACCGACACCTGATACAAGTAAGACAACTGCCAGAGGGTTTCGCCCGCCCGCACCCGGTGCTCCAACAGGAGTTCCTCCGGCGCCACGGCTCCACCGGCTTCCTGCTGCTGAGATGGCACCTCCGCTGTTAACACCGGCTCCTGGGCCCAGACCACTCCCTGCCCCACCAGAGCACCCACAGCCACCAGGCCCGTCAACACCGACGAAGTAGCCAGAGAGCGTGCCGGCGTATCGCTCGGGATCGAGGCCATAGATTCAGGAAAAACTTGCAGAGGTTGCCAGTCAAAATGGCGGCAGTCATGCTGCGGCATGGGTCACCTCCTAAAAACGGGTGTGAGGAAAACAACCACTCAAGGAGCGAACCTGCTCAGGGCTACCCGCGTGTCGGTTGGACCCAACACCCGATTCACCCCTCCACCACTGGGAACATCGTCCCATCGCTCTAGTCCTGTTATTTAGTGGGTGACACCCAGCAGCCGTAAACCCCCGATGATAAATCCTTATCCCTGGCAAGGCCGATGTTCCCGTCCGGACCTACCCCTAAAGATTAAACAAATGTTATATGTGCTTTGGATCACATACCATATGTCATTTCTCGTGATAAAGCTGGCGGCGGGCTTCAAACAGGGCCACGGCCACGCTTACCGA
The DNA here is from genome assembly GCA_039794565.1 of Gloeomargarita sp. SRBZ-1_bins_9. Lineage (NCBI taxonomy): Bacteria > Bacillati > Cyanobacteriota > Cyanophyceae > Gloeomargaritales > Gloeomargaritaceae > Gloeomargarita > Gloeomargarita sp. SRBZ-1_bins_9. The sequence goes on along the minus strand of JAUQVX010000001.1, from coordinate 74,550 downwards.
TAGGTTGAGGCTGCGCACGCCCGGTTCCACCATGGGGATATGTAAATGTGCATGACAAGCCTGCAGGCAAATCTGCGGTAAGCCCGTGGTTTCGCTGCCAAAAAACAGCCAGTCGCCCCAGCGAAATCGGTAGTCCCAAAAGCAGGTTTCCGCCTGGGGAGTAAAGGCCAGCCAGCGTCCATTCACTGGGGTACATGTACTGACAAAACTGGGCCAATCAGGATAAACCCGGTAGCGGACATAGGGCCAGTAGTCCAGACCAGCCCGTTTCAAATAGCGGTCGCTTAGTTCAAATCCTAGGGGTCCAATGAGATGTAAAGGTGTGCGTGTTGCCGCACAGGTGCGGGCGATATTGCCAGTATTAGGGGGAATCTGCGGCTGGACCAAAACAACATGCAAGGGGAAATCCGTATCACAAAAGCTGTACATTCCTTCGATTAGCATCTTTAAATTTATTTTAATTTTCGGTGGCCTATTAGGAATTGTAATCACTACCTGCGGGGGATGAATTGGCTTTTACGCCGGTGTTATGGGGGTTTACCGGTTCCAGACGATACAATAGCCTTGACCGATGCGTGGAGGATGGTTATGGCTCTGGCTGTAGGGATGCAGGCGCCTGATTTTCGCACGGTGGACACCCAGGGTCGCCCCGTATCGTTGGCCGATTTTGCGGGTAAAACCGTGGTGCTGTATTTCTATCCCAAGGACGACACCCCCGGTTGCACCAAGGAAGCCTGTGGGTTCCGGGACCACTATGCCACCTACCAGCAGCACAATGTAGTGGTGTTGGGGGTCAGTCGAGACGACCAGGCATCGCACCAGGCCTTTACCCAGAAGTACAACCTACCCTTTCCCCTGCTGGTGGATACGGATGGGGCCATCAGCCGGGCCTACGACGTCGACGGGGGTGGGTACAGCAAACGGGTGACCTATGTCATTGACCCCCAGGGCAAAATCAGTCGTGTCTATACCACGGTCAACACGGCCACCCATGCCAGCGATATCTTGGCGGACTTGGGTTTAGCCGGATGACAATCCAGCGGTTACAGAAAATTCTGGCCCAACGAGGGGTGGCGGCGCGGCGGCAGGCAGAAGCGCTCATCCGGGCAGGACAGGTGTGGGTCAACGGACGACCGGCCCAGTTGGGGCAAAGGTGTGACCCCCAGGTGGATCAGATCACGGTACAAGGTCGGCCTTTACCCCCGGCCCCCCGCCGGTACTACTACCTGCTGCACAAACCCCTGGGGGTGGTCAGCACCTGCTATGACCCCCAAGGACGCCGAACTGTACGGGATTTTTTGCCGCCGGGCCTGCCGCCGTTGTATCCCGTGGGCCGTTTGGATGTGGACACTACAGGGGCCTTGTTGCTCACCAACGATGGGGAATTAACCCTGGCCTTGACCCATCCCCGCCATCCCGTGTGGAAGGTGTACTGGGTGTGGGTGGCGGGGCATCCCTCGGCGCGGGTTCTCGAACGGTGGCGGCAGGGGGTGGAACTGGACGGACGACCCACCTTGCCGGCCCAGGTGCGGGTGTTGCGGACCTTCCCTCAACAAACCCTGTTGGAGGTGCGCCTGCGGGAGGGACGCAACCGACAAATCCGGCGGGTGGCAGCCCAGTTGGGCTATCCAGTGGTCCGGTTGCATCGACAGGCCATCGGTGCCATTGATTTGGGGAACTTGCCGGTGGGGAAGATCCGTCCCTTGACAGAGCCGGAATTGGCCTTTTGCCGGGCGGTGCGGGCGCAAGTAAACTTGTAAGATAGAGCAAAACCGCCGGTCTGGTTGTGCATGGATGGTATGAAGGTGAGTCCCTACACCCCTACACAAGCGGCGCGTTTACGGGAAATCGGCCAGTATTTGCGTCAGGTGCGGGAGGAGAAAAATCTCACCCTGGCGGACGTGGCGGCGCGCACCCACATCCAAACCCGCATGTTGCGTGCCCTGGAGGAAGGAGACGTGCACCAGTTACCGGAACCCGTGTATGTGCGGGGCTTTCTGCGCCAGTACGCCCAACTTTTACAGATTCAAGATTTGGACTTGAGCCCCTTGGAGCCGGTGATGACGGTCACGCCCCTGCCCACGTCCCGCCCTCCTAGCGGTCCGGCTCTGCGGCCTTGGCATTTGTACCTAACGTACTTCCTGTTGATCCTGGGGGCGATTGGGCTGCTGTCCTATCTATTGCGTCCAACACCCCCATCCCCAACAAGTCCCGATTCAACGCCCCAGACAACGGAGCCATCGCCCCAGGCCCCGACATCCCCGTCCCCTGTGGCCGCTTCACCCTCACCGGCTGGGGAACTGCGGGTGCAGGTGGAGTTGACGGGCCAATCCTGGCTGCAGGTGGTGGCCGATGGGCAGGTGGTGTTTGAAGGGATTTTGAGTGGGGGGATGACCCAAACCTGGACGGCGCGGGAAACCTTGGTGCTGGCGGCGGGTAATGCCGGGGAAGTGCAGGTGCGGATCAATGACGGGCCGGCCCAACCCCTGGGCGCCAAGGGCGAGGTGAAGGAAGTGAAATTGACCGTGGACAACCCCACCCTGACACCCCAGCCGGTGCGATAGCGATGGCGCCGGAAGGACTGCTTTCCCCCCAGGGGGTAATGGTGTTGCTGCTGGTGGGCTACGGGACGGCCCTGTGGCTATTCCTGCGCCGTTCCCCCAAGGTGTACACCGTCATGACCTCGGACCTGGAGGCGACGCGGCGATTCCTGGAGGAGGACCTGGGGCTGGAACGGGCCGAAACTCCCCTGCATTACTACGCCCACTACGAACAGGCCCTGGGGTTAACCGACCCGCTGATTTCTCTGCACCGGCCAGGGGGGATGCCACCGGCGGGGTTTTGGTATCAACTGCGGCGGCGCGCTCAATTGCACCTAATCGGCGGGGCTAAGGCCGGTGAGGGGGGACGAATCCGCCTGGTCTGTCTGGACCGGGATTGCCTGGAGTGGCTGTTGCTGCAGGGGCAAATGGCGGCCTTGCCCTGGCAAATCCGGGAGGAAAGGCCCCTGTGCTACTGGCTGCGGAGTCGGGATGGGCAGACGGTGGAGTGCCAGGAGGTGCTGAGGAAGAAACCCCGCTGACGGTCTGATAGTTGCGGTGGGATACGTTTACGGGCAAAGTAATAACCAAATCATGGAAGCGAGCGATTGACAATGACGGTTACGGCACCCGACTGTCGCTACGACTGGCAACCGGAGGAGGTCCAGGCGATTTACGAGCAACCCCTACTGGAACTGATCCTCCAGGCGGCACAGATCCACCGGCGCTACCATTCCCCCCGCGAGGTGCAGGTGTGCAAGCTGGTGTCTGTGAAAACCGGCGGTTGCCCCGAAGATTGTGCCTATTGCGCCCAGTCGGCCCACTACCAGACGGGCATTACGCCCCAGCCCCTGATGGATGTGGAACAGGTGGTGGCCATTGCCGAGCGGGCCAAAGCCCAGGGGGTGAGCCGGTTGTGTCTAGGGGCGGCCTGGCGGGAGGTGCGACCGGGACGGCAGTTTGACCAGGTGCTGGAAATGATCCGCCGGGTGACGGCCCTGGGGTTGGAGGTGTGCTGCACCTTGGGGATGCTGACATCTGAGCAAGCCCGCCAGTTGAGCGAAGCAGGACTGTACGCCTACAACCACAACCTGGATACCTCCCGCCGCTATTACCCCCAGGTGATCACCACCCGCACCTACGACGACCGTCTCCACACCATTGCCCACGTGCGCCAGACGCCCATCACCGTGTGTTGCGGAGGGATTTTGGGGCTGGGGGAAACCCATCAAGACCGGATTGACCTGCTGACCACCCTGGCGCGCCTGCAACCCCACCCGGAATCGGTGCCCATTAATATCCTGTCCCGGGTACCAGGAACCCCCCTGGCGAACCAGGAACCGGTGCCCCTGTGGGATGTGCTGCGGGTGCTGGCCACCGCCCGGATTCTCATGCCCAAAAGCGATTTGCGCCTGGCGGCAGGGCGGGCCCACCTGAGTCCGGCGGAACAGGCCCTGTGCTTCCTGGCGGGCGTGAACTCGATTTTTTCCAGCGACGACGGCCAGATGCTCACCCGCACCACCCCCTGCCCCAGCTACCAACAGGACCAGGCTCTCCTGGCGCAACTGGGACTCGTCAGCCGCCCACCCCGCATTGGCAATAAAACAACTTGTTGATTGTTAATAATTCAGACTTGTTGACAATAGCTGGCGAGGGCTTGGTATAGTAGGGAACAGGTTTGACGAGGAGGGGAACTGATGGCAGTAGCAGGGTTACCGCCGAGTGATGCCCGGCAACGGGTGAGTCAATTTTTGCGGCAGTTGCAGGATGAGATTTGTCAGGCCTTGGAGGCGGCTGACGGTCAGGCCAAGTTCCGGGAGGACACCTGGGAACGGCCCGAGGGGGGTGGCGGTCGCTCACGGGTGATGGAGGGTGGCGCACTCCTGGAGCGGGGGGGGGTGAATTTCTCTGAGGTTTGGGGGCAGCAGCTTCCCCCCTCGATTGTGGAACAGCGTCCCGAGGCCAAGGGGCATCCTTTTTACGCCACAGGAACGTCGTTGGTATTGCATCCCCGCAATCCCTACGTCCCCACGGTGCATTTAAACTATCGTTATTTTGAGGCGGGGCCGGTGTGGTGGTTTGGCGGGGGCGCGGATTTGACGCCCTACTACCCCTTCCGGGAGGATGCGGTGCATTTTCACCGGGTCCACAAGGAAGCGCTGGATGCCCATCACCCCGAATACTATCCGGTGTTCAAACGCTGGTGTGATGAATACTTCTATTTGAAGCACCGGCAGGAAACCCGCGGGGTGGGTGGGATTTTCTTTGATTACCAAGACGGGGTTGGTCCCCTGTACCGGGGCAACCACTCCCAGGGCAATGCGGCCATCTACAGCAACAAAGTAGGGGAATTGCCCCCCCGTTGTTGGGAGGAAGTGTTCCGCATGGTGCAAAGTTGCGCCCAGGCGTTCTTGCCGGCCTATTTGCCCATCGTGGAACGGCGCCGGGATATGGTCTATGGGGACCGGGAGCGGCAGTTCCAGCTTTACCGGCGGGGGCGCTACGTGGAGTTCAATCTCATCTACGACCGGGGAACGATCTTTGGGTTACAAACCAACGGGCGCACTGAATCTATCCTGATGTCTATGCCGCCGCTGGCCCGCTGGGAGTACTGCTACACGCCGGAGCCGGGGAGTCCCGAGGCGCAACTGACCCAGGAGTTCCTCAAGCCCCAGGACTGGCTGGCCCTGGCCACGGTGTAGGGTGAAAAAAATCTGTAATCCGTCGGGGCAGCCACCGGTCGGGTCCTATAACAGGAGTGTCCCCACAATGCTCAAGTAAGGATTTATGCTGGAGTCTTGGTTGGATACGGTGACCCTGTCCCGCTGGCAGTTTGCCCTGACGGCCATTTTTCATATGCTCTGGCCAGTGCTAACCACGGGGATGGCGATTTATCTGGTGATCGTCGAGGCCCTGTGGCTGAAGACCCGCGACCTGGCCTACTACCACCACGCCCGGTTTTGGTCGAAGTTGTATTTGCTGAATTTTGGGATTGGGGTGGCGTCGGGGTTACCGATGGCGTTTCAGTTTGGGCTGAATTGGGCGCCGTTTTCGGAAGCGGTAGGAGACTTTTTTGGGACCCTGTTGGGCTTTGAAGGCACGATGGCGTTTATGCTGGAGGCCAGCTTCCTGGGGATTATGGTCTTTGGCTGGGAGCGGGTGCCGCCGGTGATCCATCTCATTTCCACGATTTGTGTGGCGATTGGGGCCAACCTGTCTACGTTTTGGATCTTGACGGCTAATTCCTGGTTGCAGACGCCCGCCGGGGGAGTGTTTGTCAATGGCAAGTTCGTGGTGCAGGACTTTTTTCAGGCCATTGGCAACCCCTATATGCTCCACAGTTTTCTGCACATGTTTTTTGCCACCTTGGAAACGTCGCTGTTGGTGATTGGGGGGATTAGCGCCTGGTATATCCTACAGCGGCGGGAGACAGCGTTTTTCAGCCGTTCGTTGAAGATTGCCCTGGTGATGTTGGTGCTGGTGGCGCCGCTGCAAATCCTGGTGGGACACTGGAGCGCGGAACAGGTGTACCATTACCAGCCCACCAAGCTGGCGGCGATGGAGGCCCTGTGGGAAACGGTGCCGGCCCATACCCCGGCGGATTGGAGTCTGCTGGCCCTGCCCAATAACCAGTTGCAGACTAACACCTGGGAGCTGAAGATTCCTGGTTTGTTGAGCTACCTGCTGGAGTTCAAACCGGCCTTGGAGACGCCGATTTTGGGGTTGAAGGAATGGGCGCCCCAGGACCGGCCCCAATTGGTGGGCTTGGTGTACTATTCGTTCCGCCTCATGATTGCTATCGGGCTGTTTTTCGCGGGGTTGATGGTGGTGTCCCTGGTGCAGTGGTGGCGGGGGCAATTTCTTCCAGAAAGGATTAGTGAAAATCGGTGGCTACTCTGGGCCTGGGTGTACGCGGGGCCGCTGGGGTATATCGCCGTGGAGGCGGGCTGGATGGTGCGCTGCGTGGGCCGTCAACCTTGGCTGGTCTATGGGCAGTTGCGTACGGTGGAGTCGGCCTCCGATTTGCCGCCCCAGTTGGTGCTGTTTTCCTTGACGGGGCTGATGCTGCTGTATGCCGTGTTCTTTGTCATGGCCCTGTACTTCGGGCGCAAGATTATTCTCAAGGGGCCGAATTTGTCCCTGCCAGCACCCCGGGCGGCTGTACAACCGGTCATCGAACCGGCCCAGCATTTACCGGACCAACGTCCAGCGGAAGCCCAGTTTTAGGATTGAGGAGGTGCCCTATGCCGTCCACATCCCTGGACCCCCTGGCCCATTTTCTGCCCCAGGTCTGGTTTTTCATCTTGGGGCTGTTTTTATTCCTGTATGTGTTGCTGGATGGATTTGACCTGGGGGTGGGGATTTTGTCCCTGACGGCCAAGGGAGAGGAACGGCGCACGATTTTGATGACCAGTCTGGGGAATGTCTGGGACGCCAACGAAACGTGGCTGGTACTGATGGGGGGGTCGTTGTTTGGGGCCTTTCCCCTAGCTTACGCCACGATTCTGCAGGCCCTGTACATCCCCCTGGTGATCATGGTGGTGGGGCTGATCCTGCGGGCGGTATCCTTTGAGTTCCGGGAAAATGCTGAGAACAAGATGGTGTGGAACGTGGCCTTTGGGGTGGGGAGTTTCATTGCCGCCCTGGGGCAGGGGTTTGCCCTGGGAACGGTGTTTGAAGGGATCAAGGTGGATGCGGCGGGGCATTTTGTGGGCACCCCCTGGGATTGGTTGACCTGGCGGACGGTGGTGGTGGCCTTGACTTTGATCCAGGGCTATGTGCTCATCGGTTCCACCTACCTGATCCTGAAGACCACCGGCGAGTTGCAGCAGACTTACTACCGCACGGCAACGATTGCCACCTGGACGACCCTGGCGGGGGCGATTTACATCACCGTGAGCACCCCCCTGCTGTCGGAACACGCGCGGGAGTTGTTGTTCTCGCGGCCTTTGGTGTATGTTTTTGCGGCGATTCCTGTGCTGGGGTTAGGGCTGGTGGCGGCTTTGTTGCGCAGTTTGCAGTTACGTCAGGAGGTGGCCCCCATTGTGTACACCTTTTTGATCTTTGCCCTGTCGTTTATCGGGTTGGGGTTTTTGATTTTTCCCCACATCATTCCCCCCAGCATCACCATTTACCAGGCAGCGGCGGCCCCCAGTACGTTGGTGTTTATGCTGACGTTTGTGGGCTTTTTGATCCCCATCGTCCTGGGCTATAACATCTACAACTACGTGGTCTTCCGGGGCAAGATTGGGGGGCCGGGGAAACCCCAAGCAGCGGGTCATTAATAGGTGGTGCTGACGGCCACGGGGTGGCGGATTTTTTGGGAGTAGAAGGAGGCCGACTGGTGCCCCTGGCCGCACTCCCGGGCGAATTTAATCAGGTGATGGGCCACCAGGGCGGCGCTGATGACGTATTCGATTTGCCCCTCTTTGAGGGCGGGAAGGGCGAACTTCCAGAACACATCCCGGTAGTCGCTCAACAGCCCCACCTTGACCAATATATTGGCCATGAGCCGCAAGCCCTTGAGTAGGTTTTTCCAGTTGGTGCGGGCGGGACTGTTAGGGGGCTGGATGCGGTTGGGATAGGTGTGCTTCAGGTTGTAGGCAAAACGCCGGTAGAGGAATTCCGGAGTGTAGGCTTGGGTAATGCAGTAGCGCCACATGGCCACCACCTGCTCGTAGGGCAGCCGGAAATCCACGTTGGATTCGCGGTTTTCATCAAAAATCAAGCGCCCTTCCTTTTCCAGCCGCGTCCACAGGGGGGTTTTGGGTAGGGCATACAACAGGTTGATGGTCAACATGGGAATGTTCGATAGGCGAATAAATTCCAGAATCCGGTCGGCGGTGTCGGGGGTGTCCGTGTCCAGACCCATAATGATCCCGGAGACCACCTCGAGGCCGTAACTGTTGAGAATTTTCACCGCCTCCAAAATAGGCAGGCTCAGGTTGTGGTCTTTGGCAATGGACCGCAGGGCTTCCGGCTCGGGGGTTTCAATCCCGCAAAACACGGTGCAGAAATAGGCCTCCCGCATCATGGCCAAAATTTTGGGGCTTTGGGCCAGGTTTAGGGTGGCTTCGCAGGCAAACTGCACCGGATACCCCCGCTTTTTTTGCCACTCAATCAGATGGGGCAGCAGTTGCATCACCGCCTTGCGATTGCCCACAAAATTGTCGTCTACAAAGTAAATGGCCCCCGGATTCCCCGCTGCCAGGATGGCGTCTAGCTCCTCGAGGATTTGCTGGGGCGTTTTCAGACGGGGGTGGTTGCCATACAGGGCAGGAATGTCACAAAACTCGCAGTGGTAGGGACAACCGCTGGAAAACTGAATGCTGCCGATGAAATACCGGTCCAGGGGCAATTTGTGGTAAGCGGGAATGGGGAATTCGTGCAGGGGCACCCGTTCTTGGGTACGAAAAATGAGCTGTTTTTCCGGGCGGGTGGTGTGTTGGTCCAAGTAGGCAATCACCGCATCGGTGGCATCCCCCAGCTCCCCCAGGTGCAAAATGTCCACCTCCGGGTAGTACTCCGGGCAGGCCGACACCGATGGTCCCCCCAAAACCGTAATCTTGCCCCAGCGATGGGCCTGGCGATTGATGGCTAAAATCTGGGGCCTTTGGATGTGCATGCCGCTGATGATCACCGCATCCGCCCACCGATACTCCCACCGGCGCACAGGTCGAATGTTCTCGTCCACCAGACGCACCTCCCAGCTTTCAGGCATGTAGGCCGCTACCACCAGCAACCCCTGGGGCGGCATAAAGGCCTTCACCCCCGGCATCAGTTCGTAGGCATGGTGAAACGTCCCAAAGGCGGGGCTGTAGCGGGGAAACACACACAAAATGCGCCGCCGGTGCTGAGGCCGGTAAGGGGTGCGCCGGGAGGTTCCAGTTGCTTCAACCATGGGTCTTGCCGCGTGACACGTGCCCCTAGTTTAGGAAGATTCACCACCCCCTGACAAGCCGTTAACCCCATTCTTAACGGATTTTTCGACTTTAGATCCCCCGATAACCGTACAAACAGTGTTTATACAAAAGGAGGATGTATCAGGGGGCGATTTCCTGAAGGCGCGCCAGCCCGACCCGGTGGCAGAAGTCCCCGAACCGCTCTCCCGTGTAGCGTTCCTGTTTGTAGAAGGCAAACAGGGGTTTGAGGGTGGGGGCGACCTCATCCAAGGCCACCTTCTCCCACAGGACCTGGGCCAGGCGGTCGCCGTTGGGGCTGGCACCTACCCAGACTTGGTAATACCCCGCTGAAGTTCCCACCAGACCCACCTCCGCCAGGTAGGGACGGGCGCAACCGTTGGGGCAGCCGGTCATGCGCACAATTAGGGGGGTGTCGCCCAACCCCAGCTCTTGCCAAACGGTCTCGATTTGCGTCAGGACCTCAGGAAAGACCCGTTCGGATTCGGTGATCGCCAAACCGCAGGTGGGCAGCGCCGGGCAGGCCATCCCCAGTTGCCGCAGGGGGGAAAGGTCCTCGGGCAAGGGTACCCCGTGCTCCCGCAAAATTTGGGTGATGGGTCGTCGCCAGGCCGGGTCAATGTCGGTGAGGATCAGGTCCTGGGTGGGACACAGTTGTATCGGCAGGCAAAATTCTTCGTTGATGCGCCGTAGGGCCGTTTTCAGACGACAGGTGGCCGTGTCCCGAATCCGCCCGGTGGGGATGGATAACCCCAAAAATAACTTGCCGTCCCCTTGGGGTTGCCAGCCCAGGTAATTTACTCCCGCTGGAAAGGGCGGCAGGGGATGCCAGGGTTTCAGCTTCAGGCCGGCGTATTCCTGCATCACCTGCCGGAACTTGCGTATCCCCCACTGGTGCACTAGGTACTTCAGGCGGGCGTGCTTGCGGTCGTGGCGGTTGCCGTAGTCCCGCTGGACGGCTAAGATGGCCTGGATGACCGTCTCAATGGTCTCCGCCGGCGCAAACCCCAGTCGCTGGCCTAACAGGGGAAACGTGGTGTCGTTGTTGTGGGTGCGCCCCATGCCCCCCCCCACCAAGATATTGAATCCCCGCAGTTGGCCCTTGGCGTCGGTAATGACAATCAACCCGATGTCCTGGGAGTAAATATCCACCGTGTTGTCGTCGGGGACGGTGATGGCGCATTTGAACTTGCGGGGTAAATACTGGTTGCCATAGAGGGGTTCCACCGGGTCGTCCAGGTGAATACGGGGCAGTTTGGCTAAGTCGGGGAGTTCAGGAATCGGGATTTCTTCGTCGTCAATCCAGAGTTCGTAGTAGCTGCGGGTGCGGGGCAGTAATAAATCGGACAAGCGGCGGGCGTACTCCTGGGCGTAGCGATAACTGGGCCGGTGGCGAAAAGGGGCCGGAGGGGCCATGAGGTTGCGGTTGATGTCCCCGCAAGTCGCCAGGGTGCTCCCCATCTGCCGCACGATTTCTTGGATCACCGTTGGCAGGTTGGCCTTGAGGACCCCATGCAGTTGAAAGGTTTGACGCGTGGTTATCCGCAGGGTGCCGTTGCCGTAGCGGTCAGCCAGGTCGTCCAGGGTGCGATAAAGCAATGGCGGCACGTGTCCCCCCGGTTGGCGGGTGCGCAGCATGAAGGAGTAGGCCCGCTCCAACCCCTGTTGCCGCAGGACCTGCCGCTGGTCCCGGTCGTCCTGCTGGTAAGAGCCGTGAAACTTGAGAATCTGGGCGGCCGCCTCGCTGATGTGGCTGGTCGGTTGGGCCATCTCCGCCGCCAAGGGGTCCTTGAGGTAATGGCTGTGGATTTTGACCGCCTCGTGCCGGGGCAACCGCCCCTCCCCTCCAGATACTGTGGTCATTGTCGCTAATTCCGATCGGAATAGGTTCTTTTTTACTGTAGCATGGATGGTGGTGTGACACTCTTAAGGGAAGCTAAATGAATCAGCCAGTTGGTGCCCAGACCCCCTATGGTGAAAAAACAAGTCCTGTGTTGACGGAAACGACTGTGCATCCAGAGCTGTGGCAGAAGGTGCGCCAGCTTGACCTGGCAACCCTGAACCGGGAGTTAGCGACGGCCACCCCGCGGGACATCCTGGCCTGGGCGGTGGACCTGTTGCTGGAGGGGTTGGTGCAGGCCAGTGCCTTTAACGTGGAGGACATGGTGATCACCGACCTGCTTTACCGGGACCTCAAGCCCCCCCATCCCGTGCCGGTGTTGTTTTTGGATACCCTGCACCATTTCCCGGAGACTCTGGAGCTGGTGGCCCAAGCCACGGCCCACTACGACTTGAACCTGAAAATCTACCGCATCCAGACGGTGAATTCCCGGGAGGCCTTTGCCCAGCGCTACGGGGAAAAACTCTGGGAGACGGATATTGAGCAATTTCACTACCTCACCAAAATTGAACCCTTGCAACGGGGGTTGCAGGAACTGGGGGCGGTGGCCTGGATTACGGGACGGCGGCGGGACCAAGCGACCACCCGGGCCGATATGCCAGTGCTGGAGTGGGACAAGCGCCAGCGCCTCAAAATCAATCCCCTGGCCTACTGGACCCGCAAACAAAGCTGGGCCTACGTCATGGAACACACAGTCCCCTACAACCCCCTGCACGACCGGGGCTACGCCAGTATTGGGGATGAACCGCTGACTACGCCGATTGCCGAAGGGGAGGACGAACGGGCTGGCCGCTGGCGGGGCACCGGCAAAACCGAGTGCGGGATCCATCTTTAGCTCCTCGGGTTATACTAGAGTTATTTCTGATTAACCTCGTCTTAACCTTGGGGGGAAACGGCTATGGCAGCGACGACCCTGGGGTGGTGGATCCATCAGCATCTCGGGAAGGCCTTTCGCAAGTGGAGCAAGCAGGAGGAGGGGGTCAAGGAGGGAAAAGACCCGGAAGCCATCCACCAGATGCGGGTGGCCATGCGGCGCTTGCGCTCGTTGCTGACGACCTTCGAGGGGGTGTTGGACGTGCCGCGGGTGGCCCGCAAGGTGGGGATGATCAGCCGGGTGTTGGGGCAGGCCCGGGATGCGGATGTGATGCTGGAGCGGTTGCAAAACCATTATTTACCGGCGCTGCCCCCTCAGGAGCAGAAGGTGGTGCAGGGCTGGGTGCGGCAATTGCAACAGCAGCGACGGGAGCAACAGCGGGAATTGGTAGCCCTCCTGCACTCGGCAACCTATGAACGGGTGTATAAGGTCTGGCGCGATTGGATCGACCGGCCCCGCTGGCATCCCCTGGGGGACCGTCCCCTGGCGGAAACCCTGCCCCACGTTTTGATCAGGAGCTGGGCGGAGTTGTTCCTGTATCCGGGGTGGGCCGTGAACACGGTTTCTGAAAACCCAGATTGTCTACACGACCTGCGCAAAGCCATCAAACGCACCCGTTACCTGTGGGAATTTGCCGAGGACTGGCTGGGGGAAGACCTGCGGGCGTCCTTGGGGTGGCTACGGGAGTCCCAGGAGGTGCTGGGGCAACTCCAGGATGGGTTTGTCCTGGTGGCCCAGTTGACCGTGGATTGTCCTGTGCTGGAGGAACGGTTAATCCAGGACCGGGCCGAACTCTGGCGACAATGGCAACACCTGCGGGCGCAACTGCAAAGCAGCGAACATCACCAGCAGGTCTATCGTATCCTTGGCAGTCGTTGTGGCAGCCCTGTTACTCCGGCGCCAACGGTCGAAACCGAGCGTCTCGCCGCAGTTCCCCTTGGATGAGGACCGCCAGACGCAACTTCCTCACCCCCAGCCCCCGCATGGGGTTCCAGATCACTGTACTTTCCTCCAGGAGAACGAAGCCATCCGCCGGGGCAAAAGGTGGTGGCAACTGCCTCTACAGTCGGCTTCCTGCCAGATTTGTAGTGGCCGTCGGGTCCAACCCTTGAACGTCCCACAGCGGCGACCCCTTCCCACAGGCTCGGGGGAGCGCCCCCATACTTAGGGGTCGGTACGGGCCTGGGCGCCATGGAGGGTTGTCCCCTTCAGCAAAGCAGACAATGGGCGGATTAATTCTCCTCCAATTGCTGGCGCACAAAGGTAGGCAGGGCAAAGGCCGCCACATGCACCTCCGGGTTGTAATAGCGTAACTGGGAAGCAAAAGCGCTAATTTGCGCCTGGGCACGCTGGGGGTCAAAATCCCGCACCGGATGATATTGCTTGCTGGCCAGGGTAAATGACCACATGCCCGTCGGGTAGGAGGGAATAAACGCCAAATACATCGTCACGATGGGAAAAAGCTGCCGCAGGCTGTGGTGGGCTGCCCGGATCGTCTCTTGAAACAGCCGGTCAAAGGGGGATTCGCTCTGGAAGACCAGGACCCCCGCCGGTTGGAGAATCCGGGCCACCTGCCGGTAGAAATCCAAGCCGAACAACCCCTCCGCCATGTCCACCGGGTCCGTGGAATCCACGATCACCACGTCATAGGTCCCGTCAGGCACCCCTTGGACGAAGGCGACCCCATCGGCAATGTGGAGATGCAGGCGGGGGTCTTGGAAGCCGCTGGCCATAGTGGGGAAGTAGGTTTGGGCCACCTCCACCACCAGGGCGTCAATTTCCACCAGGTCCACCTGTTCCAGATTGGGGTGGCGCAACACCTCCCGCACCGTACCCCCATCGCCGCCGCCGACCACCAGCACCCGCCGGGGTTGATTGACCAGGCACAGGGCCGGATGGCTGATCATTTCGTGATAAATAAATTCATCCCGCTCGGTACACATGACCAGGCCATCCAGGGTCAGCAGGCGACCGAAGGCATCCGTCTGCCAGACCTGCACCTGCTGATAGGGGCTGCGCCGGCTATAAAGCAAATCCTCCACGCCGAAGGTTTGGCCCGTGCGTCCCTCCCAGAACTCGGTGAACTGGATTTGGTGAAATTTACTGGTGTCCATAGGGCCTACCCCACCTGGGCCACCGCCACCGGTTTATGGCGCACCGGCGTTGGGAACAGCCCCCGCTTGAGTTCCATACTGGAATAGCTCCGGGCCTGGAACTGCTCCTGCAGGTACTGCTGGATCACCCAGGGGTCAATGGTTTCCCCACAGGTGAAAATGTCCACCGCGGCATAGCCATACTCCGGCCAGGTGTGAATGGCCACGTGGGATTCGGCAATGACCACCACACCGCTGACGCCATGGGGACTAAAGGAGTGGAACAAATCCGTAATGATCGTCGCTCTAGACCGCCGGACCCCCTCCAGGAGAATTTGGGCGATACGCGCCTCATCGTTGAGGACTTGGGGGTCGCATTGGTAGAACTCGACCAGGATTTGTCTTCCGAGTGCTTGCATGGCTACCCTCCTTGTGCCGCACCCCCCGCCATCGCTGACGAGGATGAACATTGTATGTCTTGGTGATCCAGGGAATCACCACCCACACAACCGCAGCCCTGGTGGATGAAGGGTAGGGGGATGCCGGAAGACGTTTAGAATCAAACGCTTTTGATCACATCCCCGAGAATCGATCCACCAGCCGCTAGCGCTACTTGACTCCGGGACCTGCCATGACCCCAGAGGCAAGCTTTTCTAATTTACAAAAAATGGACCGGTCAAGGCAATCCCCGTAGTCCCTAAAAGCCCTTCGACCGAGACCGGGACCCGAGACGTTGTTGTTGCTGTCGCCGCCGGTCGCGCCACTCCACCCAGGTGAGATAGCCCACCCCCACGGTCACACTCCCCAGGAGCAGTAAGGCCAGACCAAACAGGCCCAGCAGCACCCCTTCCGTCGTCATCCGCCCTAACCCTGCAGGATGATCTTGCCCACCATACCGGCGCCCCGGTGGGGTGTGCAGTAGTAGGTGTAGGTGCCGGGGGGCAAGTCGGAACCAAAGGTAATGCGAAAACTATCGCCGGGTTTATAGACCAGGGCTTGGTGGGAAAGCTTTTCCGCCAGGGCCTCATCCCCGTTGGGCACTGAGCTAAACACCACGTTATGGGGCGGGAGTTTGTTGTTGAGCCACTCCACCGTGTCCCCCGGTTGGATGGTCAACTGGGCCGGTTGAAACGCCAGCAGTCCGTTGTCGGCCCCCATTTTGATCTGATAGGTTGCCGCCCAAGCCGACCCGGTCCCGCTCCACCAGAAGAAACAGGCTATCAGCAGCACCCATCCCCAACGTACCCATGCCTTACCCATCACCGCAACACTCCCAACTCGACCGAATGTTTAGATTTATTTAAGACATTTCATAATTTAGCAAATTGGTTGGGGGGTCCTTGGGTCGCTATGATGGTAACGCTGGCCCTGGGGGAAAGTCCGGTGCGAATCCGGCGCTGTGCCGCAGCAGTGATGGGCTTTGCCCTCAGCCTGAATGCCCCAGGGTCGGTTGGTCCTGCACCCACCTGCGTCGCACGGGTGGAAGGAGTAGAAGATGGTTGCTGTACAGACGGAACGAAGGTTTGATTTCCCAGCATTGCCCTATCCCCGGCCTTTGTTGCTGGTGGGCCACGGTAGCCGGGATGCCCAAGGCCGGGCTGATTTTTTACGCTTTGCCCAGGAGTACGCCGCGCTGGACCCCTCGCGCCCAGTAGTGCCCTGTTTCCTAGAGCTAACGGAACCCCTGATTGCTGAAGGCATTGCTACTTGCGTTGCAGCCGGATGGCGGGAGCTTTCCGTGGTGCCCCTGTTGTTGCTGGCGGCGCGGCATCTGAAGTTGGACATCACCCGGGAGTTGGACCGGGCACGGGCGCAGTATCCGGGTTTACAGATTCACTACGGGCGGCATCTGGGCCTGGCGCCGGAGATTTTGGCCCTGTGGCAGGAACGATTGGCCCAAGCCGACCACCCGACGATTCCCCGGGCCGAAACGGTGGTGTTGCTGGTGGGTCGAGGGGCGAGCGATCCAGACGCCAATAGTGATGCCTTTAAGCTGGCGCGCTTGCTCTGGGAAGGGAGCGGCTACTTGACGGTGGAAACCTGTTTTGTGGGCATTACCCATCCCCGGTTGGAGGAGGGCTGGCGGCGGGTCTGGCTGCATCAACCCCGGCGGGTGATCGTGGCGCCCCACTTTTTGTTCACCGGCGTCCTGGTGCAGAAAATTCAAGCCATGGCCGCCCAGATGCAACGGGAACACCCGGAGGTCCCGATTACCTGTTTGCCGGAACTGGGGCGGCATCCGGCGGTGTTGGCCCTTCTGCGCCAGCGGGAACGGGAAACCTTCGGCAGCATCACCCCCATGAACTGCGATGTGTGCAAATTCCGCCTCCAGGTGGTTAATGGGAATTCCCATGATCATTCCCACGACCATCCCCATGACCCCCACGAACACCATCATCATCACTCTTACCGGGACCCCTATCGGGATATTACCGAGTACCACCGGCGCATCTGGCGATGAGGTATGACGTGATTGTGGTCGGGGCGGGACCCGGCGGCGGCAGTGCGGCCTACCATCTGGCGAAACGGGGGCGGTCGGTGCTGCTGCTGGAACAGGCGTCCTTGCCCCGCTACAAGCCCTGTGGGGGTGGCGTCTCGCCCCAGGTGCAGGAATGGTTTGATTTTGATTTCACCCCGGCTATCTCCTGCCTCAGCTGCCGGATTCACTACACCTGGCAGTTGGGGGACCCGGTGACGGTGGAACTGACGGACCTAGACCCCATCTGGATGGTGCGGCGGGACGTGTTTGACCATTTCCTGGTGCAACAGGCGCAAAGGCAGGGGGCGCAGGTGCAAGACGGCACGGCGGTTACTGGCATTGCCTGGCAGGGGGACGGCTGGCAGGTGCAGACGACGGGTGAACCCTACCGGGGGCGCTATCTGGTGGCGGCTGATGGGGCCAAAGGGAAGTTGGCGGGTTGGCTGGGGTTTCGCCAGCGGCGGCGACTGGCGGGTGCCCTGGAGGCGGAGGTACCCTTGCTAGAAAACCCCCGGCCCCGTATCTGCTTTGAATTCGGCCTGGTGCATAACGGCTACGCCTGGAACTTCCCCAAACGGGACGGGTTTTCCCTGGGGGTGGGGACCTTGGCCGGCGGGGGCATTTCCCAGGACTTGCGCCGGATTCTCCAGACCTATGCCGCCCATTTCCAGGTGGATGTGGCCCAGGCGCGCCAGTACGGTCATCCCCTATGCCTGTGGGACGCGCCCCAACCCCTGCATACCGAAAACGCCCTGTTGGTGGGGGAAGCAGCCTGTGTGGTGGACCCGTTTACCGCCGAGGGGATTCGGCCTTCCCTGTGGACGGGGTGGCAGGCGGCCCTAGCCCTGGATCAGGCCCTCGCGGGGGATAGGGATGCCCTAGCGCGTTACACCGCAACGGTGCAGAACACCTGGGGCCGGGACATGGTCTGGGCAAAACGGCTGGCCCAGGTGTTTTATCGCTGGCCGGGGTTGGCCTACCGGGTAGGGGTCAAACGCCCTGGGGCGACCCGTAAGTTTGCCGAGTTGTTTACGGGGAAAACCCACTATGAGGCGGTGGCCCATCTGGCTTGGCAACGGTTGCAGCAGGCACTCCCCTGGTAATGCAGTACGATGGGGGTTAGGCAACCGGCAGTAAGGATGTTTGGTTCTTTTCAGCACACGACGCTGCGCATTGAATTGACGGCCAACCGGGACCAGATTCGCCAGGCGATCCTAGAACCGGCAGCACTGCGGCAGTGGTGGTTTGCGGGCTGGCCCCTGGGGATGCCGGTGGCGTCGGGTCGGTCGGTGGAATTGCGTTGGGGAGGCGTCATCCCCTTCCGGGCGCGGGTGCAACGGGTGGCCGCCGAGGCGTTGCAGTGGCAATTTAGCGGGGCCGTGGACGGGGTGCAAGCCTGGCATTGGGGGGACGGCTGGGTGCAGGTGGACCTGGCGGCCGTGTCGGTTTTGCCCTTGGAAGTGGGGCAGGTCTGGCAGTTGTGGCGATTGCGGGATTATCTACGGCGGCGGTCATGACGGTGGCCTCCTGGTTGACCCTCAGCCGGTTGCTGGTGATTCCGGGGCTGTTTGTGGCGCTGGCCCTGGGGGCGCGGGGTTGGGCGGCGGGCCTGTTTCTGCTGGGGGCAACGACGGATGCCCTAGACGGTTATGTGGCGCGGCGCTGGCAGCAGGTGAGCGACCTGGGCAAGTGGCTGGACCCCCTGGTGGACAAGTTGTTGGTGATGGCGCCCCTGCTGGCCCTGGTGGAAACGGGGGACCTACCGGCCTGGGGAGTGTTTCTGCTCTTGGCCCGGGAGTTGACCATCACGGCTTGGCGGGGGCGGTTACCCCAGGTGATGGGCGCCCATGGCTGGGGCAAGGCGAAAACGGTCAGCCAGGTGGGGGCGGTGGTGGCCCTGCTGCTGTGGCCGGGCAACGTGAGCTTGGGGTTGTTTGGCCTGGCCGTGGTGCTGACGTGGTTGTCGGGGATAATGTACCTATGGCCGAGACAAGCGGGCGCTTGATTGTGCTGACTGGACCGAGTGGGGTGGGCAAGGGCACGCTGCTCAAACGGCTTTGCCAGCGCCATCCCCAATTGCAGGTATCGGTTTCCCTGACAACGCGACCCCCCCGTCCTGGAGAAATCCCCGGCCAGTCCTATATCTTTGTCAGTCGTGAGGAGTTTGAGGCCGCCATCGCCGCCGGCGCTCTCCTGGAGTGGGCGGAATACGCGGGCAATTACTACGGCACCCCCCGCCAGCCCGTGGAACAGGCGCTGCAACGGGGCCAGTGGGTGATTTTGGAAATCGAGCTGCAGGGTGCCCGGCAAATCCGGCGGTCCTTTCCCCAGGCCACCCTGGTTTTTATCTGCCCGCCCGATTGGCAAACCCTGGAGCAACGCCTGCGCCAGCGGGGTCAGGACTCAGAAACGGCCATGCAAAAACGCCTCGCCCACGCCAGGGAGGAGCTGCAGGCCACCCCCGAATTTGACGCCTGTATCGTCAACGATGACCTGGACCGGGCGGTGCAGGAGTTGGAACGGTACTTGGGGCTGCCGGTCAGTGTTTCAAATTGCGGAACTGGGTGAGGTGGGCGTCGAAGAGCAACTTGGCCACCCCCGTCGGCCCGTTGCGGTGCTTGGCAATGATGGCTTCGGCGATCCCCCGCTCCGGTGTGTCGGGATGGTAATACTCATCGCGGTACAACATAATTACCACATCCGCGTCCTGCTCGATACTGCCGCTTTCCCGCAGGTCCGACAGCATGGGGCGCTTGTTGGTGCGGTGTTCCACCCCCCGGCTCAACTGGGACAGCACGATCACCGGCACCTGCAACTCCCGCGCCAGGGTCTTTAAGCCCCGAGTCATGCGGGACAGTTCCAGCACCCGGTTTTCGCTGCCGCTGCCGCCGCTGTCCATCAATTGCAAATAGTCAATCAGCACCAGCCCCAGGTTACCCTGCTCCGCTAGCAGCCGCCGGCACTTAGAGCGAATCTCCATCACCGTCGCACTGGCGGAATCGTCTATAAAAATGGGCAGTTGCGCCAGGGTGCTGATGGCCTGGTTGAGCTGAGGCCATTCATGCTCGGCGATGCGACCGGTGCGCAGGCGGGTGCTTTCGATACGGGCTTCGCTGGCCAGCAGCCGGTACACCAGTTGCTCCTTAGACATCTCCAAACTAAACAGGGCCACGGGCAACCGGTGGGTGGCGGCGATATTGCGGGCGATGTTCAGGCAAAAGGAGGTCTTACCCATGGAGGGCCGTCCAGCGACGATGATCAAATCCGACCGTTGAAACCCCTGGGTGAGGGCGTCCAGGTCATAGAACCCACTGGTGATCCCCGGCGGCAGCATGTCTTCGGAGCGCTGTTCGATTTCGTGCCAAATGGTGCTCACCATTTCCGCCGTGGAGACCAGTTCCTGCCGGGGTTGATTTTGGCAAACGGCAAAAATCTGTTGTTCCGCCTGGTCCAGGACTTGTTCAATGGGCAGGGTGGTTTCGTAACCCAAACGCAGGATAGCCTGGCCCGCTTGGATCAGTTGGCGCCGCAGGTATTTATCCGCCACCAGGGCTGCGTACTGGTCAATGTTGACTGCGCTGACCACCTGATCCACCAATTGCACCAACTTGGCCGGGCCGCCTACCTTTTCCAGCAGTCCCTGGTCTTGCAACCAGGTGGCCACCGCTGTCATATCCGTGGGTTTGCCCTGCAAATGCAAACTCAGGGCCGCTCGGTAAATTTCCTGGTGGGCCTGGATATAGAAAAACTCCGGTTTGAGGAGGTGACTGATGCGCCCCATAGCATCGGGATCCAGCAAAATCCCCCCCAAGATGGCCTCCTCCGCCGCTACATTTTGAGGGGGGAGCTGATGGGGCGAAAAACTGAATTCTGAGGTCAACGAACGGTTTGGGGCATCAGATACCATAGGCAGGCCATCCCTTGGCCCTATTCTAGCCGACCCTGCCTGCTCCAGTCTCACGGGGAGGTCTGGATGTACCGGTTGACCTTGTCCACCACGGCCTCCACCAGGCTGGGCCGCTGTTGCAGTTGCGCCTCCATTTCCGCTTCCAAAATCTGCACCTGTTCTGGGGGAATTTGGAGAAGCTGGATGAGTTTGGTGTAGGCGGCCTGTTCTTCCGGGTTAATCAGGGGTTCGTCGGGCCGGCGGCGACTGGCTTTGATCACGGCATAGCCCAGTTGTAACACCAGCAACTTTTCCGTTTCCGTCGCCAACTTGGGCACCAGTTCCTCCAGGGGAATGTTTTGGGTGACGTAGTCCTGCAATTCCTGGCGCAGGCGGGCCTGTTGGGCCGGGTCCTGGGCAAACAGTTGGGAAAATCGGTCCAGGATCAAGTTGCGTTCGGCGGGGGACAATTCGCCATCACTCCAAGACAGGGCCGCCACCACCCGCAGGAGATTCATCTGCCGGGGAGAAATCGTCGGAGTTTCGCTCATAATCGTCACCATTGAGAGGCACATCCTTGAACTTATCACGCTCCCCGTCCCCCACCCCCTTTTCATTGCCATTTATTTGCATTGCCCGGCGCGCTGGCGATACCTGCACCTGCCGTAACCAGTCCCTATCCACCGCCGCCCCAGTCCCCTCCCGCAACCATTGCCAGAGACAGGTAAATGCACCGGCGCCCTCTCCCCCCTGGGGCCACAGACGATAGCAGGGAAACGCGACCAAGTGGGATTGAGCCGCTGCCAGGGCCGGCACCCCTACCGGTTGCAGCTCGGGGAAATGGGTCATCAACCATTGACAGTTCTCCTCGTTCTCTTCGGGGCTGTAGGTGCAGGTCATGTAGGCCAGATACCCCCCCGGTTTGAGCAGTTGCTGGGCCTGGGCCAAAATCCGGCGCTGGCGCTGACGATTGAACTGGACGGTGCGGGGGTGAAAACAGCCGGGATTTTTCATGCCCTTGGCCAGGAGGGATTGCCCCGAGCAGGGCGCATCCACAATCACCACATCGGCGGTCTGGGCCAGGTGCTGCGCCAGCGTTGCCGGGTCCTGCTGCACCACCACGCCCGGGATACGACAGCGCCGCCAGTTGCTCAACAGGGTGCGCACCCGTTTGCCGATGGGTTCGTTGGCAATCAGCAGGGAAGGGTGCAAATACCGCCAGGCCAGCACACTCTTACCCCCCGGCGCGGCACACAGGTCAATTACCACCGGTTGGGTCACCGGAATCGCCCCCAGTACCGCCCCCGCAAACACCGACGACATGTCCAGACAGTAGTAATAGCCCCGGTTGTGCAGGGGATGCCGGCCTGGTTGCACCTCTGGCGCCACCCGATCCACCCAAGGCGGTTGCCAAGCCAGGGGTGGCAGCACCGGAAAGGGCAACGGCTCGGGGCGAGGACGACACCAGGCTATCCCGGTCGGCAGCGGTGTTGGGGACAGCAGCACCTGGACAAAGCGGTTTTGCTGCTCGGTGTCACTGGGCCACAACTGGGCGGCTAATTTGGCCAAAAAGCGCGGTGTCGCCACCACCATCAGGGGGAAGTATCGGGATTTTTCTGGGAAAACCCCCACACAAACAAACCCACGATCACCGTGGTGGTCAACCATTCCGGCGGCAGCAGGTCCGGTCGAAATGCCTTGATCAACAGGCGCAGCCCCACCAAAGCCACCGTCGCATAACCCGCATCCTGCAAATGGGTATAGATTTCCAACCAGCGGATGAACAGACCCGCTAAACAGCGCAGGGCCACAATACCCATTACACCCCCCAACAGCACCAGCCAGGTTTCTTCCGCCACCGCAATGGCCGTCGTAATGCTGTCTAAAGAAAAGGCCAAATCCGTCAAGGCCAACGCCGGAATCACTTGCCAAAAGGAGGCCGCCGGGTCCAGAGGGATGGGCATTTCCTGGGGGTCCTCTTCCCGGTGGCGATGGCGTAAATAATTCCAGACCAGCCACAACAAATACAACCCCCCCATGACGGAAACAATGGGAAATCGCAGGACCCAGGTGGCGGTTAAGATTAAAACCACCCGCAGAATAAAGGCCAAGGCCAGGCCCCAGTTCAAGGCCCGCTGTTCTAATTTGGGGTCGTGCAAATTCTGGACAATCGCCGCCAGGGCAATGGCATTATCCGCCGATAAAACGGCTTCCAAAAGAACCAAAATCCCGATGATGATTAGGGTCTGGGGACCAAAGTGCTGGGGGACCTCAATCAGCCGGTCAAGGAGTGGTTCCATCCTGGGGGTGGGACGCACAGTATTTCATAATGTAACAGATCGGTGCAACGGACGCCCATTTCCGGCACAGTAATCTAGGGAGTTGTGTGTGGAGCGCAAGCGATGGGACTGTCGGATACGCAGGTGTTTGTGGCGCTGGTGGTGGCCCTGTTGCCGTTGGTGATGGCGGTACGGTTGGGGCTGGCGCTGTACAAATAGCCGTTGTTATGCTGAAACTGTACGGGGGAGCCCGCTCCCGGGCGGCCATTGTGGCCTGGTACCTCGAAGAGCTACAGGTTCCCTACGAGTTTGTGCGGTTGGACATGGGGGCGGGTGACCATCGGCAACCGGCGTACTTAGCCATTAACCCCATGGGCAAGGTGCCGGCGCTGGTGGATGGGGACGTGGTGGTATGGGAGTCAGGGGCGATCCTGCTGTACCTGGCGGATAAATACGGGCAACTGCCGCCAACCCCAGCCAAACGGGCGGAGCTTTATCAATGGGTGTTGTTTAGCAATTCCACGCTGGTCCAGGCCCTGGCGCAACCGCCGGAAAAACGGGAGCAGGAACTGGGGAAACTCCTGCCGCCGTTGCAGCAAATCCTGAGCGACCGGGACTACTTGACGGGTTCTCAGTTGACGGTGGCGGATGTGGCCCTGGCGTCCATTTTGTTCTTTGCTACCCAGATGTTCGGCCTGGAGGTCAGCCCTTACCCGGCTATAGCGGCCTATCTCCAGCGCTGTCAGCATCGGGCGGCGTTTCAAAAGGCCATGACCCCCGGCTAGCCATGGGCAACGAACCCCCGGCGCTCTTGGCGAAGCGGTTTTGGCATCAGGGGCGGAAATTTCGCTACGAGGTGAATCGCCTGCGGTTGCCCAATGGGGCAGAAGGGGAGTGGGAGTGTGTGCGCCATCCGGGGGGAGCGTTAGCGGTGCCAGTGACGCCGGAGGGCCAGTTGGTGCTGGTGCGGCAGTACCGGTTTACGGCCCAGGGGCGGCTGTTGGAGTTTCCGGCGGGGACGGTCGAAAAGGGTGAAAGCCCTCTCCAAACCATCCAGCGGGAATTGCCGGAGGAAACGGGTTACTACGCCCGCACCTGGCAATCCCTGGGAGAGTTTTTCCTGGCGCCCGGTTATTCTGATGAGATTATTTATGCCTACCTGGCGACGGATGTGGTACCCCTGGCCCAGCCGCCCCCACGGGACCCGGATGAGGACTTGGAGGTGGTGTTGTTGACGCCGGCGGAACTGACCAAGGCCATTGACCGGGGGGTAGCCGTGGATGCCAAAACCATCGTCGGTTTCTTTCTGGCGCGGCGTTATTTAAGGAAGGTTGAAAATGGGGAGCCGGGGCCGTAAGCCTGATACCCTATAAATCGTGAGCGTCCGAGGTGAAATTTTATGGTGCAGATCAACGCCGTCTTGATTTTTGCGTTTTGCCTGGCGTTAGTGCTTTTCAGCCTCCAGAACATGGAGCCGGTCACGGTGCATCTGCTCGGTTCCTACACGGTGAACTATCCCTTGGCGGTGGAATTGATCATGGCGATGGGGGTGGGGGCTGTCCTGGCTTGGCTCTTTGGTATCTGGAATCAGTTTCAACGCTGGCTGATTGCCCGGCGGGAACTGTGGCGGCGCGACCAGAAAATTGCCTCCTTGGAGCGGGACATCGAACAGTACCGGCAGCAACTGTCCTTACCTAGTTCGGTGGAGGAAACAGCCCGCTCTTAAAGCCGGTGTTGGCGCCCCACCGCTTGGGATAGGCACGTCAAGCCCTGCTGGCTGAGCTTTTCCACTAGTCCAGTCAAAATGCGGCGCACGACCCCCGGCCCCCGATATACCCAGCCCGTGTACAGTTGCAGTAAACAGGCACCGGCGGTGATTTTTTCCCAGGCGTCATGGGCATCGAAAATCCCCCCCACCCCGATAATAGGTAATTGCCCCTGGGTCTGGCGGTAAATGAAGTGGATGAATTGGGTAGAGCGTGGGGCGAGGGGCTTACCGCTCAATCCCCCCGCTTGCTGACGGTGGCGACTGCGCAAGGACGGGCGGGCGGTGGTGGTATTGGTGGCAATCACCCCGGCTAAACCATAAATGCGCACCAGTTCCAGCACGGCTAGCACCTGGTCCTCGGTTAGGTCGGGGCTGATTTTCAGCAAAAGGGGTTTCCCCTGGGGGTTGGCCTGTTGCAGGGCGTCGCAAATGGGGGCCAGGAACGACCGGGCCTGTAACTCCCGCAAACCCGGCGTATTCGGGGAACTGACATTCACCACAAAATAGTCCCCCCAGTTTTTCAACCGTTGAAAGCTGTAGAGATAGTCCTGCCAGGCCTGCTCCAAGGGGGTGTCCTTGCCTTTACCCAGATTGATGCCGATGGGAATAGCCGGTTTGCCGATGGCCCATGCCCGCTGCAACTGCTCCTGTAACTGCCATACCCCCCGGTTGTTGAACCCCAGGCGGTTGATGAGGGCTTGATCGGCGGGGAGGCGAAACAGGCGGGGTGGCGGTTGACCGGGTTGGGCCTGGGGGGTCACGGTTCCCAGCTCGGCAAAACCAAAACCCAAATCGGCCCACCAGGGGATGCCCCAGCCATCTTTGTCAAAGCCGGCGGCTAAACCCAGGGGATTGGGAAAATGCAGGCCCCATACCTGTTGATGCAGGGCAAGGTGGTTGTAGGTGAAGTGTCGCCGCGCCAGGGCATGCAACCAATGGTTGGGCTGGGGGGGTAGCCGGTGCAGGGTCTGGATGAAAGTTTGATGCGCCCATTCCGGGTCTAGGGTAAAGATCCAAGGCCGGACCCAAGACTCGTAAAGGCCCATGGCTGCCAGGGTTGACCACGCCCGTCCATTCTAACCAACTCCCCCTAACCCGTGTTAAAGTAACGGGGGGAACGACAGGTAGGTTCTGACCATGCGCCAAGTGTGGATTGGTCTTAGCTTACTACTGCTAAGTTTTAGCCTACCGGTGGGGGCGCAACTGGAGGCGGTGCAACGCTTGAAGAACAATCGGGAATGTGTGAATTGCAACCTGCAAGGGGCGGATTTGCGGGGTTTGAATTTAATCGGGGTGAACTTAACAGGGGCCAATCTCCAGGGGGCGCGCCTGGGAACAGCGGTTCAAGAGCTAAACCGCACTGCCCTAAGCCGCGCCAATTTGAGCAATAGCAATCTCCAAGGTGCCGATCTGCGCAACACCAGCCTTGACGGGGCCAATCTCAGTGGAGCCAACCTCACGGGGGCCAATCTGGCCGGCGCCAGTTTGATCGGCTCCAACTTAACGGGCGCTAATCTCAGCGGGGCTGATTTGACGGGGGCGGTGCTGGTCAATACCAACCTGAGTCATGCCAATCTCACGGGCGCCACCTTGCAACGGGCCTTCATTGCGGAAGTGACCTACCAGAGCACCCGCTGGGTGGACGGTTCCCTGCGCAACTAGGGCAAAACTGACAGAATTAGAAATAAGGGTGCATTGCCCTCAGGGGTGGGCAGACATCTCGGTCAACTAACGCTGTTGAGGTTGCATTCAGGGGGTTGGCACAGGTGGCGGCGCAAGCCCAAGACAGGTGGGTTCCCGGCGGCGAAACCAGTAAGGATGACCTGTGAATCCATCAACGGGCGCTACAGGACCTGTCCGGTGGGGAATCACGGAGGTGTGCGTTTGGAGCGTCAGTTGAGCAATCGCCGTTGTATCGAGGGGCGCACCTGGGGCTACGACCGCCAGGGCATCTGGGTGGATCAGGGTTGCGAAGGGGAATTTCTCATCTGGCGATGAAGACAACCGCTAATCTGGTGGAAATTTTCTCGGCTATTCAGGGGGAGGGACCTTACGTCGGGGACCGTCAGGTTTTCCTGCGGCTGGGCGGCTGTGACCTGCGTTGCCGGTTCTGCGATAGTAGGCATACGTGGCGGCCCGCACCCCAGGGACGGGTGGAAATGACGCCGGGGATGCGCGATTTTCAAAGGGTGGCCAATCCCGTCACCGTCCAACAGGTGTTGGCTTGGCTGGAAAGGCACTATCAGGGGGGGAAACACACCGCCATCAGCCTCACCGGGGGAGAACCCCTGCTGCAGGCCGACTTCCTAGCAGAATTCCTGCCCGAATTGACCCGAACCATCCCTCTGCCGGTTTACCTGGAAACGGGGGGACACCGACCCCAGGAATTGGCGTGGGTGTTGCCCTGGATCCGTACTATCGCCATGGACTACAAACTCCCCAGTGTCAGCGGCGAGCAGCACCACGAAGCGCACCACCAATTCCTGACCCTGGCGGTACAGGCGGGGGTGGAGGTGTTTGTCAAGATCGTGGTGGACCGGCACACCCAAACCCCCGAGTTGGTGGACGCCTTAACCATGATTCGGGCGGTGGACCCCCGGGTTCTGGTGGTGTTACAGCCCGTGACCCCCCGGTTGACCAGTGCGGCCCCCACGCCGGAGCAAGTTCTGAACTGGCAACGGTTAGCCCAGGAGTACGTGGAGCGGGTGCGGGTGATTCCCCAAACCCATCCCTTACTGGGGCAACTGTGACGTCACCACTACCGCCTCTAGGGTGAGGGTCCGGTCCTGAACCGCCGTGATGGCCCAGCGCACAGGAGTGCCGTAGGTCTGCAGGTGGGCGTGAATCTGGGGAATCAACTCCGTTAGGGACCCCTTCCAGTCCAGGGTGATATTTACCAGGGCCAGGTGCATTGCTGGTCAAAATGGTGTTCCTGCGTTAGCCTGATCCTAGCAGTGGTTGTGTGCTGGGAGTGGCTATGGCTGCAACGGTGACTTCTGCCCCACCGGTGACATCGGGTAGTCATCCGCTAGCTGAGCTGGTGCAAGAAACAACGGCCCTGACGCGGCGTTTGCTCATCCAACTGCGGCGGCGGCCCGCGACCCTGATTGCCGGGATTATCCAGCCCCTGATGTGGTTGATTTTGTTCGGGGCCTTGTTTCAGAATGCACCGGCGGGGTTTTTGGGGGAGGGGGTCAACTATGCCCAGTTTTTGAGCGCCGGAATCATCGTGTTTACGGTTTTTTCGGGGGCCTTAAATGCGGGCTTACCGGTGATGTTTGACCGGGAGTTTGGCTTTTTGAATCGTTTTTTGGTCGCCCCTCTGGTCTCCCGCTTTTCTATCGTCCTAGCCTCGACCATTTTTATCACGCTGCTGAGTTTGGTGCAGACGGTGGCGGTGCTGTTAACCAGCTATCTGCTGGGGGGTGGTTTACCGGGTGCCAGCGGTTTTGCCCTGCTGGTGGCAGTTGTCCTGTTGCTGGTGTTGGGCATGACGGCCTTGAGTTTGGGATTGACCTTCGCCCTGCCGGGGCACGTGGAATTGCTGGCGGTGATCTTTGTGGTGAATTTACCCTTGCTGTTTGCCAGTACGGCCTTGGCCCCGTTGCATTTCATGCCCCGCTGGTTGCAGGTAATTGCCAGTCTCAATCCCCTGAGCTATGCCATTGAGCCGATTCGCCACGTGTATTTGCACCCCCACTGGCATTGGTCGGATGTGGTCCTGAGTGCACCTTGGGGTGAAACAACCCTGGGAACAGCAGTGGCGATTCTGGCGATCTGCGATGCGGCGGTTGTTCTTAGCATCCGTGGGTTGCTCCAGCGGAAATTGAGCTAGTGGGGGTGGTCGGTAGTGGGGACTGACGTTGACCGGCAACGACGCTAGCGCCAATAAACGCGCCAACTAATGCCCCGACTGTGACAGCAACAAATCCCAGGAGAAAGTTTGGGGTTGGTTGCCGGCTTCGGTCAATTTTTTCCTCCAGGGATTTCAGTTGCTCGAGTATCGCATCGGTGCGTGGTAGATGGGCAATGCCCTGGTTCAAACTCTGCATGCTGCTGGTCAGTTGCTCGAGAGTGGCTTGGGTCAACTGGTGGGTCTGTAATTGGGATTGCAGGGTCTTGACCTGTTCCTGCAGGGCTTGCAGTTGCTGATGCAAAGGCTCCAGGGACAAGCTCTGCTGCAAATGGGTCAAGGCGGCGGTCATTTCCTGCAAGTGGGGGGCGGGTGGGCGGTGATATAGCTCCTGCAGGCGTCCTTCCAGGGTTTGCAGTTGCACCAGTAGGGGGGTGAGGTCCGGGGGGGTCGGTAATTCGTTGACCCAGGTGGGTTTTTGTTGCAGTTGCTGCCCCAACTCGCCTAGGAGGGTTTCCAGCCGCTGCCAGTGGTCCACCGGCGGTTTTTCGGTGACGCCCACCCCAACATGCTCCGGCGTGGCAGCAATCATGGGCAAAACGGCGTTGATGCGCTCCTCCAGTTGCTCTTTGGTAAACTGTTTGGCCAGAAAATCAAACCCCACAAACGGGTAGCCAAATTTACTCACCACCTCGTCATAGCTACTGGAAATGATGATCACCGGCGTATTGGCGAATTTGGGGTTGGCGCGCAAGGCCTGGTACACCTCATAGCCGTTCATCCCTGGCATGATGAAATCCAGTAGGATGACATCGGGGTTGACCTCTTCCGCCTTGGCCAAACCGGAAGGACCATCCTGGGCTTCGTACACCTCAAAGCGGTCCCCGGAAAGCTGTTCTACCAGGGACTTGCGGATCAGAAAACTGTCGTCAATGACCAAAATCTTGTACTTGACCATGAGGACCCCCCCTAGATGACTCCTGCCTTAGTTGTACCAGAGATTTTTCGCCTCAGGGGTTATCCTGACCACACTGACGCACCGGTATTCCCTGCTGAGCCAAGTAAGTCTTGATGTCGGCGATGGTCAATTCACCGTAGTGCAGCAATGAAGCCAGCAACGCAGCTGCTGCCCCCCCCTGGACAAAAGCATCGGCAACGTGTTGGCAATTCCCGGCACCCCCGGAGGCAATCACCGGTACGGGCACCCGTTGGGCAATCGCCCGGATTAAGCACAGGTCATACCCCGCTTTAGTCCCATCAGCATCCATGCTGGTGACCAGGAGTTCCCCTGCCCCCCGCTGCACCGCCTCCTCTGCCCAGGCGATGGCGTCTTTGCCTGTATCCTCCCGTCCCCCCCGCACCCACACCGTCCAGCGGTCCCCCACCCACCGGGCATCAATGGCAATGACAATGCACTGGCGGCCAAAGCGCTCGCTGGACTGGTTAATCAAATCCGGGTTGCGCACCGCCGCCGAATTCAGGCTCACCTTATCTGCGCCCGCCCGCAGGATGGCCTTAATGGTGTCCAGGTCGCCGATGCCACCTCCAACTGTCAGGGGGATAAACACCTGACTAGCCGTGCGTTCAATGACGTCCAACAACACATGGCGGCCCTCGTGGGTAGCGCTGATGTCCAAAAACACCAGTTCATCGGCTCCCGCCTGATTGTAGTGCTGGGCTAGGGCCACCGGGTCCCCCGCATCCCGCAGGTTGACAAAGTTGACCCCCTTGACCACCCGGCCGGCGTGGACATCTAGGCAGGGGATAATGCGCTTGGCCAACATAAGCCCTACTATAGCAAGGGCTATAATAAAAGTTGCCTGCGGACGTGGCGGAATTGGTAGACGCGCTGGATTTAGGTTCCAGTCCTTACGGGTCAGAGTTCGAGTCTCTGCGTCCGCATGAGGGGCGGATTTCCTGGGTGCGGACTAAGCGCTTGAGGGCCTGTACCAAAGGGTCCTGCTGCCAGTGCTGCTCTGCCTTTTCTGCGCCTCCAGACTCATAGATTTCGTAGGTCTTTTGCGGGGTGGGCAGTTCGATGGTAAACCGTATGTCCCCCTCGCTATCCCACCATTGCCGAAAAACTAGACACAGGTTGGCCAAGGGCATAACCACTGTCTGGGTCCAGCTAAAAGGAAAATACTCCCTGATGAATAAACATCGTCCAGAACGGAGCATCAAAATCCATCTGGAACAGTCGGGCGAAAGAGTCGAGAGTATACTAGTCACAACATAAAAAAGACCGGAAAAGGTGACATTTTCCATCCAGGGATCGCACCCCCGAATAAACCCTTGGTAATTGGCCCGGTACAGGGCGCTGACAAAAGAGGGAGCGATGCTGGGCAATGGCACCTGCAATTAGGATAAAGTATTTTCTTTTTCTCTTTACCACTTAGCCATCCTCTCTTGTCTGGTGGGGGGGGGTAGCCGCGATGGGAGCTTTTTGGTCCGGATGGCCGGGGTATTGATGCTGGTGTTTTTCTCCTGGGACTAAAAAAGCTGGGGCCTAGTGCCTCTCCTGTTGATTGTCACCAGCGGTTATGCGGTTTTGGAACCCACCACCCTTTGGTAAACGACCGGGCGTTTGCCGCTGTGACGAGCAGACCAACTCAAATACCTGTCCTGCTAGTATGGGTTGGGTGACTGGAGAGCTGGAGAGAGGGCTGATGGCAAAGTGGCGAGTCGGTGCTGTTCTTGCTGGCCTTATTGGCAGCTTAGCTCTGCTGGGGGCGACTGGGACGGTTCTGGTGAATGACCGGGTTCTCCAGGGTTTCGAGCGTTGCCGCAGCAGTGCCCTGTTTCGCTCTTTGGCGCGCCAACGTCCGACCCGTCTCGACCCGGAAATTCAAGGTATTGCAGTGTTTGCTGCCCAGGGGAGTTATCGCGGGTTGCCGGTGGCGGAGGTCTGGGCAGGTATCTGTGGTCAGGCCTGGTTGGACCGAGACCCCAAGGCCCGCGCTTGCCCCCAAGGTCAATTGGAGGCGCTGGTGTTGTCGGTGCCTTATGCCCAAGCGCAACGGGTCCTGCGGGAGTACACCCAAACCAGGGCTGGTCGGCCCCGCTTGACCCTGGAACCGGTACGCAGCAGCATGAGCTTGCTCATTTGTGATCCCCCCCGCTAAACCGATGGAGTTAATGGCCCAGGATTTGTGGAAGTATTACGGGCAGCGGGCGGTGGTGCAAGGGGTGAGCCTACAACTACAACCCGGTGAAATCCTGGGGCTACTGGGGCCAAATGGGGCAGGCAAAACCACGACGTTTGGGATGCTCTACGGCGCTGTGATTCCCCAGCGTGGGTTGGTGCAGGTGGGTCCCTACAACGTGCAACGGCAAGGACGTCAGGCGCGGCAATTCCTGGGTGTGGTCACCCAAGAGGACAATCTGGACCCGGATTTCACGGTCTGGGAAAATTTGGTGTTTTTTGCCCACCACTACCGGATCACAGGGCGACCGGCGCGCCAACGGGCTTGGGAATTGTTGGCGGATATGGGGCTGACGGATTACGCCCACCAGCGGGTGGATGTCCTGTCGGGGGGACTCAAACGACGGCTGGTACTGGCCCGCGCTCTTATTCACCGACCCAAGATCATCTTTTTGGATGAACCAACCACCGGTCTGGACCCGGATGCCCGCCAGGCCTTCTGGCGCCGCATTGCCCAACTTAAGCAGGAGAGCTGTGGGGTACTGTTGACCACCCACTACATGGACGAGGCGCAACGGTTGTGTGACCGGCTGCTGCTGTTGCAACAGGGGGTGGTGGTGGACCAGGGACCGCCGGAAGCGCTCATCCAACGCATCATCGGCACCGAAGTGGCGGAAATTGAGGGGGTACCGGCGGCGGTGGTGCAGGAGTTGGCGGAACGGGCGGGGGTTTGGTGGCGCCCCCTGGGCCAGGGCTATGTCATGAGCTTGCCGGCCCACGACTCGGCGCTTTGGCAGGCCCTAGAACACCTGGATAGCACCCGCCTGAGCCGTCGCCGGGCCAATTTGGAGGATGTGTTTTTACGGCTAACGGGTCACGAACTGGCCGAATGACGCCGCCGCCGACAGCGCTCTGAGCAGTACTTCACCGCGTCCCAGCAATCCGCCCACTTTTTGCGCCAGCTAAAGGGCCGACCGCAGACCGGACACACCTTCTGGGGGAGATCACGTTTGGAGACACCCTTGGGCATGCTGTAGGTACCAGGCGTAGGTTTTTTCAATGCCGACTGCTAAGGGGGTTTGCGCCTGCCATCCCAGCGCCCGCAACCGGGAGACGTCCAGCAATTTCCGGGGGGTGCCATCGGGTTTGCTGGTGTCGTACACGATGTCCCCTTGGTAACCCACGATGTGTTGCACCAGGGCTGCCAGTTCCCGGATGCTGATGTCTTCGCCAGTGCCCACATTGATGATGTCCGCTGCGTCGTAGTGCTGCATCAGAAAAATACAGGCATCGGCCAGGTCATCCACGTAGAGGAATTCCCGGCGCGGGGTTCCTGTTCCCCACACCACCACCTGGGGTTCTCCCTTGACCTTGGCTTCATGGAATTTGCGCAGCAAGGCCGGTAACACATGGGAGGTTGCCAGGTCAAAGTTGTCGCCGGGGCCGTAGAGATTGGTGGGCATGGCGCAGATTGCGGACCAGCCGTACTGCTGCCGGTAGGCCTGGCAAAGTTTGATCCCGGCAATTTTGGCCACGGCATACCATTGGTTGGTGGGTTCTAAAGCACCGGTTAACAGGTACTCTTCTTTGATGGGTTGGGGGGCGAATTTGGGATAGATGCAGGATGACCCCAAAAACAACAGTTTCTTGACGCTAGTGCGGAAACTGTGGGCAATGACGTTGGTTTGAATTTGAAGGTTGTCCTGGAGAAAGTCCACCGGATAGGTGGCATTAGCCAGAATGCCCCCGACTTTGGCCGCTGCTAAAAACACGTATTCCGGCCGGTGCTGGTCAAACCAACGCCCGACGGCCCGCTCATCCCGGAGGTCCAATTCCTGGCGGGTAGCGGTTAGTAGATGCGTATACCCCCGCCGGTGCAATTGCCGGCATAGCGCTGAACCGACTAATCCCCGATGCCCGGCTACATAAATCCGGCTGTGTGGCTGCATGGGCCGTCTCCCGTGCCATTGCTTTGATCCTAGGACGATGGTGTAGGCTAAGAAAACACGGGTTAGGGAGGTTGGTTGTATGACGGCAATGGGCGCCTGGGTGGATTGCGAGGTCAAGGATTTGGGCTTGGCGCCCCTGGGTCGGCAACGGATCGAGTGGGCGGCGCGGGAAATGCCGGTCCTGGCCCAAATTCGCGAGCGCTTTGCCCAGGAAAAACCCCTGCAGGGGATTCGCCTGGTGGCCTGTTGCCACGTGACGACAGAAACGGCCAATTTGGCCTTGACCCTAAAGGCAGGGGGCGCCGATGCCCTGTTGATCGCCAGTAACCCCCTTTCGACCCAGGATGATGTGGCGGCTTGCTTGGTGGTGCACCACCGGATTCCCGTGTTTGCCATCAAGGGGGAAGACACGGCGACGTATCAACGCCATGTGCGCCGAGCACTGGACCACCATCCCCAGCTGATCATTGACGACGGGGGTGATGTGGTAGCGACACTGGTTCAGGAACGGCCCCACCAGATTCCGGAAATCATTGGCACGACGGAGGAGACCACTACCGGGGTGATTCGCCTGCGGGCGATGCTGGCAGCAGGGGCGCTCCCTTTTCCGGCGGTGAATGTCAACGACGCGGAAACGAAACACTTTTTCGACAACCGCTACGGCACGGGCCAGTCCACCCTGGATGGGATTTTGCGCGCGACTAACGTACTTATTGCCGGCAAGACGGTGGTGGTGGCGGGTTACGGCTGGTGCGGCAAGGGAACGGCCATGCGGGCGCGGGGACTGGGGGCACGGGTGGTGGTGACGGAAGTGGACCCGGTGCGTGCCCTGGAGGCGGCCATGGATGGGTTTCAGGTGATGCCCATGCACCAGGCGGCCATGATCGGGGACATTTTCATCACCGTCACTGGTAACAAACACGTGATCCGGCGGGAGCATTTTGAACTGATGAAACCGGGGGCGATGGTGGCCAATGCCGGCCATTTTGATATTGAAATTGACCTGCAAGCCCTGGCGGCCATGAGCCGGGAAGTGGTCCAGGTGCGCCCCTTTGTCCAAGAATACCGCCTGCAGTCGGGTAAGGGGATTGTGGTGCTGGGGGAGGGACGCTTGATCAATCTGGCGGCTGCAGAAGGCCACCCCGCCAGTGTGATGGACATGAGTTTTGCCAACCAGGCGCTGGCCTGCGAATACCTGGTCAAGCACCAAGGACAACTGGCGCCGGGCATTTACCCTGTGCCGGCTAAACTCGACCGGGAGATTGCCCACCTAAAATTAAAAGCGATGGGGATTGAGATTGATACGCTGACCCCGGTGCAGGAGGAATACCTGCGCAGTTGGACGACGGGCACCTAAAGGGAGGACCGATGGACCATCTCCCGGCTATTCTGGTGAGTCTGGTGGTGTTTGTGCTCAGTGCGCTGGTGCTCATCGGCGCCCAGGTGAAGGCAGCCCTGCAAGCGCCACCGGCGGCGGCCACGCCAGAATTGCCAACCGAGACAGTCGCTGCGGAAACCCCTGCCCCCCAACGCCCCAGCACCACCCTAGACGACTGGGTCATCACGCCATCGGGGCTGCGGTATCAGGAGTTGCGTCCGGGCAAGGGGGCCAGTCCCCAGCGGGGCCAAACGGCAGTGGTGCATTACGTGGGCAAGTTGGCGGATGGGCAGGTGTTTGACAGTTCCTATGAGCGCAACCAACCCTTCCGTTTCCGGGTGGGGGTGGGCCAGGTGATTAAAGGCTGGGATGAAGGGGTGGCGACGATGCGGGTCGGCGGCCAACGACGTTTGGAAATTCCCCCGGAGTTGGGCTATGGGGACCAAGGGGTGGCCGGCCTGATTCCCCCCAACGCCACGCTGTATTTTGATGTGGAGTTGTTGGCGATTCAGCCCTAGGCTTCGTCGGTTTCGTGGGGTAGCGACAGGGTCAGGCCGGCGATTTGGGTCACGGGCGGGTCGCACTTCAGGGGGATGTTTTCGTTGATGGCCTGGATTTCCTGGGCGGTGTAGGCATTGGTCTGGTGGATGTACTCGGGTAGGATGGCCCCCAGGCGTGGGGTGTAGAAGCGATGCAGGCTGAAGTTGGGAGTGGCCCAAAAGCCCCGCCGTTTCTTATGTCGCCCACCCGCGCCGGGGTCAAAGGCCTGAATGCCCTGTTCGATGGCCCAGGCAATCGGCGTGTAGTAACAGGTCTCAAAGTGCAGACAGTCAATTTCCTGCCAGGCCCCCCAGTAGCGGCCATAGAGTTGCTGGTCCTTGACGATGCAAAAAGCCATGCCCACCGGTTCAGCTAACCCCTGCTCGCTACAGGCCACGCTGAACACCACCCGGTGCCGGTAATCCCGTGCCAACCCCCGGAAAAAGGCCCGCGTCAGGTATTTGCTGCCCCATAAAAACCGGTTGCAGGTGTGGCTGTACAGGTCGTACATCAGGTTGAAAAAGGGTTCGGGAATGGCGGCGCCCGTAAGCACCTGCATCTGGATACCGGCTTTGTGCACCGTTTGGCGCTCCCGCTTGATGTTGCGGCGCTGGTTGGCGTTGAATTGGGCCAGGTAGTCGTCGAAGGAGCGGTAATGCCGGTTCTGCCAGAGATAGTGGTGATGTAGCCAGCGGTGGTATCCCAGGCGGGTCATGGCCTCGCCCCAGTCCGGGTCCACAAATAGGAAATGGCAACTGGAAATCCTCTCCTGCCGACAAAATTGGTCAATTGCCTGGGCAAATAACTCATTCACCCCCGTTTCCCCCGGCGCCACCAAAAACCGGTAGCCCACCGCCGGCGTAAAAGGAATCATGCCCACCAACTTGGGGTAATAGGGTTCGCCCAGGCGATAGGCCAATTCCGCCCACTGGTGGTCAAACACAAACTCGCCGTAACTGTGGCCTTTTAGATAGAGGGGGGCAGCGGCGATGAGGACTTCTCCACGCCAGAGGGTTAAATGCCGGGGGAGCCAGCCGGTGTGGGGGATAGCGCTGCCGGAACTTTCCAGGTGGTTGAGCCACTCCCACTCCAAAAAAGGCGTCTTCAAGGGCAACGCCAGGGCATTCCACTGGGCCGCCGGCACCTCCCCTACCCCCTTGACCCACCGCAGGGTATAACCGCCCATAGCATTTTTTATATTTTCTTAATGTTTACACTTTTTCATCCTATCGCGTTCGGGGCGGGGTGTTAGACTAGGGGTGGCCGGGTTGGTGGTTAGAGCGAGAAACGATGCCCCAGGTGTGGCTGACGACCTTAGTGTGGACCTACTACCGGGTGGCGGTGTTGTTTTACGTGCTGGTGCCGTTGGGACTGTTGGTCTGGGCCTGGGTGCAGCGGGCACGGGCCATCGTCACCCTATTGGGTATTTACTGGCAGGTGTCCAGCTTGCTGATGATCACGGTGTACTTGATGATCGGGGCCTTGCCGATTGGGTTTCCGGTGTCGTTGCTGGCCCAAATCCTATTGCCGGTCTGCCTGTGGTTTTGGGTGGACCTGAACGAGGAAATTGCCGAGCGACCGGGGCCTTTAGCTTGGGCGATCCGGGTCTGGCGCTGGATTGTCACCTGGGCGGCCAGTTTGGGGGCATTGGCGATGCTGCCGTTTTTGCGCTGCGGCTTTTTGTCTTCGGCGGCTCTAGTGGCGGATGGCCAGTGCCGGGTTTGGCTGGAGGCCCCCTGGGGTTACCGGGAACTCTTCCACCGCAACGTACCCACGACCGATTTGGGGTTCTGGGGGGTGCTGGGGTTGGTGGTGTACGGTCTGGCCCTGGCCTATTTCCTGCTGGTGCGCCTGGCTAAACAGGGTCGGACGGCCCTGTCCCCCTAAAAGCCATGCCCACGCCCATCGAACGCTTAGAAAACTACAGCCGTTTTCACCCCCGCGAGGTGTTGCGGTTGACGGTGTGGGAGGGGGACGAAACGGGTGAAGTGCTGGTGTACAAGGGGTTTAGCAGCTCCTTGACGTCGCCAACCGCCTTTGACCCCGATGTGCCGGTGCTGTCGCCGCAAGCACAGATTCTCTGGGTGGATCGGCTGTCCGCTCCCTATGACCCCCAAAACCCCCGCTACCTGGAACAGCACATCCCCTGGGACGAGTTCGCCCAACGTCTGGACCGGCTGGGGTTTTGAGTCCCTGGGTGTGGCGGGTGATGTCCAAGGGGACCAAGCGCTGGCCGTAACCCATGGCGAGGATGCTCCCGGTGGGTCAGGGAACCCTCAGGTGGTCAAGGGCAGACCCCAGGACTTGGCAACTCTTCAGCTCCCAGTTCTCCTGTTGCCATTTCCGTGGCCAAGCGGGGGGCAGGTTGCGGGGATGAGCGCACAGGGGGCATAGGTTGACCAGGACCAACCCGTTAAATCCCACCTGCCGACTGATCCGGGCGACCTCTATTAAAGTGGGGTCCCCTTGGCTAGGCGTAGCGCGACTGGGGTTCGGACCAATAACTAACAGCAGAGGCCAACCCGATTGCCCCAGCACCCAACGCCATCCTTGGCCGGGCCAGATCCACGGGTGCTCAGGTCTTCAGGGAGGCCTTGGGACGGGCAAAAATCATACGACCGGCACTGGTTTGCAACGCCCCCGTGACCACCACCGGCAGTTGGCCCCCAATGTAGTCGCGGCCCTGTTCGACGACTACCATCGTACCGTCCTCCAGATAGCCGACGCCCTGGCTGGGTTCCTTACCCTCCTTGAGAATCTTCAAATCTAACGTGTCGCCCGGCTGGTACATCGCCCGCAGCGCCTGGGCCAGGTCATTCAAATTCAACACTCGCACCCCCTGCACCGTCGCCACCTGGTTCAGCCCGTAATCGTTCGTCAGCAGCATAGCGTTGAGTTCTTGGGCCAAGCGCACCAACTTGGCATCCACCGTGCCCAGGTCCGGGTAATCGGCGCTGTGGATCACCAGGCGTTGGGGATAGGTCTGCTGCAAGCGCCTGAGCAACTCCAATCCCTTACGTCCCCGTTGGCGCCGCTGGTCATTACTGCTATCAGCTAGGCCCTGCAACTCCGCCAGGACAAAACGGGGTACGATGAGCTGACCCTCCAGAAACTGAGTAGCCAGGATGGGTTCAATGCGCCCGTCAATGATGACACTACTGTCCAAAATTTTGCTGGCTGCCGGTTGCAACGTCCCCTCCGCCAGGAGCATCGGTTGCACCGTGTTCGGGCTGATCAAGCGCAACAGGGCCGGGCCGTGGGTATCCGCCGTTGACATACCCACGTATGCCAACGCCAAGCTGGTCACCACCGCCGCCAGGGGCTTGAGCCAACCCAATCCCCCCGGAATCGGCAGGACAAACAAAGGCGCCAGGAGCAAATTGGCCACCAGCAACCCCAAAACCAAGCCCACCGCCCGGGTCAACACCACCTCAATGGGCCATTGCCGCAACTGCCGTTCCAGACGGCGGTAAGCCCCCTGGACTATCAGCCCTAAAGGCAGCCCCACAATCAGGGCGGCAAACCCACTCAGCACCCACCGTAAACCCGTCACGTTCTGCACCGGCGCCAAGGTCTCTGGGGGTAACCATTCCACACTTTGAAAGCCCAGCGCCCCGGCAATTACCAGCAACGAGACAATAATCACTACATCAAGCATAGGGCCAGAGCTGGGGTAGCTCATCCTCCATTATAGCCCCACCGTTTTGTGCCAGACCGCCACAATCCGGTCCACCACCTCTTGAATCGTCAGCCCATCGGAATCAATCACCACCGCA
Organism: Gloeomargarita sp. SRBZ-1_bins_9; assembly: GCA_039794565.1. Lineage (NCBI taxonomy): Bacteria > Bacillati > Cyanobacteriota > Cyanophyceae > Gloeomargaritales > Gloeomargaritaceae > Gloeomargarita > Gloeomargarita sp. SRBZ-1_bins_9. The sequence continues at coordinate 35,173 of JAUQVX010000001.1, read as the reverse complement.
TCCGCCGCCTGCCGCAGGGGGGAAACCGCCCGTTGACTGTCCTGGGCATCCCGGGCCGCTATCGCCTCGGCAATGGTCCCTACTTCTACATCCGTGACCCCTTGCTGTTGCAACTCCCGCCAGCGCCGCTGGGCCCGTTCCTGCACCGAGGCAGTCAGAAAAATCTTCACCTCGGCTTCGGGAAACACCGTCGTACCAATGTCCCGCCCCTCCATGACGATCCCCCCCCGCTGCCCGTACTGCCGCTGCAGGGCCAGCAATACCTGGCGAACTGCCGGCTGCGCGGCAATCTGCGACACCACCTGGGTGACCTCCGGGGTACGGATCACGTCGGTGACATCCACCCCGTTGACATACACCCGCAACTCCGGCTGCCAACGCAATTCCAGGTGCAGTCGGGCCACCAGCTCCGCCACGGCTACCCGGTCGGTCGGGTCGATCCCCCCTTGCAAGACAGCCCAGGTCACCGCCCGGTACAAGGCCCCCGTATCCAAGTAGGTTAACCCCAACCGTTGGGCCACCAGCCGCGAGACCGTGGATTTACCCGCCCCGGCCGGTCCATCAATCGCCAGGATCGGTGCGCGGCACCGCAGCCACAGGTTATCTATCAGCCGCACCCCGTCTAAAAAGGCCGCCACCGCCAAGATAGCTTCCGTTTCTACCACCGTCACCGGCTGGAGGGTAACGGCATCCACCAACTCCAGGTATTGGACCCTCAAGGCCGGTTCTTGGGCTAATACCGCCTGGACTGCGGCTAGGAGTGCTCCCGCCTGCCGTTCCCCCTGGCGAAACAGTATCTCTGCCTGTTGGAGCGCCCGATAAATACACCCCGCCCGCTGGCGCGCCGCCCCATTCAGGTAGGCATTGCGGGAACTGTAGGCCAGCCCATCCGGCTCCCGGACCGTCGGCACCACCCGCACCTGCACCCCCAATTCCAAGTCCCGGAGCACCCGCTGCAGGATCACCACCTGTTGGGCGTCCTTTTGCCCCAGGTAGAGCGTCCGGGGGCGCACCAGTTGCAGCAGCAGGGTTACGATGGTGGCCACCCCCGTGAAATGACCAGGGCGATGGGGCGCACACAAATGCTGAGTCAGACTCGCTGGGGGCACCACCTGGGTTATTTCCCCCGCGCCCAACAACTCCGCCACCTCCGGGGCAAACACCACATCCACCCCCAGGGAAGCACACAGGGCCACATCCGCCTCTAGGGTGCGCGGGTAGCGCTGGTAATCCTCCTGGGGGCCGAATTGCAAAGGGTTGACAAAAATACTCACCACCGTCGTGGTGTGTTCCTGGCGGGCTGCCCGGATCAAGGCGGCATGGCCCGGGTGCAACGCCCCCATCGTCGGCACAAAACCCACATCCTGCCGGTTTGCCAGTGCCGTTTGCAAGCCCGCTCGGGTTCGTACCAGACGCACCTTTACGGCCCTAATACCTCCAAACGCACCGGTGCTGTTCCCATCTGGATCAACCCTAGCGCCTGGGCCGCCGCTGCGGAAATATCAATCACCCGGCCCGGCAAGTGGGGACCCCGGTCGTTGATCCGCACCACCACCGAACGACCGTTGCGCAAGTTGGTCACTCGCACCCGCGTACCAAAAGGCAACGTGCGATGGGCCGCCGTCAAGTCCTGGGGATTAAAGGGTTCACCGCTGGCCGTGCGCTGTCCCCGAAACTCTGCTCCATACCAGGAGGCCCATCCCTGTAAAACCGCCCGCACCGACCCCACCGCCGCCGATAGGACCCGTTGCGCTAGGGAGGGTTGCCCCGCCAGGTTCACCACCGCCGTCAAGGGGGGGGCATTGCCCAAACGCAGGCGCAGGCGATTGGTCATCTGTAGGGCATTTTGCACCGCATCGGGGGTTGCCCCGTCAAAGGTCACCGAGCCATCGAAGCGCAGCAGGCGTTCGTTCCGGTACTGCAACCAGAGCTGCTGGCGATCATCCACCACCACCTGCAAATCCCGGGCATCCCAGCGCTGTTGGGTCAAGCGGTGCAAACGGGCAATAAATTGGGTCGCCGGCACCAGGGGGTCATCGGCGCGCAGGGCAGCCTGGGCCATCTTCATCCCCCCATCGGCCACCACCCCCGAGGTCCGCCCCAGGAACGTTAAAACCGGAATGTCCCGCACTAAGACGGTAGCCGCCGGTTGACCGTTGAGGGTGTGGGGATACACCCGCAGGGTAGGGACAATCGCAGGGGTGCGCTCACCGACCTTAACCACCTCAGCCCGGCCCGGTAAGGCAGGAACACTCCACAGAACACTCGTTACCAGGGAGGTCAACGTTGCCATTTGCAGAACCTGAGCTTTAGGTGTGTTGGGCATGGTTCACTCCTCACAACCCACAAAACTAGAGTGCGGCCAGAAATGCCCTTGGCGTTAGGGACAGTTCGTGGCAGAGTGAAAAAACGGGTTAATCCCCACCGAACTGTAGCAGATTCCGTCTGACCGGCACAAGACCGCACCATGGATTACCGCAGCGCTGGCGTGGATTTGGCAGGGGCGCGGGCATTTATCGAGGCCATTCGTCCAGCGGTTGACCGCACCCGTATCCCCGGTGTCTTGGGGGGTATTGGCGGTTTTGGGGGTTATTTTCAACTGCCGGCGGGGTACCGAGAACCGGTGCTGGTGGCGGGGACCGATGGGGTGGGCACCAAACTCCAACTGGCCCAATGGCTGAACCGCCACGACACCATCGGCATTGACCTGGTGGCCATGTGCGTCAACGATGTCCTCACCAGCAACGCCCGTCCCCTGTTTTTCCTGGACTACATCGCCACCGGTAAACTGGAGGCCGCCACCTTAACCACTGTGGTGCAGGGGATAGCCGAGGGTTGTCGGCAAAGCGGCTGTGCGCTCCTGGGAGGAGAAACGGCAGAAATGCCGGGCTTTTATGCCCCGGGAGTTTACGATTTGGCGGGATTTTGCGTCGGGGTGGTGGAACGGCAGGACCTCCTCGACGGCACCCAGGTGCAAGTGGGGGATGTGGCCCTGGGGCTGGCCAGCAGCGGGGTGCACAGCAACGGTTACAGTCTGGTGCGGCGTATTTTGGCCTATCTGGCGGGGGACGAAGCCCACATCCCTGATATCCTGGCCCAAACCCCCCCGGAATTGGCCGGAAAAAGTTTGGGGGAGGTGCTACTTACGCCGACGGTCATCTACGCACCGGCCGTGAATACCCTGCGGGAACAGGGGATTCCCATCCACGGCATGGCCCACATCACCGGCGGTGGCTTGCCGGAAAACCTGCCCCGCTGCTTGGGTCCCGGTCAACATATTGACATTCAGTGGCAGAACTGGTCTTGGCCGGGCATTTTTCAGTGGATCGCGCGGCAGGGCCAGGTGACGGAAGCGGCCATGCGGGAAACCTTCAATTTGGGCATTGGCTATGTGGTGGTGGTGCCGCCGGACCAGGTGACCTCGGCGCAAACCGTGCTGGCAGGCTTAGGGATACCGACTTTTATCATTGGGGAAGTGACACCGAAGACGTCCTCGCCATGATGGACCTGGACAGTTATTGCTCCCATGTAACGGAGGCACTTCAGCGCTACCGGGGACAGGTGGATTTCTTGAGCATCCGCCTAGAGGCCATCGAAAGCACCGACATCGTCCTGCGCAACGAGCGTATCGAAGCCTTGGGGGAACGTTTGGCCATTGGCGGGCAGGTGCGGGCCTGTTATCGGGGAGGCTGGGGGTTTGTCAGCTTTGACGCCCTGGACACCCTGGCGGACCAGGTGGCCTATGCCGTCAGCGCGGCGCGGATGGTCGGCACGGAAACCACTCAACTGGCGCCCGTTGAACCGGTGCAGGCCCGATGCGGTCCCTTGCTTAGCGGTGTGGACCCCCGCACGGTGCCCCTGGCGGACAAAAAGGCCCTGTGTGAACATTACCGGGATGTCCTGCGGTCGGTTTCGGACCAGATCAGCACCACAACCGTGCGCTACGGGGATGCGGCCCACCGGGTGATCCTGGCCACCTCTGAGGGCACCTGGATTGACCAGTCCTGGGTGGATATGGAAATGCGTTTCAGTGCGACGGCGACGGGAGATGGGCTGGTGCAGGTGGGGCGGGAAACCACCGGTTCGCGGCGAGATTGGCGGGATTTGCAGGGGCTGGAGGCCCAGGTGCGGGGGGCGGCGGAACGAGCGGTTCAGGCGTTGACCCTGCCCAAGGTCAAAGGGGGCGTGTACCGGGTGGTGATTGACCCCATCCTGACCGGGTTGTTTGTGCATGAGGCCTTTGGGCACCTGTCGGAGGCGGACATGCTCTACGAAAACCCGGACATGCTGGAGGTGATGACGCTGGGGCGGCGCTTTGGGCCACCGGAGTTACAGATTTTTGACGGGGCGGCGCTGCCGGGGCACCGGGGGAGTTATGGCTATGACGATGAGGGGGTACCGGCCACCATCACCCAACTGATCACGGATGGGGTTTTAACGGCGCGGCTCCACTCCCGGGAAACGGCGGGGAAGTTGGGGGAACGACCCACCGGCAATGCCCGCTGCCTGAACTATCACCATCCCCCCCTGGTGCGCATGACCAACACCTGGATTGGGCCGGGGAACGCTTCTCTGACGGATTTGTTGGCGGCTCTGGGGGAGGGGATTTACGCCCGTAACTGGCTGGGGGGCATGACCAACGGGGAAATGTTCACCTTTACGGCGGGGGAGGCCTGGCGGGTGCGCAAGGGACAGTTAGCCGAACCGGTGCGGGACGTGACCTTGACGGGTAATGTATTCCACACCCTGGCCCAAATCGAGGGGATTGGCAACGACTTGGTCTGGGACGAATCGGGCGGCTGCGGCAAGGGGGGCCAAAACGGGCTGCCGGTCGGGTGCGGGGGACCCAGCTTGCTCATCCGGGATGTGGTCATCGGCGGGGATTAGGCTGGGCGGGGGTGCTGTGGTGGCTGGGGTTGCACCGGAGCGGACCATCGGCACCTTCCGCTAGGGTGTGGTCAGTTCCCTGACCTGGATGGCCAATCTAGCGGCCGTCAGAGGAAATACGGGTTTTGCGGAGCCGGCAGCCACCCTCAGGTGCATTGAAGACAAGGCCTGCACCGGTATGGTCTTGGGGCAAAGGGCCGCCCAGGCGGTGCATAGCCGATAACCCCCGGTTAGGCAGACCCCTTGGCCGGTACCACCTTGAACCGCACCGTAGCCATCACCTCGGGATGGAGGCGCACCTGGGCTTCGTAGGTCCCCAGCTTGCGAATATCGGGAATGGTAATATCGCGGCGGTCCACCACCTGACCGGTACCGGCTTGGATCATCTCCGCCACATCCTGCTCCGTCACCCGCCCGAACAACTGGTCCTTTTCCCCCACCGTCATGGGCAACGTCAATAGACCAATGACCTCCAGGGCGGTTTTACGGGCCAGGGCCTCTTCTTTTTCCCGTAGCTGACGCTGCCGTTCCCGTTCCCGCTGCTGTTCCACCTGCCGCAAAACACTGGCTGTGGCCGCGACCGCTTTCCCCTGGGGGATTAGATAATTACGGGCATATCCCGGCGCCACCTCCACCACGTCCCCGGCTACCCCCAACTTCGGCACGGCGGTTGTCAACACCACTTGCACCCGTTTGGCCATAACTGAAGCACTTTTAGGACAAAAAATAAATATAGCGTAACGACAAGGGCTAGCACAAGCAGTGTCTTCGGTACACAAAGGGAGTGGTTATTGTTACAATATGTTCCAAAACTCCTTAAGGAATAGCGTTTTTAACAACTGGTGGGGACCCACCCAAGGGTCTAGTCATTAACCAAAATCTCTTTGAGAAGGGGCTCCAGTGGAGACGGTGCAATCGAAGCCTTTAACCTCGACCGATCGCTTCCGGTGGCCATCGGTACTGGTGGGTCTAGGGTTGATCCTGTGTTTGGTAGGGGTCAGTTGGGTTGCGGTGCGCCTGTCTACGCCCGACCCTTACGTGCAAGCGGTTCTCAGTCTGGTGGGCGACCCAGTGCGGGGGCGAGATATTTTTCTACAAAACTGCGCCAGTTGTCACGGGGTGGAAGGGTCGGGTCATGTGGGACCTTCCTTGCAGGGGGTGGTCAAACGGCGGTCGGCCAGACGCATCATCGCCCAAGTGATCGAGGGGAAAACACCACCGATGCCCCAGTTTCAACCCAGTCCCCAGGCGATGGCCGACCTATTGCGTTACTTGGAAGAATTGCCTTCCTCCTAGATGGCCCTGGCCCCTTGGCGGCTGCCCTTGGCGCGGGCGTTGCACCGGAACCGGTCCCTGGCCTACAGCCGTTACGTCCAACTGGCCACGGTGGATGCCCAGGGCCGTCCCCACAACCGCACGGTGGTGTTTCGCGGTTTTTCCCAGGACCGGGATACCTTGGCCTTTGTCACCGACCGGCGTAGCGAAAAGGTGCAACATCTCCACCATCAACCCTGGGGTGAGTTGTGCTGGTATTTTCCCCAAACGCGGGAGCAGTTTCGCCTGGCGGGGGTGCTGGAATTGGTGGATGGGGACCACCCTGACCCCTTGGCCCAAGCCGAACGCCGCGAACGGTGGCAGGCTCTGTCGGATGCGGGACGGCAGCAATTTCTCTGGCCCCATCCCGGCCAACCCCGCACGGGTGACCTGCCGGTGAACATCCCTGTCCCCCCTGAACCACCCGCTGAGTTTTGTGTGCTGTGGTTGCATCCCTGGCAAGTGGACCACCTGGAATTGCGCGGTCAGCCCCAGAACCGCTATCGCTATTGGCAAACCTCACCCGGGGATTGGATGGTGGTGGCAGTCAACCCCTAGCTACTCCCGCCGCTCAACGGTAGGGGTGACAACGCCCTGTAATTGCTCAATCGCCGCCAGGGCTGCCCGCGACCCCGCCAGGATGTCCCGCTCTTGGCCGCCGAGGTACACCCGCCCAAAGCTGCCGAAGGGTTGCACCTCCAAGATGTTGATGAGGGCCGCTTTTTCCGCTTCGTTGGCCGCTAGGGGCGCATAGGCTGCCGGCTCCACCTCCAGAATGTACAGGGTTTGCCCCGCCAAAATCATCTGACCCCGGCGCATGCGGTTGATGAGTTGGGCCTGGTGGGGGTCAATGTTGCGGATCACCTGGCTGGAGACCACCCGGGGTTTGAGCCGTTCCTGTTCCTTCACCCCCAGCGCCGCCAAAATGGCCTGCCCGGCTGCCCGCACTTCCCCTTGGCGACTGGCGTGGATTTCCAGCAGCCCGTACAACCGCTCGACCACCTGCACCCCGGGCCGCACCAGATTGGACTTGAGGGCCACATCGGTAATGCGGTTGATTTCAATCCCCGGCGAAATTTCCACCCACAGGGACGCGTCCCCCGGCAGGGGCAGGAAGCCCGACAGCACCGTCCCCAGGTAAGCCGCGTACTGGGGTTGCAAGCTATCAATATAGACGTAACTGCGCAGGATGACCCCCAAGGTTGCCTCCCGGCCTGTCCATACCCAGTGTAAGGGCAACGGACCACCAGGTTTGGCAGGCAGCAGGGGATTCTGGTACAGTAAAAATGCCCGATAACCCAGCAGCCAAAAGGAGTGAACCACGATGACGGCAACCGCGACCCTCGATTACCACAGCGACACCTACCGGGATGCCTACAGTCGCATCAACGCCATTGTGATCGAAGGGGAACAGCAAGCGGCGGATAACTACTACAAAATCGCCGAACTGTTGCCGGAGCATCGGGAAGAATTGGTGGCCCTGGCCAAGATGGAAAGCCGCCACAAAAAGGGTTTTGAAGCCTGTGGACGCAACCTGAACGTCACCCCGGATTTTCCCTTTGCCCAAAGGTTCTTTCAGAAGTTACACAACAATTTCCAAACCGCCTTCCAGAGTGGCAATGTGGTGGCCTGCCTGTTGATTCAAGCCCTGATCATCGAGGCGTTTGCCATTGCCGCTTACAACATTTACATCCCTGTAGCGGACCCCTTTGCCCGCAAGATCACAGAGGGGGTAGTCAAGGACGAATATTTGCATCTGAACTTTGGCCAAAAGTGGCTGAAAGATCATTTTGCCGATGTCAAGGAGGCCTTGAAGGAAGCCAATCGCCAAAATCTGCCCCTGGTCTGGCAAATGTTGAATGACGTGGAACAGGATGCGGCCACTTTGGGTATGGAAAAGGCGGCCCTGGTGGAGGATTTCCTGATTGCCTACGGGGATGCCCTGGCGGAGGTTGGCTTTAACACCCGGGAAGTGATGCAACTGACGGCCATGGGCCTGGTGACTGCCTAGACGCGATGCATTTTCGTTATCCTGGTGGGGGTGTTTTCTGGATACAACCGGCTCATGTTTGGACTGATTGGCCATCTCACCAGCTTAGCATATGCGCAATCCCTGGCCGACCGTTTGGGTTATCCCGAGTATGCCGAACAGGGGTTAGATTTTTGGTGTATGGCGCCGCCCCATATCTTGGATGAAATCAAAGTGCGCAGCGTCACGGGACAGGTGATCGAGGGGCGGTATGTGGAGTCCTGTTTTGTCCCGGAAATGCTGGCCCAAAATCGCTTCAAAGCCGCCATGCGCAAGGTGCTGAATGCCATGGCCCATGCCCAAAAACACGGCATTGACATTACGGCCCTGGGGGGGTTTACTTCCATCATTTTTGAAAACTTTAACCTGGACCAAATCCGGGAGGTGCGCAATGTTTCCCTGGATTTTCGGCGCTTCACCACCGGCAACACCCACACGGCCTACATCATTACCCAGCAGATGGAACTGGCGGCCCGGGAAATGGACATCAACTTGCAGCGGGCGACGATTTTGGTGTGTGGGGCCAGCGGGGACATTGGCAGTGCTGTGTGCCGGTGGGTGGCCCATTACTATCCCCACGCCGACCTCCTGCTGGTGGCCCGCAATCAACAGCGCCTGCAGGACTTCCGCCAGGAATTGGGGACGGGACGCATCATGGCTTTGGAGGAGGGGTTACCCCTGGCGGATGTGATTGTGTGGGTGGCGAGCCTGCCCAAGGGGTTGGAGATTGACCCGGCGGTGCTGAAGAATCCCTGCCTGGTGATTGACGGGGGCTATCCCAAGAATCTCAACACCCAAATTCGGCGACCGGGGGTGCGGGTGTTGCAGGGGGGCATGGTGGAACACGCGCTGGAGATTGACTGGCGAATTATGGAGTGGGCAAACCTGACGGACCCCAGCCGCCATCTGTACGCCTGTTTTGCCGAAGCGATGTTACTGGAGTTTGAGGGCTGGTACACCAATTTCTCCTGGGGCCGCAACCAGATTACCCTTGACAAAATGGCGCAAATCGGGGCAGTTTCCCGCAAGCACGGCTTTCGTCCGCTCTTGAGCTAAAATGGGGGGCGGTGCTGGTGTAGCTCAGCGGTAGAGCACTCGCCTTGTAAGCGAGCGGTCGAGGGTTCGAATCCGTCCACCAGCTCTGCCCCTGCTGCCAAGACTTCGACTAAAACGCAAGGTCCGTTGGCAAGCCATGCCGGTTCAGCTTGTAGGCGGTTTTAGCCCAGTCCCGGCAGATGTTTTTGGGGACTGACTGCCCTGCCGGTGCTGTGGGAGGAGAGTTGGGGTGGCCCACCGGATGAATCCGTATAGGAATCGCGCTGTTGAGTGCTGATAGTGACAGTAGTTTCCAGAAAACGGATGTAGAGGGCATCAACTTTGGACCTGCTTAGTAGCATAGGATCTCCGTCCTTGCGCCATGCCAGCCTTCCTAGCTCAGCCACGGGGCCGTCTGAATTTTCATTTGGTCTCGAGCGCGTCCTGGGGGATAGATCTACACCGGCCAGTGAACTTGCGGGATACCCAGTTACTCAACCGCTGCTTTTGGAACCAAGTGGATAACTACTGCACCCGCTGGGTCAAGGGCGAGCTAGGGATGGCATGGGGTTGGATCGGGATGCGCCCGGCTAAAAAGGCCAACCGTCCTGCCTCCACCGCCAAGCGCATGGCAGCGGCCATCCGGGGGGGGTCCTGGGCCTGGGCAATCGCCGTGTTGATGAGAACCGCTTGGGCGCCCATTTCCATGGCCTGGGCCGCTTCGCTGGGGGTGCCAATGCCCGCATCAATAACCACCGGCACCCGGGCCTGCTCGATAATAATAGCGATATTGCTGGCGTTGCGCAGCCCCTGCCCCGAACCGATCGGCGACCCCAACGGCATCACCGTGGCGCAACCCACTTCCTCCAACTGGCGGGCCAGCACCGGGTCGGCGTTGATGTAGGGCAACACCGTAAATCCCTCCTTGACCAGTTGTTCCGCCGCCCGCAGGGTGCCAATGGGGTCCGGCAACAGGTACTTGGGGTCCGGGATCACCTCCAACTTGACAAAATTGTTGTCCTCCTGCCCCAACACTTTGGCCATTTCTCGCCCTAAACGCGCCACCCGGACCGCCTCCTCCGCCGTGCGACACCCCGCCGTATTGGGCAACAGCCACAACCGCCCCCAGTCCAAGGCCTCCACCAGCCCGATATGCCCCGGCGCCTGGTCCTGTACCCGTCGCACCGCCACCGTCACCATCTCACAGCCACTGGCGGCAATACTGGCCTGCATCTCGGCAAGATTGCGGTAGCGTCCCGTACCCGTAAATAGGCGCGACCGGAAACATTTACCGCCAATACATAACTCATCCACCACCGGCGCTGTCGCCGTGACCATGCCCTACCTTGCCTCAACCATGGCTCTATTGTAGCCCCTTAACCGAAGCGACCGCCGACGTAGGCCTGGGTGGCTTCTTGGCTGGGTTGCTGGAAGATTTTGGCCGTCACATCGTATTCCACCAACTGCCCTGTGCGGCTGCCCTCCTTCATTTCCACGTTAAAGAAGGCCGTGTAGTCCGACACCCGTGACGCCTGCTGCATATTGTGGGTCACGATCACAATCGTGTACAGGTCCCGTAGCTCCTGCATCAGGTCCTCAATCCGCCGGGTGGAAATGGGGTCTAGGGCCGAGCAGGGTTCGTCCATCAAAATCACCTCCGGCTGCACCGCCACCGCCCGGGCAATACACAACCGCTGCTGCTGACCCCCCGACAGGGCCGTCCCCGGTTTCTTTAATTTATCCTTCACCTCATCCCACAGGGCCGCCTGCCGCAAGGACCGCTCCACCAGTTCATCCATATCCCCCTTGTAACCGTTGATGCGCGGCCCGAAGGCAATGTTTTCGTAAATACTCTTGGCAAAGGGGTTGGGCTTTTGGAACACCATGCCAATGCGCCGCCGCAGGGCCACCGGGTCCACCGATGGGTCATAAATGTTTTTGCCGTGGAAGAGAATCTGCCCCTCCAGACGCGTACCTTTAATAAAATCATTCAACCGGTTGAAACAGCGCAACAACGTGCTCTTGCCGCAGCCCGATGGTCCGATGAAGGCGGTAATGCGGTTACGCTTAATCGGTAAATCAATGTTGCGAAGCGCCATGAACGAACCGTAGTAAAAGGCATCCACCTTGGCATGGAGAACAATATCTTCATCAGGCGTCCCAATCTGTGCTCCCATCGCTGGCTCCTTGCAACAAGCGTGCGCCGATTCGATCCAACCCTACACAACTTGTTCCTAGTATAAGAACCCGCAACCCCACTAAATAGTTAAGTCTGGGTTAAGTTTAGGTTAAAAATCATCCCCCAGCAGGGCACCCAGTTCAGCGATCAAGGGGTCAGGAGTCGCCGGAGGCGGGGGTGGCGGGGGTTGGTTGGGTTGGGGGGTGCGGGTCACATGCTGCCGGATCAGGGCTTCGATGTCCGCCTGGGTGAGGGGCAAGGGACGCTGTTGCAATTCGGCCACCGCTTGCTCTAGGCGCCGGAGACGGTGTTCCAGGTCGGCAGGTTGAGCCAGTTGGCGCTTGACCCACTCACTGAAAGTAATACCCAGGGCCGCCAGTTCCGTCTCCAACCGGTCCTGCAGGGCCTTTTCCCCGGGGCCGAAGGTGACGCTGTAGGGATGTCCCTGGACAAATTGCCGCAAGGCCAACTTACATAGCTCGCTAAAAGCGATTTGCTGTGCTGCGGCCCGGCGGTCCAGTTCCTCCAGGAGTTCGTTGTCCTCCGGGGTCGGGTAAAAGGTAATCGAGCGGCTCACCCGTTTACTCAACCCTACGCCCCTTTATCTTTACTCAATTGCACCTGCCCATAGATATATTGTCCCAAAGCGTTGGCCGTGCGGGTGGGTTGGGCCAGGTGGGGCGTCAAACCAAATTCCCGCAGCAGGGGTTCCAAATCCGGCCAGAAAAATTCGCCGCCGCCGCCGGTGATGATCACGTCGGTCACCTGGCTGGGCAGCCACTGGCGAATCCGTTCCCAGAGTTCCCGAGCGAAGTTGGCGCGGATGCGGGGCAGGATGTCGTCTAGGTCAATGGGTTTTTCCCCGCGCGGGCGATAGAAGCGCTGTCCTGGAGGACGATGGACCGCCTCGATCAGGGTCAAATCCTCGCTGTCGGCCCCTTTGATCTGGGCAGCCAGTTGCTCGTAAAACTGGCTCATGCCGAACTGCTCGCTGCGGGAGGTGCCCCGGGCGAAGTGAAACTTATCCACCTTGAGCATGTCGGTGGTCTGGTGACCGATGTCAATCACGGCCACGTGCAGGTTGACCAGGGATTTGTCATCGGTTTTTTTGCCGGCCGCTTTTTCCTTTTCCAGCATTTCTTTTTCAATCTTGTGGCACCAGACCAAACTGCCATAGCCCTCGGGCATGACCCAAACCTTTACCACATTGACGGTGAAATTGCGTCCCCGGTAGGAGAGGGCATGGGGCGCCTGCAACTGGGCCACCAACTGGCGTTTTTCCGTGTCGAACTGCTCCTGGGATAGATAGGGCAACCCCAAAGAAATGGCCAGGTCCCCGGTTAGCTCGAAATGGCCTATACAGGCAAAGGTTTTCACCAGGGCGTCCTCCACCTTGGACTGCCCCACCCCTAAACCGGCCCCAAAATCGGCAGCTAGGTGTCCGATGGCATAGGCGCGGCCCTGGTATTCCACCCACATGTCCCGCAGGGGGTCGCCCCCTTCAAACCGGCCCTGGCGCACCTGAGCAGGAGTGAGTTTGGCAATGTTAGCGGGAATAACTAAGACTTCGTTTGGGTCGCTGCTGATACAGGTTTTGATGGCGGTGCGTCCCAGGTCCACACTCAACAGGGAAGGGGAGCCAATGAATTGACTGGTGGTCATAGACGGAAACCCCATTTACAGCTAAGCATAGCACCCAGCCGCCGGAATGCTAAGCTAAGCATAGCACCCTGTTGTTATGGGACCCAATCCCTGTGCGCCCGCGGCAACTGACCCTGAGTTTTCCGTCCACGTTGTATCTCAGTCCGGTGTTGGAGTTGCTGCTGGCGGATGTGCCGCCGGAACTGTCGCCTTTGGTACGGTTGGGGTTGCAGGAGGCGCTGGTGAATGCGGCCAAACACGGCAATAACCTGGACCCCCACAAAATGATTCGGGTGCATTATGAGGGGCGCACGGATGGCTGGTGCTGGGTGATCGAGGACCAGGGGCCGGGCTGCCCGACCGACTGCACCTGTTTGCCGGAGGGGCCGGAATGGTCCTGGGAGTCAGGCCGGGGCCTATATATCCTGTACCAGGTTTTTGACCGGGTGGAGTGGTGTGACCGGCGCCAGCGTTTACAGTTGACTAAGCATTTGCCGACAGGACAGCGATAGCAGGTCCATGGGGGATTGGCGTTGGTTGCCACTGGTGGTGGGGAGTTTGGGGGGGGTGGCCCTGCTGGTGAATCGGGCGCTCACGGCCTGGCCCACGCCCAGTCAAACCCGCGCCGATGCCCTGGGGATTCTCTTGAGCGCCGTTTTGATACTCACGGGTTTACTCTGGCAGCACATCCAACCGCGACCGGCGGAGGCGGTGGAACTGGTGGGGGTGGTGGGACTGGAAATGAAACCGGACTTGCCGCCGGCGATCCAACGGGAATTGGCCTGGCTGTCCCATACCTTGCTGACGACCACACCCACCAAAACGGTGGTGGTGTATTACGAGGGGCAGACGTACCTGCGGCGGGGGATTCTGGGGCCGAACGCCCAGGTGCAGCCGGGATTGATTCTGCAGCGGGTGTTGGCCCGGCACCAACCGGTCTATCTGGTGGACCTGAAGCTCTATCCGGGCCGGGTGGAGTTTGATTATTTGCCCCCCAATACCCAGGCGGTGGTGGTGCAGCCGATTGGGCGACAGGGAGTGTTGATTCTCGGTAGCAACCGGCCCCGCTGTTACACGCGCCAGGAGGAGACCTGGATTGCGGCGTTGGCGGATAAGTTGGCGGTGGTCTTGGCGGTCCAGGAGGTGAGGTCATGAAACGACGGGGGTTGGCCCTGGGGCTGGTGTTAGGGGGGCTGGCAGCGGCGGCGCGGGGACAGGCACGGCCGACTTTGCTGGGCAGTCAGTCGGGGCGGGGACTGCGGGTGAGTAATCGCACGAAACAACCCCTGCGGTTGGTGTTGTTGGCCCGTAAACCGGGTGGGGGGTACCAGGAGCCGGTGCATTGGGATTTTGCGCCGGGGGAAGGGGAACGGGATGGATTGCTCCTGAGCTTGCCGGAGGGACCTCTGGTGCTGCAGGTGGGGGATATTCTGGTGGCTTTTAGCCTGGATGGGTCGCGCCGTTACTGGGGGCCGTTTGTGGTCGGGAGCACCGGTAAACCCACCCGTCCGAGCGAGGCCAGCGACTGGCTATTGATTCTGTAAAAAAAGCCGGATGGCGTGCTAGGCTAACGGCAGGGGGAGGGGAGAGGACCACTGGTGACGGAGACGGCCAAGCTGCGGGCGGCGGTGGTGGGGGCCTCGGGCTACGGCGGGGTGCAACTGGTGCGCCTGCTACTGGAACATCCCTACGTGGAGTTGGTGTATTTGGGGGGGGACACTAGCGCGGGACAAGATTACGCCGAGATCTACCCCCACCTGGGCCATCGCCTGCAACGGTTAGTGGAACCGGTGGATGCGGCTACCATTGCCCGCCGGGCGGAGGTGGTGTTCCTGTCTTTGCCCAATGGGGTGGCCCCCAAACTGGTGCCGGATTTGTTGGCGGCGGGGTGTCAGGTTTTTGACCTGTCGGCGGATTATCGCTTCCGGGATTTGCAGACCTACCAGACCTGGTATGGGATAGAGCGCCAGGATAAGGAGGTGGCGGCCCAGGCGGTGTACGGTCTGCCGGAACTGTATCGGGAGGCGTTGGTGGATGCGCGGTTGGTGGGCTGTCCGGGGTGCTATCCCACGGCAAGCTTACTGGCGTTGGCGCCCCTGTTACGCCAGGGGTTGGTGGTGTGGGACAGTATTGTGATTGATGCCAAGTCGGGGACGTCGGGGGGCGGGCGGCAGGCCAAAACCCACTTGCTGCTGGCGGAGGCGGACCAGTCGGTAGCGGCCTACGGGGTGGCTCGCCATCGCCATCGCCCAGAGATTGAACAGGTGTGTACGGAGCTGGCGGGGCAACCGGTCAAGGTGCAATTCACGCCCCATTTGGTGCCAATGGTGCGGGGAATTCTGGCGACGGTCTATGCCCAGATGCGCGACCCGGGTCTGACGACGGAGGATTTGTTGATGATCTATCAGGCGTTTTATCGGGGGAAACCCTGGGTGCGGGTGCTGCCGCCGGGGGTCTATCCCCAAACTAAATGGGCAACTGGGACGAATATGTGTTATATCGGTCTGGAGCTGGATTCCCATACGGACCGGGTGGTGGTGATGAGCACCATTGACAACCTGCTCAAGGGTCAGGCGGGCCAGGCGGTACAATGTCTGAATATCTCCCGGGGTTGGCCGGAGACGTTGGGATTGCCGCAGTTGAGTTTTTATCCCTAAGGCCCCTGTGCGCTGGCGTGTTTGGCTGCCCTATGTGACGTTGCTGCTGTTGGTGCTGCCGTTGCTGTTTGGGCAGGGGCCGGTGCAAAGTTTTTTGCCCTACGACGAGGGGCTGTATGTCTGGCGGGCACGGGAGATGCTGCGCTCGGGGGATTGGCTGGTGCCCCGCTCCTGGGAAACCGTCCATTACCATAAACCGCCGGGGTTCTATTGGCTGCTGGCGGGGGTGTTTCAGGTAGGGGGGTTGAGTGAGACGGCGGCGCGGCTGCCATCCCGGCTGGCGGGTCTGGTGACTACGCTGGTGCTCTATGACCTGGGGAAACGGCTGGTGGCCCCGGCGGCGGCCTGGTGGGGAGCGTTGCTGTTGAATCTCCATTTCCTGTGGTTTGCCTACAGTCGGCAGGCGACTCCAGATGTTCTGACGGTGATGCTGGGGGTGGTGGGGGTGTGGGCGCTGCTGCGGGCGGAAGAAGTCTCCCGGGGGAGCCAGGGCTGGCGGTTGGGGGCGGGGGTGTGTTTGGGATTGGGTTTGCTCCTGCGCAGTGTGATGGGGTTGATTCCCCTGCTGGCTCTGCTGCCCTATTTATGGTGGGAACGCAAGCGCCATGGCCATTGGCCTAACCCCTGGTTCTGGGGTGGGGTGGGACTGGGCATGCTGCCTATGCTGGTCTGGCTGGGGCTGGTCATGGTCAAGGACGGCTGGCAACCCCTACAGGCGCTGCTGGGCTTCGTGGGACGGGCTTTAGTGCGGACGCGCCAGGGCAACGGACCCCTGTATTACCTGTGGAATGTGCCGGTGCAGGGGTTTCCTTGGCCGTTGCTGGGGTTGGTGGGGTTGCCGGTGCTGCCGACGGCGCGGCGGAGTCTGCTGCTGGGGTATCCGCTGGTGGTGCTGGGGGGGTTGAGTGTGGTGGCGACCCGGTTGCCCCATTACGGATTGCTGGCGTTGCCCTGGCTGGCCCTGTGGGCGGGGTTGGGGCTGGTGCGCTTAGGGTGGATGTTCGCCGGTGTGGCCAAAAGCCGCTGGGTGGCGCGCACCTGGGCCTACGGACTAGGGGTGCTGGGGGGGGCGCTGGTGCTGTTGACCACGGTGCTGTATCCCCGATTGGTGGAACAGGCGCCGGAGGTGGCCCCCTACCGTTGGCCGGCGTTGGTGCTGGGGGTCAGTTGGGGGCTGTTGCCCTTGTGCTGGCTGCTGCGCTATCGTTGGCGGCGGGTCTGGCCGGGGCTGCGGGTTTGGCTGGGGTTGATGGTGGCCGGTCCCTGGTTGACCTTGACGTTGCTAGGGGGCCTGGGGCTGGTGGGGAACTATCGCCCGGAGGTGAAGGCGTTTTTGCAGCAGGAACCGCTGGCCGCTGTCTTGGCTCAAGAGACGGTGCATTTTGTCCGCCAAGGCCGAGGGGACGAAGCTCAAATTTTGCTGAGTATTTACACGCCTTATCCAGGGCGGTGGTATCCCGAGGCGGCGGCCCTGCCCCCCGGTAGTTGGGCCTGGGTGCAACCGGGACGGGAACTGCAACCCCGGCGGCCCTATCGGGTGGTGGCGGTCTATGAGGGCTGGCGGTTGGTGTACGTGCGGGACGAGACCTAAATGTGTGGCATCGCGGGGATATGGTACCGGGATGGGGGCGAACGTCTGGAAGCTGTGGTGCGGCGCATGATAGCTACCCTGGCGCACCGGGGACCGGATGGGGAAGGGGTTTGGGTGGATGAGAGCACAGGGGTAGGGCTGGGGCACCGGCGTTTGGCCATTTTGGACCGCTCGCCCCAGGGGACCCAGCCGATGGTCTCTCCTACCGGGTCGGTGCTGGTGTTGAACGGGGAAATCTACAACCACGGCGAACTACGGCAGGAATTGCTCGCCCAAGGGTACCGCTTCCGCAGCCGGACGGATACGGAGGTGCTGCTAGTGGGGCTAGAGCATTGGGGTCTGGCAACCTGTTTGTCCCGTTGCCGGGGGATGTTTGCCCTGGCCTGGTGGCGCCCCCAGGAGCAATGCCTGTATCTGGCGCGGGACCGGATGGGGGAAAAACCCCTGTATTACGGCTGGACGGCTTGGGGGTTTGGGTTTGCGTCAGAACTCAAGGCATTGCGCGGTACGCCGGGGTGGTCCGGTGCCATTAACCGGCAGGCGTTGGATTTGCTTTTGCGCTATGGCTACATCCCTGCCCCCCACAGCATCTACCAGGGCATTTACAAATTGCCGCCGGGGACTTGGTTGCGTATCCCCAACCCCGGTCAATCCTGTCAACCCCAACCCTACTGGTCTTTGCTGGCGGTGGCCACTTCTGGAGAACCGTGGCGGTTGCCCCCCCAGGAAACGGTGCAGGTGTTGGAGAACCTGTTAATGCAGGTGGTGGCGGAACAGATGGTAGCCGATGTGCCCTTGGGGGCTTTTTTGTCAGGGGGGATCGATTCATCGTTGGTCGTGGCCCTGATGCAAAAGCAGTCCCCCCAGCCGGTCAAGACGTTTGCGATTGGGTTTACAGAAGCGGCCTACAACGAAGCTCCCTGGGCCAAACGGGTGGCGCAGTACCTGGGCACGGCGCACACGGAACTGATGGCCACACCGGCGCTGGCGATGGCCGTGATTCCCAAACTCCCCCAGATTTACGACGAACCCCTGGCCGATAATTCCCAAATTCCTACGTTTCTGGTGGCGGAGTTGACGCGCCGGTCGGTGACGGTGAGTTTGTCAGGGGATGGGGGCGATGAACTGTTTGGGGGCTACCGGCAGTATGTGTATGCCCGGCGTATCTGGCGCGCTTTATCCGCCATACCAGGGGGCGTTCGGCAGCAACTGGCCTGGGTGCTCACACGCCTGCCGGCTCGCTGGTTGGATCGCTATTTCACGACGCCCTACTACTCGCCGGCAGATAATCTAGCTCGTTTGGCAGCAGTCCTTCGGGAGTGCCATCCCACCCTGCTGTATCGGCATTTGATGGCCCGCTGGTTGTCGCCGCCCCTGGTACCACTCGCCGATACCGAACCAACGACGGTTTTTGAGCAGTTGGCAACCCAATTGCCCGCTTGTTGGGGAGTGGTGCCGCTGGTGATGCTGGCGGATGCACTGATGGAGTTACCCGATGACATTTTGGTGAAGGTGGACCGGGCGACGATGGCGGTGGGGCTGGAATCCCGGGCGCCCTATCTTGACCCCCAGGTGGTGGCCCTGGCCTGGCGGTTGCCGGTGCACTACAAGGTGCGGGGGGGGCAAACCAAATGGATACTGCGGCAGGTGCTCTATCGCCATGTCCCCCCGGCCCTGTTGGCACGCCCCAAACAGGGGTTCGCTTTACCGTTGGGGGAATGGTTGCGCCAGCCACCCCTGCGGGATTGGGCGGAGACGTTTTTGCACCCCCAGCGACTGCAGCAACAGGGGTATTGGGATGTGGCGGCCATTCGACGCACCTGGCAGGAACATCTGGCGGGCCGGGCCAACTGGCAAGCCCTGCTGTGGCCGGTGCTGATGTTTCAGGCTTGGCTCAGTGCCCAAAACTAAAAGGGGGTTCCCCCACCGCCCGCTTCAAGGCCGCCAAGGCCCGGTTGTAGCCCAGCACCGCGTTGACCAGATTCCCTTGCGCCTGGGTGAGGGCGTTTTCCTGGTTGATCACATCCGTCTGGGTGCCCACCCCCGCCTGGAAGCGTAACCGCGCCAGCCGCAAGCTCTCGTTGGCCTGCTCCAGCGCCAGGGCCGCCGTTTTGATATTGGCTTCGTTGGCCCGCAGGTCGTTTAGGGCTTGCTCCACCTGAAACCGCACCTGGTTGCGCACATTGGCGTAGTTAATGTCGGCGACGGCAATGTTGGCTTCCGCTTGGCGCGCTCCCGCCAGGGCTGCCCCCCCGTCAAACAAAGTAACGCTCAACTGCACCCCGAAGGCGTAGCCCTGACCGAACCCCCCCCGGTCTAGGCCGGTAGGGCTTTCAAAAAACCGCAGGAAATCTGTCTGGGCAAACAGGGCAATGCTGGGGCGAATTGCAGACAGGGCAATTTCCCGCTGCGCCTGTTGGAATCGCCGCTGGGACAGGGGAATGAGCAGTTCCGGGCGCTGCTGCCACCCCCGCAGGATGCTCTCTTCCCGAGAAAGCTGCCATGTCCCGGCCACTTCAATCGGGTCGGCAGCGGTGACATTGACCTGCTCCCCCAAGCTCAACAGCTGCACCAGCCGGCGCTGGGCCACGGCCTGGTCCCGCTGGGCGTTGACCAACTGTTGCCGAGCATTGGCCAACTGCACCTCCGCCTGTAGGACGGCAAATTGGGTGCCTACCCCCGCCCGCAACTGCGCCTGGGCATCCCGTAGGCTCACCTCCGCATTGCGCACCGCCGACTGGGCAATGGCCACCTGGGCATCGGCATTTTGCAGGTCGTAGTAGGCGTTGGTCACCGCCAGTTGCACCTCCTGGGCCACCTGCACCCCATTGAGCACCGCCTGACGCAACTGCTCTTGAGCCTGCTGAATTCGGGCGCCCCGTTGTCCCCCGGCATAAAGGCTATAGGTCAGGCGCAAAGTACCGTCCCAAACGGTCGAAGGCCCATCACTCCGGCCAGGACGCAATAAACCCTGGGCCCGTTGTTGGGTCGCCCGGTCGGCAATCTCCGCTTGGGCCGATTCACTGCGCTGGAAATTGGATTGAAAGGTGATAGTGGGAAATAGGGCGGCCTGGGCTTGGCGTAATCCGGCGCGGGCGGCCTCAATCTGGGCGCGAGCCGCTTGTAAATCCCGGTTGGTGCGGGCCGCCAACTCCAAGGCCTGCTGCAAGGTCAACGACCGGGTGATCTTCACCTCTAACTCTGCCGGCTGGGTAGGCGTCGTCAGGGGGTTGGCCTCCGGCAGTAAGGGGGCTAATAAGGGGGGCAAGTTACGCAAGTCCTGCGCGCCCGGCGAGTTGGGGGGCACCGGTGTCACCGGCGGCAGATCTGGCAGCCCTGGTACCTGGCCTGGCAAGAGCGGCTCATGGGTTTCTGCCCCCCAAGCACCCCCACTGATGCCCACAACCAGCAAACTCCCCAGCCACCAGCGCAAGGGTTTTCCAGGCATGTCTGTCCTCACACCAACCGCCTTCCACCATAGCCCTTTCGTTTCCCCCCTGACAATCCGACTAGAGTCGCCACCAGGTGCCTCGGCGCATCCCCACTGGCAGTTTCGTCGCCCAGTTGGTGCGGGCCACCGCCAACTGCTCTGCTGACACCAGAGCACCCTCTAAATTCGCCCCGCAGAGATTGGCATCCCGCAAATTAGCGTTACGCAGGTAAGCCTCCGTCAAATCGGCATGGCGCAAATCCGCCCCCTGTAAATTGGCAAAGCTCAGGTAGGCCTTGTGCAGGTTCGCCCGTTGCAAATTGGCCCCCTGGAGATTGGCCCGGCTCAAATTGGCCTCCTCCAGGATGCACTCCCGCAAATTGGCTCTCGTCAAGACGGCCTCAGTCAAAATGCAGCCCACCATCACCTGGCCCTGCAAATCGTACTCCCGGAAATCAGCGCCAGCAAAGTCCTTTCTCCCTTGGCGCAGGGCTTCCCTCAACCGCACTGGGCTAAGCTTGCTGCCGTCCGACTCCCCAGCTTCCGCCTGCAGGGCGCGGGCCTTCCGGGCGCGAATGGCTGCCGCCAGACGACTGATGCGACTGTCTAAACCGTCCTCCGCCGGTGGGGGTGGGGGCGTCTCCGTTTCTGGTGCTGCGCGTCGGCCTTTGACCAAACTGTCGTAGTAGGGCTCCAGGTCCAAGGCCCGCAGGACGGCCCCCGCCGTGGCATAGCGCTGTTTCAGGGATACCGCCAGCATCCGGTCCAGCACCTGGGCAAAGCTATCGCTCACCCGCACATACTGACGCCAGCGAATTTCCCCCGTCTGGGGGTCCGTTTCCAGCTCCTTCGGTGATTTGCCAGTCAACAGATAAAGACAAGTCCCCCCTAAGGCGTAGATGTCACTGGCATACACCGGGCGCATGGCCAATTGCTCAGGGGGAGCATAACCTGCGGTACCAATCGCAAACTGGGTCAATTCGTTATCAGCATCCGTGGGAATTTGCCCGACCTGTTTGACAGCACCGAAATCAATCAACACCAGTACCCCGTCGGTCCGGCGCCGGATGATATTGGCCGGTTTAATGTCCCGATGGATCACCCCCTGCTGGTGGATATACTGCAACACCGGTAGGATTTGCCGCAGAAATTGTTTTACCGCCCCTTCTTCATAGGGACCCTTTTCCCGCACCTCCGCCTGTAGCGTCGGCCCATCCACAAACTCCTGCACCATGTAAAAGTAAGGGGGAGCAGTAAAGTAATCCCGCAGGCTGGCCAACTGGGGATGATTGCCCAAACGCCCCAGAATTTCTGCTTCCCGCTCAAATAGCTCCTTGGCCATTTGGTAGATGGGGTCATTAGGGTTTTCCACCGGCGGGCGCAGTTGCTTGACCACGCATAAGGGACGCCCTGGCAAACTCTCCTCCACCCCCAAAAACGTTGCCCCAAAGCCCCCACACCCCAGACATTTCTTCATCCGGTATTGTCGCCCCTGGTGCACCAAGACCAAGCTGGCCCCGCAGTTGCTACAGGTCAAGGCGCCTTCGGGATTTTGGGGACGGCTACAGGCCGGATTAAAACAGTAACTCACCGGAGACCCTAGGGGCAAGATAGCATCTCTCTGTCTAGTCTAACCGCCAGCGCCCCATATTCAGGAGCATTCTCGAAAAGCGGTTGCAGACAGGGAGGGCCGCCGGGAACTCCAAAGGGGGGTGTTAGGATCAAGGGAACTAGCACTGCTTAGGGGAAAGTGACCATGTGGCAACGGTGGTTCTTGGCGAGTATAGCGGTGGGGAGCGTCCTGCTGATGCCGGCAGTAGGGCGGGCGCAGGGTTCCGGCTGGACCCTCTGGGGAGGCCCCAAGAAGGAATTGCGTTACAGCGCCGATTCGGGCCGGATCGGTGATTGGGACCGCTACTACCTGCAAGTGCCCCGCCAGCGGATCGCCATCTCCGAATACCACATCAGCTATCCCGAGAACTTCCGGGGTGAGTTTGATACCAAGGCCGTGGAGGTGCTGCGCAGCCGAACCCAACAAAAGTTCCGCATCGGCGAAGTGGTCTGGGACCGGGAAAACCGTGAGCTGCGGATCGCCATGGCCGAACCGGTGCCGGCGGATACCCCGGTGGAAATCATCCTCTCCAACGTGCGCAACCCCCGCAATATCGGTATGTTTTTCTTCAACCTGCGGGTGTTGAGTCCGGGGGATATTCCCCTGCCGCGACCGGTGGGTACCTGGGTGATCATGGTTAGCTCTAACTAGGGCGCAGATAGGCCCTTCCCCCGCTAAAATAGGCATTATTTGAGCCTGTTGGCTGGTGTTTTAGCTCCATGATCAACCCGCGACTGAGCGATTTTGGCGCCACCATGACCCGGCTAACTGGGGTACGGGCCATTATGAAAGACATCGTGGAAACCTTGCAGGCCCGGGCGGGGGAGGATTTGATCAATCTCAGCGCGGGCAACCCGGTGATCCTGCCGGAAGTGGAGCAACTATGGCGCGACTGTACCCAGAACCTGCTGGCCAGCCCGGACTATGGCGAAGTGGTTTGCCGGTATGGGGCCAGCCAGGGGTATCAACCTTTGATTGAGGCGGTGGTGGCCGATTTCAACCAGCGCTATGGCCTAAACTTGACCCCCCGCAATGTGCTGGTGACGCCGGGTAGCCAAGCCCTGTATTTTTTTGCTGCCAATGCCTTTGGGGGAGCGGGGCGGGAAATCGTTTTGCCCTTGAGTCCTGACTACACTGGGTATGGAGGGATTTGTCTGGTGCCAGAATCCCTGCGGGCGGTGCGACCGGCGCTGGAGGTGGATGAACAGGCCCACGAATTCAAGTACCGCCCCGACTTTGAGCAGCTCCAGTTTGATGGGCGCACCGGCTGTGTGATTTTTTCCCGCCCCTGCAATCCCACCGGCAATGTGTTGTCAGAAGGGGAAGTGCGGCAGATAGCGGCCCTGGCGGCCCGGTGGGAGGTACCGGTATTTGTGGATTCCGCCTACGCTGCGCCCTACCCTGCCTTGAATTTCACCCCCATGACACCAGTGTTTGGCCCCAATATCGTCCACTGCATCAGTCTTTCCAAGGCAGGGTTACCGGGGGAGCGGGTGGGGATTGCCATCGGCGATGAGGGCGTCCTGCGGGTGTTGGAGGGATTTCTCACCAATGCCTGTATTCATGCCTCGCGCTACGGTCAGGCCTTGGCCGCCCAGGCGATCCGTTCCGGTCAACTGGCCCATCTTGCAGAAACAGTGATCCGGCCCCACTACCAGCACAAGTTTGCGGTCCTGGCGGCGGGGTTGCGGGCGGAGTTGCCCCCTGATTTGCCGTGGTTTTTGCACCGGGGGGAGGGGGGGGTATTCGCCTGGTTATGGCTGCGGGATTTGCCCATCAGCGACTGGGAACTGTATCAGCTCCTGAAACAGGCGGGGGTCATTGTGGTGCCCGGACACACCTTTTTCCCCGGCTTACGGGAGGAATGGCCCCACACCCGCCAGTGTGTGCGCATCAGCCTCACGGCGACGGTGGCCGAGATCGAACGGGGCGTCGAACGGATAGCCCAGGTGGTGCACCAGGTTTATCAACGGTTGCCGGTCAACGTCTAACCCGCACCGGCGTACCGATGTCCACCCACTCAAACAGTTCGGCGATGTGGTGGGGATGCAGACGCACGCAACCGTGGCTGACGGCTTTGCCAATCGTTTCCGGGTAGGGGGTGCCGTGAAACCCAATCGCATCCACCCCATCGCTCCAAAAACCAATCCAGTGACGCCCAAGGGGATTTTTCGGGTGACCGGCGGGGATGAGGCGGTTATCCGTAAAACTTTGCCAGACCGGGTCTTTCACCTTGGTTTGCACCACAAAGTTGCCCTGGGGTGTTTCCCAACCCGGCTTGCCCACCGCCACCGGATAGCGCCGCACCAGTTGCCGTCCCCGCCAGACATAAAGTTGCCGCTGACTGAGCACCAGTTCCAACCACAGGGGTTCCTGGGCCAGGGCCAGACCGCTCCCCCCCAACCAGCCCAGGAGCAATAGCACCCCTATCCCCTGACGCCAACCCATCTGTCAGAATAGGAGACGTACCGTCATCCCCAATTATGGAACAGGACAATCTGCTACGGCAATTGCTGCTTTTGGGAATTGGCGCCACGGCCCTGGTGATGGACAAGGTGCGGGAAGTCAGCGACGAATGGGTCCAAAGCGGGCGTTTGCGTCCTGACCAGGCCACTGCCTTGATCAACGAATTGGTGGGGCGAGTGACCCAAGGCCCGGACTGGGAAACCCGGCTGCGGCGGCAAACGCGCGATATTCTCCGGGAGTTGGGCCTGGCCCACCAAAGCGAAGTGGATGAGCTACGGGGCCGGATTGACCGCCTGGAACGGCAAGTGCGGGATTTGGAAAACCGACTGTGGCGCTAACTAGCAACAGCCATGGCGGGTTCCTGGGGCTGACGTAGCAGATGTTGAACCACCTCCACCACCCGCTCCGCTGCCGGCGGTTTGGCCAGGAAATCATTGGCACCACAGAGTTTGGCCCGCACCCGGTCGATCACCGTCCCTTGCCCCGTGAGGATGACGATGGGCGTCTGCTGAAACGCCGCCGACTTGCGCAGGACGCTACAGACCTCGTAGCCGTTGGTTTGCGGCATCACCAAGTCCAAAAAAATCAACACAGGCCGCCGCTGGAGCAACTGGGACAATGAACGCAGCGGGTCGGTTACCCCCCAGACCTCGTAACCCAAGGGTTCCAGGATATGGCGTAGGGCCTGGGCCACCAGCGGACTGTCGTCAATACAGGCAATCAAGGGGCGCTGCGGTTCTGGTTTGATTACGTGCACCACCGGCGGCGGCCAATCCGGCACGTCCTTGAGAATCACTACCCCATCCTGGATCAAAGAACGCAACGACGCCGCCACCTGTTCCACCGGTCGTCCCACCCGCTGGGCAATCTCCCAGAACGTGGAACGGCCATCCAACACCTGGGTGAGATACTGATAGGCCGCCGGAGAGACCAGATTTTTCAGTTGGCCCCGCCGGTCAATCACCGGTGCCTGCTCCCAGCGAATACCCCCCGCAGCCTGCCACCGCCGCCACTGGGGCTGTACCTCCTCCCACCAGTAATCCACCTGCACCAACATCCAGCGCTGGGGTAGGGTTGGTCCGGCCTGCCAGGTCAACTGCACCTCCCCCGGCTGCCCCTCCCAGGTGGTCAAACACTCCAACAATGTCGCCTGGGACCAGGCCTGCACATAGGCTTGCGCCTGCTCCTTGGTCATCGCCCCCGCTGCCACCGCCTGGACGACCATCCCATAGTCCCACGGCCACGGGTCCGCTGGCAGCTGAGACATCGGCATCTCCTGGCAGTACTGGGGCCACAACCGTCGCCAGCGCCGTACCGGATGCACACCCCCTGTTGCATAGACCAATCGCCCCATAAACACATAAAACTGCCAAACCGCCGACCCCAACTGGAGAACCCAACACCCCGTGCCCTGTTCCCGCTTGGTCGCCAAAAGTGCCTTGAGTAGTTGTTCCTGTGCCATCGCCCCACCGTTCCTTGTGTGGAATCCGTAAAATCGTTACCGAATCACATCATTTAGCAAGTAGTTTTAATTTAACGAAAGAAATTTATTCGCCACCACCGCAACCTCCCGCAATCTCCGTAAAAACCGTCTCCGCAACCCCCCTACAATCACCGGGACTTCTCAAAAAGCTTTAATCATTGCTTGGCTGGAAATAGCTTTATAACCAAAAATTACTGGAATTGATGTAATGCATAATTTAGTACAATTCCTACAAGAAACATTTTTTATAAATTTTGTGAATAAATACGTAATGCGACACAAATCCGTAATCCCACTTGGTGGTGGGGCGCACTGCTATCGGTTTTCGAATCTGCTAGGGTGATGGAAGTGGGCTAGCCTGCTAGAGGTGGGGTTGATGGAGCCGGAGGAACTGTTGCGCCATTACCAACAGGGTAAACGGGACTTCGGGCGGCTCAACTTGAGTGAAGCGGTCTTAATCCACATGGACCTGAGCGGGATTAATCTGCAAGGGTGTGATTTGGTGTGGAGCAATGCCAGCGGGGCCTGTTTCCGGGGGGCCAATTTGAGTCTCAGCAACTGCCTCAAGGTCAAGCTCATCCAGGCGGATTTACGGGAAGCCAATTTGAGCGGGGCCAACCTAAGTGGGGCTGATTTGAGTTGGGCGAACTTGAGCGGGGCCAATCTGAGTGGGGCAGACCTGAGCGAGGCTACGTTAAACGGGCCGGTTTTGGATGGTTGTAACCTCAGCCGGGTGAATCTGCGCAGCGCCAATTTGCGGGGGATCCATCTCCAGGGGGCGGATTTCAGCGGCGCCGATTTCAGCGGTTGTAACTTGCGCGATGCCCAGTTGACCCAGGCCAGTATGACGCGGGTGCTCCTCAGCGAAGCCAATCTCAGCGGCGCCAATCTCACCGAAGCCAATCTCACCCGAGCCTGTATGACGCGGGTGGTGCTCATCCGGGCTGACCTGCGGGGGATTGTGTTAAACGCCAGTGCCAACCTCCGGCGGGAGACCATTAGCGGCGCCATTTTGAACAATGCCATTTTTGTGGGGGCTTGTTTACAGGGGGCGGATTTGTCGGGGGCCAACCTCAGCCAGGCCAATTTGAGCGGCGCCTGTTTGGAGGGGGCCAACCTTAGCGGCGCCAATCTTGCCCAGGCTAACCTGAGCGGGGCGGATTTAAGCGGGGCGGATTTAACCAAGGCCAACCTGGGACGGGCGATTCTGGCGGGGGTGGACCTGAGCGGCGCTAAGATGCCCGATGGTTCGATCCGCGCCTAGCCTCCAGGTGGTAATCTATGAAGAGAACCTGATGGCTGTTGCTTATGGAATGGACCCTAGTGCTGGCCAAACTACCCGAGGCTTACGCTATTTTTGACCCCATCGTGGATGTCCTGCCGATTATCCCGGTGCTGTTTTTACTCCTGGCGTTTGTCTGGCAGGCGGCGGTGGGCTTTCGCTAACGGCGGGCTTGGGGGCCGAGGCCAACGCGGGGAGCATAGGCAGCCTGGTTGCCCAACTCCTCTTCGATTTCCAGGAGCCGATTGTATTTGGCCACCCGTTCGCTGCGGCACAAAGAACCGGTTTTGATCTGCCCGGCGTTGGTGGCTACCGCCAGGTCAGCGATGGTGGTGTCTTCCGTTTCACCCGACCGGTGACTAACCACACAGCGGTAACCGTGACGGATGGCCAGGTTCATCGTGTGCAGGGTTTCGGTCACCGTGCCGATCTGGTTCAGTTTGATGAGAATGGCGTTAGCTACCCCCAGGTCAATCCCCTTCTGCAGGCGGGTGGGATTAGTCACAAACAAGTCATCGCCCACCAGTTGCACCCGGTTCCCCAATTGCTGGGTGTGGATTTGCCAATGTTCCCAGTCCTCCTCCGCCAGGCCATCTTCCACGGAAACGATGGGATAGTCCTGCACCAACTCGGCCAGGTAATTCATGAGGTCTTGGGGGCTATGGGGTTGACCATCGTAGGTGTACTGACCGTTTTGGAAAAACTCGCTGGCGGCTACATCCAGGGCCAGGGCGATTTGCTCTCCCGGTTGGTACCCTGCCCGCTCGATGGCTTGCACCAGGAGTTCCAGGGCTTCCCGGTTGGAACCTAAATGCGGCGCAAAGCCCCCTTCATCGCCTACGCCGGTGCTGAGTTTCTTCTCCTTGAGGACTTTTTTCAGGGTGGCAAAGACTTCTGCTCCCCAGCGCAGGGCTTCCCGGAAAGTGGGCGCTCCCACCGGCACAATCATGAACTCCTGGATGTCCACATTGTTATCGGCATGGGCGCCGCCGTTGAGCACATTCATCAGGGGCACCGGCAGGACGTGGCTCAGGGGACCCCCCAGATAGCGGTACAGGGGCAACCCTAGGGCGTTAGCGGCGGCTTTGGCCACGGCTAAGGAAACCCCGAGGATGGCATTGGCCCCCAAGTGGCTCTTGTTGGGCGTCCCATCCAGGTCAATGAGGGTTTGGTCAATGGCCTGCTGGTCCAGGGCGTCCATGTCCAGGAGTTCCGGTTCGATGACCTCCATCACATTGGCGACCGCCTTGAGCACACCGGCTCCCCCGTAGCGCTGCGGGTCCCCATCCCGGAGTTCGTGGGCCTCGAAGGTTCCGGTGGAGGCGCCACTGGGGACCATCGCCACCCCCACATCCCCATCCGCCAGATTGACCTGCACCGCCAGCGTGGGCCGCCCCCGCGAATCCAGGATTTCCCAGGCCCGGATACTGTCAATCAGGGTTGCTGCGACTGTGGCCATCCCCGTTCCTCCTAGCGTTATTTGCATCCTAAAAGGGATTTCCCCATTTCAACCCGAACTTTACCAAATCTCAAGCATCCTTAGGTTAAGATTGAGAGCAGCGGGATGTAGCGCAGTTTGGTAGCGCATCTGCTTTGGGAGCAGAGGGTCGCAGGTTCAAATCCTGTCATCCCGATGGAAAAATACTTGTCAGAACCTACGCAGGGGCTGCCGATTAGAGGGTCATAGGCCTCAAGTTGCCGTGAATCCCCGGGGTAAGACCCACAATCTTAAAAATACCTGGAGATTTCTCCGGCAGGCGAAAATAACCGTGCTACAACCGGTAGTGCTGAGGTCAAGGTGGGGGCCTGAACCATGCAACGGATACCGACGGCGATTTGGACGCTGACGGTCGGGGTCCTGGTCACGCTGGTGGCGATCTGGGTGGGGAATCACGTGTCCCTTTTCCCCGAGCAGGCGTCTGCGCAGGCACCCCTGGTGGATGACTTTTTCAAGCTGATGTTGATGATTGCCACGGCCCTGTTTCTTCTGGTGGCCGGTACCATTCTCATTTTTGCGGTGCAATTCCGGCGGCGGCCAGGGGAGGAGGGGGATGGGGTGCCGATAGAGGGGGATTTTGCTCTGGAGGCCTACTGGACGCTGATCCCGGCGGTGATCGTTATCGTCCTGGGGGTGTACAGCGTGCAGGTGTTTACGGAAATGGGCGGTTTTGCCGTGGGCGGCGGTGGCGGGAATCATCTGCTGATGGGGCATCAACACTCTGCCACTGCCCACCTGGTCAGCGATGAGGGGGAATCCTCAAGGCCGAAGTACGGTTTTGGCGGCAGTGGCGAACCGGATGTGACGGTCACGGTGACGGGCATGCAGTATGCCTGGATTTTTAACTATCCCGAGGGCATCGTGTCGGGTGAATTGCATATCCCGGTGCATAAAACGGTGCAGCTCAACATCAAATCGGCGGATGTGATTCATTCCTTTTGGGTGCCCCAGTTTCGTCTGAAGCAGGATGCCATCCCCGGCCAAGATACGGTCTTGCGGTTTACGGCCACCAAGGTAGGGGATTACCCGGTCGTTTGTGCGGAATTGTGTGGAGCCTATCACGGGGCGATGCGTACGCGGGTGCATGTCCATACCCAGGAGGATTACGAAAAATGGCTGGCGGAAAATCTGGCTGCCCAAAATCCTGATATGGCTTCAACGGTGGCGGTCAACACCGATCATCAGTAGTTTATGTGACAAGGGGGGAGACCATGGCCCAAGCGCAAATTCCTATCTCGCACGATATGTCGGTGGTTCCGGAGAACCATCCCAAGGCCTGGAGGTGGTATCACTACTTCACGTTCAACACCGACCACAAGGTCATCGGCATCCAGTACCTGGTGTTTTCCTTTGTGTTTTATCTCATCGGGGGACTGATGGCGGTGGTGATGCGCACGGAACTTTATACCCCTGACCCCGATGTGATTGACCCCAATTTGTATAACGCCCTGCTGACCAACCACGGCACGATTATGATTTTTGGCTGGATTGTGCCGGCAGCGATTGGGGGCTTCGGCAACTATTTGGTGCCCTTGATGATCGGAGCGCGGGATATGGCGTTTCCCCGCTTGAATGCGTTGGCGTTTTGGCTGTTGCCCCCGGCGGGGTTGTTGCTACTGGGAAGTTTTCTGTTTGGGGGTGCGCAGGCGGGGTGGACGGCCTATCCCCCCTTGAGTTTGATCACCGCGCCGATGGCCCAGTCCATGTGGTGCTTGAGTATCGTGCTGGCGGGAACGTCGTCTATTCTGGGGGCGGTCAATTTCATCGTGACGATGGCCAAGCTGCGGGTGCCGAGCATGCCCTGGGATAAAATGCCCCTGTTTTGCTGGGCCATGCTGGCAACCTCTATTTTGACGTTGCTCTCTACACCAGTTTTGGCAATCGGTCTGATTCTGTTGCTGTTTGATATTAATTTCGGCACGTCGTTTTACAAGCCGGATGCGGGCGGGAATGTGATTATTTACCAGCACCTGTTCTGGTTTTATTCCCACCCAGCGGTGTACCTGATGATCTTGCCCATTTTTGGGATCATGTCGGAGGTGATCCCGGTCCATGCCCGCAAGCCGATCTTTGGTTACCGGGCGATTTTGAGTTCCAGCATGGTGATTTGTTTTGTGGGGTTGTTTGTCTGGGTGCACCACATGTTCACCAGCGGGACGCCGCCCTGGATGCGTATGTTTTTCACCATCTCAACCCTGATTGTGGCGGTGCCGACGGGCGTGAAAATCTTTAGTTGGACGGCGACGCTGTGGGGGGGCAAGATTCGCTACACCAGCGCCATGTTGTTTGCCATCGGCTTATTAATTATGTTTGTTGTTGGTGGCTTGAGCGGGGTGACGCTGGGGACGGCGCCGGTGGATGTCCATGTCCACGATACGTACTATGTGGTGGCTCATTTCCACTACGTGCTCTTTGGGGGGTCGGTTTTTGGTCTGTATGCGGGGATTTACCACTGGTTCCCGAAAATGACGGGCCGGATGCTGAATGAAACCCTGGGGAAAATTCATTTTGTTTTGACGTTGATCGGGGCCAATATCACCTTTTTGCCGATGCACGTGCTGGGGACGCAAGGGATGCCGCGTCGGGTGGCGATGTATGATCCCCAGTTCACGACCCTGAACCAAATCTGCACAATTGGGGCGTTTATCTTGGCGTTCTCGGTGGTGCCTTTTTTGATCAACGTCATTTGGAGCTGGCGCTGGGGACCCAAAGCGGGTGGCAATCCCTGGCAGGCTTTGACTTTGGAGTGGACGACGGATTCGCCGCCTTTGATCGAAAATTGGCACCAGTTGCCGGTGTTGACCCACGGTCCCTATGACTACGGCAAGCAACGGGCAGAAGTTTAGGAGGGATAAGCGATGACGACTGCACCGATGACACCAACGGCATTGCCTGCCCACGACGAACACCCGGATTTGCGGGTCATGGGGTTGTTGGTTTTCCTGGTGTCGGAATCTTTGATGTTTGGGGCATTATTTGCGGTGTTTTTGATCTTCCGGTCGGAGTACCCGGCCTGGCCCCCGGAAGATACGGAGGTGGAGTTACTCGTACCCGCCATTAACACCCTAATTCTGCTGTCGAGTAGCGCGGTGATCCACTATGGGGATGTGGCGATTAAAAAAGGGGATGTGGCGGGTTTGCGGCGGTGGTACGGGCTGACGGCGCTGATGGGGGCCATTTTCCTGGCGGGGCAGGTGTATGAATATCTCAACCTGGGGTATGGGTTGACCACCAATGTTTTTGCCAATTGTTTTTACGTGATGACGGGGTTTCACGGGTTGCATGTGCTGGTGGGCATCCTGTTGATTTTGGGGGTGATCGGGCGGTCTTATGTCCCGGGGCATTACACGGCGCAAAAACATACCGGCCCGGTGCTGGCGGAGATTTACTGGCATTTTGTGGATGGGATTTGGGTGATTTTGTTTGGGCTGATTTACGTGCTGGCGGTGCTGGGCTAGGAATGCTAGGATAGCCTTGGTTTGTCAGCAGGCGGGGGCATGACTGCCGGTCGCATTGTCATCGTTGGGGGCGGGTTCGGTGGGTTGTACACGGCGCTGAACCTGTGTCAGTTTCCTTGGACGGACGGCACGCGCCCGGAGATTGTTTTGCTCAGCAATGAACGGCATTTCCTGTTTTCGCCCCTGTTGTACGAGGTGGTGACGGGGGAGATGCAAAGCTGGGAGGTAGCGCCCCCCTACGAGGAGTTGCTGGCGGATACGCCGGTGCGGTTCCACCAGGTCCAGGTGCAGGGGGTGGATTTGCTCCAGCGACGGGTGGAGGCTAACGGCCAAAGTATCACGGGGGATTACCTGGTGCTGGCAGTGGGGGCCGAAACCCGTAAGCCGCCGATTCCCGGATTGCAGGAACACGCCCTGGAGTTTCGGACTTTGGCGGATGCGGAGCGGTTGCGGGAACGGCTGCGGCTGTTGCTGCGCCAGGAGGGGGTGGTGCGGGTGGTGGTGGTCGGGGCGGGGCCGAGTGGGATTGAGTTAGCCTGTAAGCTGGCGGACCTGTTGGGACCCCGGGGCCGGGTGCGGCTCGTAGAACGGGGACAGGAAATTCTCAAGACTTTTTCTCCCTTTGCCCGGGAGGCGGCCCAGGCGGCCCTGGAAAGACGGGGCATCTGGTTAAACTTGGCCACGACCGTTACGGCCATGACGGAGGAGAGTATTACGTTGAATTACAAGGACCAGTTGGATGTGTTGCCGGTGGACCTAGTGGTTTGGACGGCCGGGGTGACCACGCCGGGGTGGATTGCCGATTTGCCCACGCTCCACGATGACCAGGGCCGGCTGGTGGTGCGTCCGACGTTGCAGTTGCCAGATTATCCCCAGGTGTTGGCGCTAGGGGATATTGCGGCCTGTGTGGATGAACAGGGACAGGCGGTACCCCGGACGGCCCAGGCGGCATTCCAACAGGCGGATTACGCGGCGTGGAATTTGTGGGCGTTGGTGACGGGGCGTTCGCTCCTGCCGTTTCGCTACTTCCATTTGGGGGAAATGTTGACGCTGGGGGTGGAAGACGCGGCCCTGTCGGGGTTGGGATTACAGTTGCGGGGGCCTTTGGCCTACATTGCTCGGCGGTTGGTGTATCTGTGGCGGTTACCGACGCTTAAACATCGCCTGCAGGTGGGCTGGCAGTGGTTGGTGGCGCCATGGCTGGATTGGTTGACGGCAGTGACGGCCACCCGTCCTTGAGACAGGGAACGGTCAACTGGGTGGCAGTTTGCGCCCGCTGTGGTCGGTGATGTCTGCCGGGCGGATGCCGAGGGCCTAGGACCGCTGCGGGTAGTCAGCCGTGGACTGCGTCAGCGCACGTGCCCGGTTTATCATCACAGGCTGCCTTTAACCGCTCCACCAAGCCGGTAACAACACCTGCCAGACGAATTGGGGCAGTGCCAACATCCGCCGCCAGCGCCAGGGCTCCTGGTACAGGCGAAAGGCCCACTCCAGGTACAAACGCCGCACCCAGCGAGGCGCCCGTTTTTTTAGCCCGGCCCAAATGTCAAAACTGCCGCCAACACCGACCCACACCGCCTGGGGACAACAGGACCGGTGCTGGGCAATCCACAATTCCTGGCGCGGTACCCCCATGGCCACCAGAATCAGACGCGGTTGTTTTTGGATCAACGTATCCAAAATGGCCCGTTCTTCGTCCGGAGTGAAATAACCGTGGTGATAGCCGGCGATGGTGAGCTGAGGATTGCGTTGTTGCCAGTAGTGGACGGCTTTTTCGGCCACCCCCGGCGCTCCCCCCAGAAAAAAAACCGCTTCCCCCTGCAGCCGGCTGAGAATTTGACCCACTAAATCAATCCCTGGTGCGTGGTAAGTGCCCTGCCCCCGCAACCGGAGATACAGGGTGATGCCCACCCCATCCGGTACGACCAACTCCGCCCGCTGGATGACCGTTTTGAGGGCCGGTTGACGGCGAGCCTGCATGACCATTTCCGCATTGAGGGTGACCACATGGGTGCCTTGCCCCTGCTGTAAACGGCGGTACAAAAGCTGGACGTAATCGGCGCATAGGTCAATGGGGAGTCCTTCCAGGGAGAGGCGGGAGTTACGCATCGCTTATAATGCAAAGGCGTAAAGATAGCAGCAGTTGACAAAGGGCAGAACATGGGATGCTGGCGTTGGGGGATGGGCTTTGTTCTGGCTGTGCTCATCACCCTGGCGCCGGTAACGTGGGCGCAAACGTCCAGTCCCACCCCTACTGTAGCCGAAGAAACAGCCCCCGTTGTTCTGGATGGTCAAGAACTCTTCCGGGTGCCCCCCGCTAATGTTCGGAGCGCCCAGGAGCGGGCCAAGATCATTGCCAGCCGATTAGAACAGGTAGCCCAGGCGGAAAATGGACCGATCGAACACCATCTCACCATCCTCCGAGATAACCTTCCATTTTGTTAAATCCTCCCTACCCCTTCCTACCAAGAAAACGGCTTCCCGACGGGGTTTCTGTCATGTTGCCGGTCGCCCCGGAATACAGGAATAAACCCAGGAAAGTTTTCCCTGTTTAACAGGACCCAGGGGGAAACTTTCCTGGATAGGGTTTTTGCTAAAGCCTCATTCCAAC